>JANNFB010000147.1:0-2075 GCA_031379365.1 Burkholderiales bacterium
AAACAGGTGCTGATGCGCGTGCACGGCTTGCTGACCACGGGCCTGGCCTTGTCCACCGCGCTCGAAGACCAACCCGCCGTGTTCCCGCCGCTGTACGTTGCCAGCGTGCGCGCGAACGAGCGCACCGGCGCGCTGGCCGAGGCCATCGAGCGCTTCATCGCCTACCGCAGCCAGGCCGAGCGCATGCGCAAGCGCATCGTGGCGGCGTCCATTTACCCGGCCATGATCATCGGCGTCGGCGGGCTGGTGATCGCCTTCCTGCTGTTCTACGTGGTGCCACGCTTCAGCCAGGTCTTCCTCGAACTCGGCGACCGTGTGCCGCTGATGTCGCGCCTGCTGCTGCAGTGGGGCCAGTTCGCTCACGCCCACGGCCTGGAATTGCTGTTGCTGGTAGTCGCCATGGTTGCGGCGGTGGTGTATGCCCTGCGGCGCGCTGACGTGCAGCGCGCGCTGGCGCTGGCCGTGCAGCGCATCCCGCGCATCGGTGAATACGTGCGTGTCTATCAGCTGGCCCGTTTTTACCGCGCCCTGGGCATGCTGCAGCAGGCCGGCATTCCGATCGTCACGGCGCTCGACATGGTCACTGGCCTCCTGCCCGCCAGCTTGCAGCCCTCGCTGGCCGCGGCGCGGCGTGACATCGGCCAGGGCCGCTCCATCTCCGCTGCCTTCGAGACCCACCAGTTGACGACGGCCGTGTCGCTGCGCATGCTGCGCGTGGCCGAGCGCAGCGGCCGCATGGGCGAGATGCTCGAGCGCACTGCGGGCTTCCACGACGAAGACGTGTCGCAGGCCATCGAGTGGTTCATCCGCCTGTTCGAGCCGCTGCTGATGATCGTCATCGGCATCATCATCGGCGTCGTCGTGCTGCTGATGTACGCACCGATCTTTGAGCTGGCGGGCAGCCTGCAATGAACGCGCTGACCGAACGCCAGTTGAACGACGAGATGGTGAGCCTGATGCTCACCCCGGCAGCGATCCGCGCGGCGCGCCTGCGCGCGCAGCGGGAGCAACTCTCCGTGTCGCAGGCACTGCAGACCGACCTGGGCCTGGCCCCCGAGGCCCTGCTGGCGGCGCTGGGCCGCGCGCTCAGGCTGCGCGTGCTCGACAGCCATGCCCTGGCTCCCCTCGAGCCGGCCTTCGAGCTGATCGCCTATGCCGACGCCTCGCGCCGCAGCTGCCTGGCGGCACGGCAAGCCGGTGCGGTGCTGCTGGTGCTGAGCGACCCCTTCGACGACGCCTTGCAGGCCTGGTGCGGTGAGCGTCCGCTCGGCGAGCACGAGCTGTGCCTTGCCGCCGACGACGACATCGCCGCCTGGCTGGCCCGCCACGAAGACGCCATGCGCGCCTTCGATGGCGCCCTCCCGGCGGCCGCCGCCGATGGCGCTGCCACCAGCGACTTGGAAGACCTGTCCATCCTGTCGATCGGCGATGGCACCAGCGTGGTTGTCAAGCTGGTGCACTCCACCCTCTACGACGCGCTCAAGAGCGGCGTCAGCGACATCCACGTCCAGTCGCACCCCGGCGGCCTGGGCATCAAGTACCGCCTCGACGGCACGCTCACCCAGGTCGGCAACATCGAGGGCCGCGAGCTGGCCGAGCAAGTGCTGTCGCGCTTGAAGGTGATGTCCGAGCTCGACATCGCCGAGCGGCGCGTGCCGCAGGACGGCCGCTTTCGGGTTCGCGCGCTGGGCCGCGAGATCGATTTCCGCGTTTCCATCATGCCCAGCATCCACGGCGAAGACGCGGTGGTGCGGGTGCTCGACAAGCAGTCCCTGGCCGACCAGGTGGCCGGCCTGCGCCTGGATGCCCTCGGCTTCGACGAGCCCACCCTGCATGCGTTTCGGCGCATGGCGCGCGACCCCTATGGCCTGCTGCTGGTGACCGGCCCGACCGGCAGCGGCAAGACCACGACCCTGTACGCGGCGATCTCGGAGATCAACCACGGCCGCGACAAGATCATCACCATCGAAGACCCGGTCGAGTACCAGCTCGCCGGCGTGCTGCAGATCCCCGTCAACGAGAAGAAGGGCCTGACCTTCGCCCGCGGCCTGCGCTCCATCCTGCGCCACGACCCC
>JANNFB010000169.1:0-2375 GCA_031379365.1 Burkholderiales bacterium
GGTGCTCATGAATATTCCTATACAAGTGAAAAAAATGCGCAGCACATGCCGACGCAGTGCAGAGACACGCAAGAAAATCACCTGGGGAATTCAAACCGGGCGCCCGTCGGCCAGTGGCAACGACAGGGATCAGAAGAGACCGTCAAGAAAAGATGGTCTTGTGTAGTTCTACGCCATTAGTGTACCCCGAGACTTCAACCGCGCTCGGTTGTCCTGGCGGCCGCCGCGGATCTGGCTTGGCCAGGCCGCCAGCGCCGCCCCCTTGAGGGGGGGGCGGCGAAGCCGCTTCGGGGGTGGTCAACGATCCCCGATGGGCTTCACGGTGCGTGCCGTGGAGCCCACAAAGAGCTGGCGTGGGCGGCCGATCTTGTACTCCGGGTCGCCGATCATCTCGTTGAGCTGAGCGATCCAGCCCACGGTGCGGGCCAGGGCGAAGATGGCGGTGAACAGCGAGACGGGGATGCCGATGGCGCGCTGCACGATGCCGGAGTAGAAATCGACGTTGGGGTAGAGCTTGCGCGCGACGAAGTACTCGTCTTCGAGGGCGATCTTCTCCAGCGCCATGGCCAGCTTGAACAGCGGGTCGTCGTGCAGGCCAAGGGCGTTCAACACTTCGTGGCATGTCTCGCGCATCAGCTTGGCGCGCGGGTCGTAGTTCTTGTACACGCGGTGGCCAAAGCCCATCAGCTTGACGTTGCTGTTCTTGTCCTTCACCTGCTTGATGAACTCGCCGATGCGCTCGACGCCGCCGTTGCGCTGGATGTCTTCCAGCATGTTCAGCGCGGCTTCGTTGGCGCCGCCGTGGGCGGGGCCCCACAAGCAGGCCACCCCGGCCGCAATGGCGGCGAAGGGGTTGGTGCCCGAGCTGCCGCACAGGCGCACGGTGGAGGTGGAGGCGTTCTGTTCGTGGTCGGCGTGCAGGATGAAGATGCGGTCGAGCGCACGCACCACCACGTCGTTGGGTTCGTACTCCTCGCACGGCGTGGCAAACATCATGCGCGTGAAGTTCGCGGTGTAGGACAGCGAATTCTTCGGGTAGATGTAAGGCTGGCCGATGCCGTACTTGTAGGCCATGGACACCAGGGTGGGCATCTTGGCGATGAGGCGGATGGCCGAGATCTCGCGGTGGCGCGGGTTGTTGATGTCGGTGCTGTCGTGATAGAAGGCCGACAGGCCACCGACCAGGCCGGTCATGACGGCCATCGGGTGGGCGTCACGGCGGAAGCCGCGCAAGAAGAACTGCATCTGCTCGTTGACCATGGTGTGGTTGGTGACGAGCTTGACGAAATCGGCCTTCTGCGTGAGGTCGGGCAACTCGCCGTTGAGCAGCAGGTAGCACACCTCGAGGAAGTCGCAGCCCTGGGCCAGCTGCTCGATCGGGTAGCCACGGTAAAGCAGTTCGCCCTTGTCGCCGTCGATGTAGGTGATGCTGGAATTGCACGCCGCGGTGGACAGGAAGCCAGGGTCGTAGGTGAACTTGCCGGTCTGGGCGTAGAGCTTGCGGATGTCGATCACATCGGGCCCGACCGAGCCTTTGTAGATCGGCAGTTCCATGCTGGCGCTGCCGTCGGAGAAGGACAGCGTGGCTTTGACGTCGGAGGGAGTCATGTTCAGTGCCTTTCAGTCATCGAATCGGTGCGAATCAGCAGAAGGACCTCATGGACCGCTGCGCAGTCGAGCGCGCCCTGCGGCTCCTGGCGGGCCAGAAACAAGTCGAGCAGGTCGGGATCGGCGAGATCCATCAAGGCCTGGAAGCCTGACGCGCTGTGCTCAGTCAAGGCTTCGCCATGGCGGCGGAAGAAGCGCTCGATGAACAAGTCGTTCTCCAGCAAGCCGCGCCGGCTGCGCCACTTGAGCTTGTTGAGTTCGCCCGTGCTGAGCATCACACGGCGCGCCGCATCAACATTTCCTTGATCTTGCCGATCGCCTTGGTCGGGTTCAGGCCCTTGGGGCAGACATCGACGCAGTTCATGATGGTGTGGCAGCGGAACAGGCGGTATGGGTCTTCCAGATCGTCCAGGCGTCCGGCAGTGTCCTGGTCGCGGCTGTCGGCGATGAAGCGGTACGCCAGCAGCAAGCCGGCCGGGCCGACGAACTTGTCGGGGTTCCACCAGAAGCTCGGGCAGGCGGTCGAACACGAGGCGCAGAGGATGCACTCGTACAGGCCGTTGAGCTCGTCGCGCTCTTCCGGGCTCTGCAGGCGCTCTTTCTCGGGCGGCAGGGTGTCGTTGACGAGGTAAGGCTTGATCGAGTTGTACTGCTTGAAGAACTGCGTCATGTCGACGATGAGGTCGCGCACCACGGGCAGGCCGGGCAGCGGCTTGAGCACGATGGTGCCGGGCAGCGTGCGCATGTTGGTCAGGCAGGCCAGGCCG
>JANNFB010000198.1:0-10777 GCA_031379365.1 Burkholderiales bacterium
AGCGCCGGCGTGTTGCGCGCCGTTTCGATCCACACCGTGGCAAATCCGCGCGCCAGGCGGTTCTTCGTATTGCGCGCCAGCGCCAGCGCGACGCCGCAGACCGTGCCGATCACCATCGACAGCACGGCCACTTCGATGGTGACCAACGCGCCGCCCAGCATGGACGGCAGCGCCTCGAACGCCTGATGCCAGTGAAACGTGTAGTTCATGGTCTGGCACAGGATCTCAGCGAGGCCGCAAGCCCAATCGGCCGGGCCCCGTCGGCACTCAGCGGTAGACGCCCTTCACCGTGAGATCGGGCATCGTGCCGCCCACCCACTGCCCGTACAACTCCTGCGCACGGCCGGTTCGGGTCTGCAGGTGGGTGAACAGGTTGAGGTAGTTGAGCAGCCCGTACTCCTGGCGCAGCGCGATCAGCGACACGTAGTCGATGTCATAGGGGGCGTCGCCGCCCACCTGCAGGTCCTTGTACTTGCCGGCTTTCACAGTGGCATTCGCGACGGTCGAGGTAACGACGGTGGCCTCGATCTGGCCCTGGGCCAGCGCGAGGAACACGTCCGCCTGTGTCTGGTAAGCGCGGAACGACCCCTTCGAGTCAGCCCACTTCTTGACGTCTTTCTCCAGCGCGATCGCCTCGAAGGTGCCGGTGACAGATCCTGTTTTGCGCCCTTTGAGCGAGGCGTAGGTGCCGATGTTGGCCCCCTTCTTGGTCAACACCACCATCTTGAACGCGAAGTAGGGGATCGAGAAGCCGATCGTCTTGGCGCGCTGCAGGGTGTCGGACGTGGAGGCCACGCCGACGTCGGCACGGCCGGAGACAAGGGCAGGAATGCGGTCGGGGAAGGGCGTCTCGACAATCTCGGCCTTCACGCCGAGTGCCTTGGCGAGATCGTTACAGGTGTCGACGTCATAGCCGATGGGTTCGTTCTTTTCGTTGCGCGATCCCATCGGCGGGAAGTCGAGCACAACAGCGCAGCGCAGCTTGCCCGAGGCGATGATGTCGTCGAGCTTGTCGGCGCGGGCGGCGGACGACAGCAGCAGGCACAGCGCCCCTGCCATAGCGATCACGATCTTGGCTTTCACAGTCGTTCCTTTCGATGCAAGGGAGGGGCGTGACGGTCATGTTGAGCACCAGCCGTCGCGACGCATTATGGGTGATTGGATAAAATATGCAATCTACGAATGGATTCAAGCTCGCACCCGAGCGTGTCGTCTGGACGCGTCAGTCCAGACCCCACGCAAAGGGGTCGGCGGGGTCGACAACCAGGGTCGCGTCGAGCGTGACATGCGCGCGGCTGTGAATGAGCGGCAGCACGGCTTCCGCGGGCACACCGGCAAGCGGCGCAGCCGGCCGTGTGTAGCTGGCTCTGAACACGCTGCCGATCACGCTTTCCTGGCGCCAGATCGCGCCGGGCGCGAGCTTGTCGTCGGCCGCCAGGCAGGCGAGCTTGGCGCTGGTGCCGGTGCCGCAGGGTGAGCGGTCGTAGGCGCCGCCGGGGCAGAGGACGAAGTTACGTGCATGGTTTGCCATGTCGGCAGCCGGGCCCACGAGTTCGATGTGGTCGATTTCGGCGCCGTCACGCCCGGTCACGGCGTGTTTTTGCAAGGCCTCGCGCACGCGCACCGCGAACGCGGTCAGCTCGCCGACGGCGCTCGCGGCGAGTTCGTAGCCATGGTCGTCACACAGGAAGAACCAGTTACCGCCCCACGCCACGTCGCCATGGACGACGCCGTGGCCAGCCACCTCGACGGCCACCCGCTTGGCATACCGATAGGAGGGCACGTTGGCGACGCTGGCCGAGCCGTCGGCGTGCAGTGTGGCGGTGACCGTGCCGACCGGCGTCTCGATGCGGTGATCACCCGGCGTGATGCGGCCGAGGTGCGCGAGCGTGGCGATGACACCGAGGGTGCCGTGACCGCACATGCCGAGGTAGCCGACGTTGTTGAAGAAGATCACGCCGCAGGCATTGGTGGGGTCGAGCGGCTCGCACAGCAGCGCGCCGACCACCACGTCGGAGCCGCGCGGCTCGCAGACCAGGGCGCGGCGCCAAGCGTCGTGCCCATCGCGAAAAAGCTGCCGGCGCTCGAACAACGTGCCGCCGCCCAGATCAGGCCCGCCACTGATCACACACCGGGTCGGCTCGCCGCCGGTGTGGGAGTCGATGAAGCGCGTCGGTGCGGGCGCAGCGGCTGGCATCAGAACGCCGTCACGTAACGCTGCAATTCCCAGTCGCTGACATGGCGCGCATAGGCCGTCTGCTCTTCGCGCTTCAAGGCCACGAACTCGTGCATGAGGGTGTCGCCCAGGGCCGCGCTGACGGTGGCGTCGGCTTCGAGTGCGTCGAGCGCGCCGCCCAGGGTCTGCGGCAACAGGGCGATACCGCGCTCGGCGATCTGGGCCAATGTCAACGCGAACAGATCTTCCTCGCAGTCGGGGCCCGGATCGAGTTCGCGCTCGATGCCGTCCAGACCAGCGGCGATCAAGCCTGCCAGCATCAGGTAGGGGTTGGCGCTGGCGTCGGGCGCGCGCCACTCGAAGCGGCTGTTCAAGGTGCGCACGAGGGCGGTGCGGTTGTTCGGGCCCTGCGCCACGTAGGCCGGCGCCCAGGTGGTGCCTGACAAGGAGGTGCCGACGGTCAGCCGTTTGTAGGAGTTGACAGTGGGCGCCGCCAGCGCGGTCAAGGCCGCGGCGTGGTCCAGCACGCCGGCAATGAAATGGCGGCCGACGGGTGACAAGGTGGCCGCTCTGTCCAGCGAACCATCCTTGCGGTGGGGCGCGAACAGGTTCTGGGCGTCGTCGCCGCTGCCTTGCCATAGGCTGGCGTGGCAATGCATGCCGCTGCCGGGCTGGTTGGCAAAAGGCTTGGGCATCATGGAGAAGACCAGGCCGTGGCGTTCGGCGATGGCCTGCGCCGCCAGCTTGAACAGCATCAGGTTGTCGGCCGTGGCCAGGGCTTCGGCGTAGGCGAAGTTGACCTCGTACTGGCCGTGCGCATCTTCGTGGTCGAGCTGCAAGACGTCCAGGCCGCACAGCTCGAGGGCTTCGTGCAACTCGCGCAAGAAGGGCATCTGGCGCGGCAGGCTCTTCAGGTCGTAGCTGGGTTTGTCGAGTCGGTCGGCGTCGTCGGCCGGCACCCAGGCACCGGCCTGCTGCTTGAGCAGGAAGAACTCCGGCTCGATGCCGACACGCAAGCTCCAGCCGTGTTGGGCCAGGCGCGCCGTGGCGCGCTTGAGCACCTGGCGCGGGCAGGCATCGAACGCTTCACCACCGACAAAACCGTCGCCGACGATGCGCGCCACGCCGGGCCACCACGGCAGGCGCTGTGCCGTGCTGGCCGCGCCGCGGGCCATGTACTCGGAGCGCGGCCCCGTGCGCGCCAGGCCGGTGCCGGCGATCGACGGGCCAGAGAAGCCGGCGCCGATGGCCAGCACGTCATCGAGGTGGGCCAGGGGCACCAGCTTGCCCTTGGCCACGCCGTGCAGGTCGGTGAACTGCACCAGCAGGGTGTGCACGCCTTCGGCGTGCAGGCGCTCGTGCAAGCCTTTCATCGCGCCGCCAGGAGTGCGGCGCGCAAGATCGCCAGGGCTTCTTCGAAGACCGTTTGCGGCGTCGTCAGCGGGAACAGGAAACGCACCACGTTGGCATTGACGCCGCAGGTGAGCAGGATCAGCTTGCGCTTGAGGGCCTCGGCCTGTACGCGCTTGGTCATCTCGGCATCGGGCACACCCTCAGCGCTGGCGAACTCCACCGCGACCATGGCGCCCAGGCCGCGCACATCGGCAATCTGTGGCACCTCGGCGCGCAGCGAGGTCAGCAAGGCCTTGAGCTGATCGCCGAGCAGGGCGCCGCGTTGGGGCAATTGCTCGTCCGCCATCACGTCGATGACGGCGTGCGCAGCCGCCACGGCCAGGGGGTTGCCGGCGTAGGTGCCACCCAAGCCTCCCGGCGCCGGGGCGTCCATGATCTCGGCGCGGCCGGTGACGGCGGACAGCGGCACGCCAGCGGCCAGGCTCTTGGCGATCACCATCAGGTCGGGGATGACACCGAAATGCTCCATCGCGAACATCTTGCCGGTGCGCCCGAAACCCGTCTGCACTTCATCGGCGATCAGCACGATGCCGTGCTCGTCGCACAGCTCGCGCAGCCACTGCACCGCTTCGGGCTGGATGACGTTGAAGCCGCCTTCACCTTGCACCGGTTCGAACACGATGGCAGCAACGCGGCTCGGCTCGATGTCGGCCTTGAAGAGGTGCTGCACCGCCTTCTTCACCTCCTCCAGGCTGGCGCAGTGGCAAGGGAAGGGCGCGTGGTAGATCTCGGGTGGAAAGGGCCCGAAGCCGGCCTTGTAGGGCTGCACCTTGCCGGTCAGCGCAACGGCAAACATCGAGCGGCCGTGGAAAGCGCCGCCAAAGGCGATGACACCGCTGCGCTTGGTGTGGGCGCGGGCGATCTTGACGGCGTTCTCGATCGCCTCCGCGCCGGTCGAGAACAGCGCCGTTTTCTTGGCATGTGTGCCTGGCGTGAGCTGGTTCAGCTTCTCGGCCAGCGCGATGTAGCCCTCGTAGGGTACCACCTGGTAGCAGGTGTGGGTGAAGCGCTTGAGCTGGGCCTCGATGGCGGCCAGCACTTTGGGGTGGCCGTGGCCGACGTTCATGACGGCGATGCCGCCGGCGAAGTCGATGTAGCGCTGGCCTTCGACGTCCCACAGCTCCGCACCCTCGGCGCGCTCGGCAAAGAAGCTGCCCATCACGCCCACACCGCGCGGCGTGGCGGCGGCCTTGCGGGCCATCATTTGTTCGTTCTTCGAGTGGTTCATGTGATCTCCAATCAGGGCGACCGCCGTGTCAACCAAGCAACCGCCGCGGATCCGGCTCGGCCGGTCTGCCAGCGGTGCCCCCTTGAGGGGGCGCGGCGAAGCCGCTACGGGGGTGAGTCAATCCTTATCCAGGTGGTTTTCAACTCGGTGTACTTGTCCAGCGCGTGCAGGCTCTTGTCGCGGCCGTTGCCGCTCTGCTTGTAGCCGCCGAAGGGCACGGTGATGTCGTCTTCGTCGTACTGGTTCACATGCACGGTGCCGACGCGCAGCGCACGGGCCACGCGGTGAGCGCGGTTGATGTTGTCGCTCCAGACACTGGCCTGCAGGCCGTAGTTCGAGGCGTTGGCCAGGGCGATGGCCTCGGCCTCGGTCTTGAAGCGGATCACGCTCATGACCGGGCCGAAGATCTCTTCGCGGGCGATCGTCATGCCGTTGGCCACACCGTCGAACACCGTCGGCTCGACATAGAAGCCGCCGCTGGCCTGAAGCGCCTGGCGGCCGCCGGTGACGGCGCGCGCGCCCTCTTTCGTACCCGCCTCGATGTAGCCCAGCACAGTGCGCAATTGGCCTTCGTCGACCAGCGCGCCCATGGTGGTTGCGTTGGCGAGCGGATCGGCCGGCCGGTACTGCGCCGCCTCGGCGGCGACGGTCTCGACGAAGCGGTCGGCCACCGATTCGTGCACCAGCACCCGCGAGGGTGCATTGCAGCTTTCGCCCTGGTTGAAGAACATGCTGCCGGCGGCGGTCTTGGCTGCGCGCGCGACGTCGTCGAAGTCGTCGAAGACGACGAAGGCCGACTTGCCGCCGAGCTCGTTGTAGACGCGCTTCAAGTTGCTGCGGCCGGCGTACTCGAGCATCTTGCGACCGACCCGGGTGCTGCCGGTGAAGCCGATGGCGTCGACATCCATGTGCAAGGCCAGCGCCTCACCCGCCTCGTGACCGTAGCCCGGGACGACGTTGAACACGCCAGGCGGCAGGCCGGCTTCGATCGCCAGCTCGGCCACGCGCAGCGCTGTGTAGGGCGACTTTTCGCTCGGCTTCAAGACGACGGAGTTGCCCGTTGCCAGTGCCGGTCCGAGCTTCCAGGCGGCCATGATCATCGGGTAGTTCCACGGCACCACCACGCCCACCACACCCATCGGCTCTCGCGTGATGAGGGCCAGCGAGGACGCCGGCGTGGGCGCGATCTCGTCGTAGACCTTGTCGATGGCCTCGCCGTACCAGGCGATCGTGCGGGCGGCGGAGGGCACATCGACCGCGAGCGAGTACTGAATCGGCTTGCCCATGTCGAGCGTTTCCAGCAGCGCCAATTCTTCCTTGGCGGCAAGGATCTTCTCGGCAAAGCGTTGCAGGATCTTCTTGCGTGCCGCCGGCGGCTTGCCGCACCAGCGGCCGTCGGCAAAGGCCGCGCGGGCGCTCTTGACTGCGGCGTCGATGTCGGCCTCGCGGCCGCGCGCCACAGGGCCGAGGGTGCGGCCGTCGATCGGCGAGGCCTTCAGGAAGGTTTCACCGGCCACCGCATCACGCCGCTCGCCATCGATCACGGCACGGCCGTCGAACACTGCCGCCGCAGCGCGCGCGTGCCAGTCGACGCTTGCCGTGGCCATGGCAGTCCCGACGCTCAGAAGCTCACCAAGACGGACGCGCCGAAGAGGCTGTTGCTCTTCTTGTACGTGCCGTCCTTGACGTTGGCGAAGACTGGCAAATTGGCGCGGTCGAGGCGGTATTCAACCTTGAACGTGGTGCTCAAGTCGAACAGGTAGGACAGGCCGAAAGTCAACGCAGTGCGGTTCGCACCCTTGTTGCATTCTGCGACGGTGGGGTCGGTCACGCAATCGAGCGTCGGGTCAACGCCGATGCCGTTGCGGTTGTCACCCAAGCTGCCATTGGCAGGATCCCAGTAGCCCGTATAACCCAGCAGACCGCCGCCGTTCTTGCTGTTCTTGACGTAGTCGATACGGGTCGTGCCCTCGAAGCGCGGCGTGAACTTGTAAGCCGCCAGGGCCGAGAAACCCGTCCACTTGGCGTCACGCAACGCCCCTGACAGCGGATCAGGCGCGATGGCTGCCTTCTTCTGCGTGCCATAGCTGACCTGGCCTTGGAGGGTCCAGTCGCCGCGAATGTAGTAGGCGTCCACCTCGAGCAGGTTGACCTGAGAGTCGACACCGGTCGGATCGGCAAAGTTGGCAGCCTTGCCGTGCACGCCTGCAAAGCCAAAACCCTCGTACTCACCCTTCGAATAGTCAACCCGGTAGGTCAGCACCGGCGTGTTGTTGCCCGAGGCTTTCTTGCTCGCGTTCATGTTGGCGAGCATGGACTTGACGATCCACTTGCCTTCCGTGATCTCGAAGCCGACTCCGGTGTAGGCCGTGGGCAGGGTGAAGTCGAACAGCAGGTTGTGGGTGATCAGTTTGTTCTGCGTCGCCGGCAGGTACTCATAGCCCGACCAGTCGGGAATCTGGCCCACGATCAGGCGACGCTGCAAGCTGCCCAAGGGGACCGAGACACTGGCTTCGTGCACCGGGGACTGGCCATCGAAGACCGCGCCGACACCACGGTTCGGTGCCAGCGTCAGGCGCCAGCGCGTGCCCGACTCGGTCTCCTTCTGGAAATCGATGACGGCCGCACCGAAGTAGGAGTTGTCGTAGTTGTAGCCGTCGTCACCCACGGCGTTCAAGAACTGGAAGCCGCTGCGGTTCTGTGCCTTGTTGTAGATGAAGGTCGGATCCATGTAGCCGCTGATCTTGAGCGAGCGCAAGCCGGCCGCGTCACGCGAGTCCTCCAGCGCTTCGGTCTTGACCGTGATGCGATTGAGCTCACGCGCCTGCTCGGGCGTCATGCCCCACTGGCCGGCAGCCGGCGCCTTGGCCTCGGCCGCCTTGAGCTTGTTCTCGAGTTCCGCCACGCGGTCGCGCAGGGCGCGCAACTCTGTCAGGACGTCGGCATTGCTCTGCGCCAACACCGGGTAGGCGCAGCTCAGGGCCAGTGCCAGCAGGGTGGGGCGGATCACGGGGGTGGTCTTCATCGCGGGAGCTCCTCTGGTGGGTGTATCGGGGATCGGGGTCGGGTTGGGTTCGGGATCAGGCCCGGTTGGCCGCAGCCATCTCGAGCGTGCGTTGCCGCTCAGCGCGGGCGATCAGGTAGCTGGCCAACAGCACGCCGATGGCGACGATGACAACGATGATGGTGGCCACGGCATTCACGCTGGGGTTCAGGCCTAGCCGGGCGCGCGAGAAGATCACCAGGGGCATGGTGGTGGCCCCGGGACCGTTCAGGAAGGCGGACAGCACGACATCGTCGAGCGAGAGGGTGAACGTCAGCAACCAGGCGGACACCATTGACTGCGCGATCATGGGCAGCGTGATCAGGTAGAAGACCTGGTGCGGTCGTGCGCCGAGGTCCATGGCCGCTTCTTCCAGCTGCGGGTTCAGGTCGTGCAAACGGGCCTGGATCACCACCGTGGCATAGGCCATGCCCAGCAGCATGTGGCCGAGCCAGATCGTCATCATGCCGCGCTCGGGAAAGCCGAGGGCTCTCTGCACGCTGACCAGCATCAGCAGCAGGGACAGGCCGACCACGACCTCGGGCATCACGAGTGGTGCATTGACCATGCCGGAGAACAGGGTCCGCCCCTTGAAGCGCTTGTACTTCACCAGGGTGAAGGCGGCCAGGGTGCCGAGCACCACGGAGCCACAGGCGGTCATGAAGGCGATCTTCAGGCTGAGCCAGAGGCCGCCGAGCATTTCGCTGTCGCCGGGCAGGGCGGCATACCACTTCAATGTGAAGCCGCGCCAGTCATTCGGAATCGGCGAGTCGTTGAAGGAGTAGAGCACCAGCGCCACGATGGGCAGGTACAGGAAGATAAAGCCCGCGCCGAGCCAGCTGCGGCCGAACCAGCGGTTCACGGCAGCCGCGCTCACTTGCGAACCTCCTGCGCTTCAGCCTGGTATTTGTTGAAGATCGCCAAGGGCACGATGATCAGCAAGACCATCACGACCGCGACGCTCGAGGCCATCGGCCAGTCGTTGTTGGAGAAGAACTCGTCCCACATGACCCGGCCGATCATCAGCGTGCGTGGGCCGCCGAGCAGCTCAGGGATGACGAACTCGCCCACGCAAGGGATGAAGACCAGCATCGAGCCGGCGATGATGCCGGCCTTGGACAAAGGCACCGTGATCTTCCAGAACGCCACCCAGGCGGTGGCGCCGAGGTCGGACGCAGCCTCCAGCAGGCGCAGGTCCATCTTGGCCAGCGTGGCGTAGAGCGGCAGGATCATGAAGGGCAGGTAGGTGTAGGTCATGCCCAGCACCAGCGAGAAGGGCGTGTGCATCAACCGCCCGGGTGCTTCGATCAGCTCCAACGCGTAAAGCACACGGTCCAGCCCCAGACCGACGATGAGTTCCTCGACCCATCCCCCCTCACTGAGCAAGCCCTTCCAGGCATAGACGCGCAGCAGGAAGGAGGTCCAGAACGGCAACATCACCAGCATCAACAGGGCCGGCTGCGCGCTCTGGCGGGCACGGGCCATGAAGTAGGCGAAGGGGTAACCGATGAACAGGCACAGCAAGGTGGTCGCAGCGGCGTACTGCACGCTGCGCAGGTAGGCGTTGATGTAGAGGGAGTCCGAGGCGATGAACTGGTAGCCACTGAACTTGAGCGAAATCAGCAGCAACCCGTCCTTGATGCTGATCAGGTCCTTGAAGGTGACGTTCTCCATGTCCGACACGCTGATGCGCGCGACGATCAGGAAGGGCAGCAGGAAGAAGAGCAGCAACCACAGGTAGGGCACGCCGATGACGGCCATGCGGCCGGTCAGCAGGGAGCGCAGGCGTGCCAGCATGGGCGTCAGGCAGTCAGCACGACGTGGGCTGACGGCGACCAGTGGGCCCAGGCGCGGTCGCCCCAGCTCAGCGCACCGTCGACATGGCGCTCGGTATTGGCCTGGCTCACCTTGAGCGTGGCGCCGCTGGCCAGAGTGAGGTGGTAGACCGTGAAGCTGCCGAAGTAGGACATCTCCTTGATCGTGCCCTCGACGGCATTGAAGGCCGCGTCGGCCGGGGCGGCGCGGGTCAGCGTGATCTTCTCTGGACGCAAGGCCACCGAAACCGCCATGCCCTCGACGCCAGTGATGCCGTGGCCAACGTAGTGCTTGCAGTCGGTGCACTCGATG
Organism: Burkholderiales bacterium; assembly: GCA_031379365.1. Classification (GTDB taxonomy): domain Bacteria; phylum Pseudomonadota; class Gammaproteobacteria; order Burkholderiales; family Burkholderiaceae_C; genus CADEEN01. The sequence continues at coordinate 9,988 of JANNFB010000198.1, forward strand.
ATGACGTGGTCGGGCCGGTCGACGGCCAGGGTGCCGTCCATGAGGTTGACGTTGCCGATGAAATCCGCGACGAAGCGGGTGGCAGGCGTCTCGTAAATGTCGGCCGGCGCGCCGACCTGCAGGAAGCTGCCTTCACTCATCACCGCGATGCGTGAGGCCATGGTCATGGCTTCTTCCTGGTCGTGCGTGACCATCACGCAGGTCACGCCGACCTGCTCGATGATGTTCACGAGCTCGATCTGGGTCTCCTCGCGCAGTTTCTTGTCGAGTGCACCCAGTGGCTCGTCGAGCAGCAGCATTTGCGGCTGCTTGGCCAGGCTGCGTGCCAGAGCCACGCGTTGCTGCTGGCCGCCGGAGAGTTGATGGGGCTTGCGCTTGGCGTACTTGCCCAGTTGCACCAGTTTCAACATGGCGTCCACGCGCTGGGCCACCTGGTCGCTCGACTGGCCCTCGCGGCGCAGGCCGAACGCGATGTTGTCCCACACCGTCATGTGCGGAAACAGCGCGTAGCTCTGGAACATCATGTTCATCGGCCGCTGGTAAGGCGGCAGGCCCGCCAGGTCCTTGCCGTCGAGGATGATCTTTCCCGATGTCGGCGTCTCGAACCCAGCCAGCATGCGCAGCAGCGTGCTCTTTCCGCAGCCCGACGAGCCGAGCAGGGCAAAGATCTCGCCCTTGGCGATGTCGAGGCTGACGTGGTTGACGGCCAGGTGGCCGCCAAAGTCCTTGACGACGTTCTGGATCTGCAGGAAAGCCGCCGGAGCGACGGCGCCGACGGGGTGCGGAGACA
>JANNFB010000241.1:0-8124 GCA_031379365.1 Burkholderiales bacterium
CCGCTGCCGCTGCGCTGGCCGAAATGGTCGGGCAGCACCAGGCCGCCGCGGGCGTCGAAGCATTCGCGCCGGTCGCAGGTCCAGTCTTCGGTCTCTTCGGCGCCACCGGCAATGGCCAGGAAAGCCGTGCCGTCGCCGAAACCGGCCGAGCGGTCGCGCTGAGTGCACAGCAGCGCGGTGAGCTTGTGTTCAGGCAGTCGTTGGCGGTGCAGTGCCGTGTGCACCGTGCTGCGGTCGCTGTGGTTCGCGCCCATCATCCACTCGATGATGCCGACGGCCCGCCAGTGCAGCGTGCGCGAGCTGCGGTTGGCGATGTGCAGCCGCACCTGCTTGACGGCGCTTTCGGCATCGACGCACCAGGTCACCGTCACCTCGACCTCGCCGCGGCGGTGCCGGATGCTGCTGCTGCCCTGGCCATGCGTGACCTGGTAACTCGCGGCCTCGTTGCTGTCCTCGCCGGCCGTGCCCCAGGCGGACGGTGTCACGCTCCAGGTGTGCCGGCTGCGGCGGTCTTGCAGCAGGAACCACTCAGCGGGCGGGTCGGCAACCGGGTCGTTGGACCAGGCGGTGAGCTGGTTCAAGCGGCTGTTGCGGGCCCAGGTGTAACCGCCGCCGGCCTCCGACAGCTGCGTGCCGAAGCCGGCGTTGGCCATCACGTTGACCCAGGGCCGCAATGGCCGCCGGGCGCTGCCGACATTGAAGCTGAACTCGCCCGTCAGCGGCACGAAGGCGCCGACGGGCGCCGGCAGCGCTGCCCCGGCCACGTCGGCCAGTGCCACCGCCGCGGTCGAGGTGTCGTGGCGCAACTCGAAAGCCTCTTCGTGCAGCTCGCACCACTCCTGCACGTGGTGCGGCAGCGGCCGGCCATCGGCGCGCAGGCGCACGCGGGCCAGGCATTGCAGGGTGCTCAACTCGTCGGCCGACAACTCGTCGGCGCGCAGCACATGCAGGCCGGTGGTGGACGGGCCATGCAGGCTGGCGTCTGCACGGTCAACGCCACCATCGACACCGTGGCGCTCGCGCAGCGCCGCGATCTCGCGCTGCAAAGCCATCTGGTACGACGCCGCTTCGGTATTCACCACCACCAGGTCGCAAGCCACGCCGCCCCAGGCCCACAGCCGCAGCGCTTGCGCCAGCGAGCGCAGCAGGCCCAGGCCCTGGGTCACGCCGGCCGAGACCAGGATGATCGGCCGATCACCAGAGATGCCGAAGCGCCACAGCAGGCGCCGGTCGCACAGGCCCGCGAGCGCGCCGTCGGGCAATGCGGCGCTCTGCGGTTTGGTGAGGCTCAGCACCAGCGCCGTGGTGAGGCTTTGGATCGCGGCGAAGTTCTCGGCGCTGATGCGCAGCGTGCGCAGGCGGATGCCGCTCAACGTGGCCGACATCAGCGAGGCGCGCTGGACGTGGCTGGGCTGGCGGTATTTGTCGATCACCGCACGCAGAGTCTCGCCGTTGTCGGAGGCCGCGGTGGCGAAGGTCATCTCGGCCTTGGCGCGCGGAGGGATGCGCAGGCGAACTGACATCGCGCAGACCGGGTCCAGCCCGGTGTCCAGCACGGCATGCCCATCGCCGTCGGCAGTTTCGCGGGCCTCGGGCAAGGCGTCGAAGGAGGCCAGTGGCTGGCTCACTGCACGGTTGCGGCCGTGCCAGCGCGCTCGGTCGGTCTGCACCCGCACGCCGACCACCTGGGCATCGCTGCTGGCCAGGAAGTGCGCCGCTTGCAGGCCTTGCTCGGTGCTCAGCCGCGGCTTGCGTTCGAACAGCAGCGCCTGGTGCGCGGCCAGCCACTGCGCGCGCACGAACAGGTTGCCGAAGGCCGGGTGGGCCTCGTCGGCTCGCGGATCGGCCAGCGTCACCTCGAACGCCGACATCAGCTCGATGTCGAGCACCCGGTCGCCGAGGTTGCGCAACTCGACACGGCGGAACTCGATGTCGTCTTCGGGGCTGACCCAGACCGTGATGTGGGCTTGCAGTTCGGGCCAAGTTGCGTCGAAGCAGACGCGATCCGCGTGATACACGCACTTGTAATGCGCGGCCGGGTCGGGGGCCGGGTGCTGGGTGATCGACACCGGCTGCGGCTGCTGGTCCCAACGGAGGTAGAAAAAGCTGCCGTGCGCATCGCGCAGCGCATCGTCGCGGCTGCGCGTGATGCCGCTCGCACCCCAGCGGCTGGTGCCGGCGCCATTGGCGCGCAAGGTCACGCAGTAGCGGCCGTTGCCTAGCATATGGGTGGGTTGCAGCGCTGCGCCGCCGGGCAGCACGTCGCGCAGCAGGCCGGGTGCGCGACGTCGCAGGGCCTGCAATGGCGGCCCTGGTGGGGGTTCGTAGAGCGTCGAGACCTCGCGCGGCGCGCGCTCGTGCAGCAAGGAGGCGACGGCTTCGATATGCGGGTTGGCCATGGCCCAGCGTCGCACCACGCCGCCCAGCAGCACGTTGGCAAGAGCGACGATCGTCATGCCCTGGTGATGCGACATGACGGTGGCCACGGGGGTCGATGCCGTGCGCTCGGTCTGGCGTGATGGCGTGAAGTCGAGCGCTTCGATGAAGCCCAGGTCACCGCGCGCGCTCAGCGCTTGCAATGCGGCGAAATTGACGCAGGCACTGTGCGCGGCGATCTGCGTTGCCAATGCGGTGGCATAGGGTGCGATCACCAACTCGTCCGGCGGCGTGCGCCGCAGCGCCAGCCGCGGCACGCCCTGCGGCCCATACTGGTAGGCCAGCGTGTGATCCCGCCCCGCGTAGGCCGATTCCGAGATCCCCCAGGGCACGCCGTGCGCCAGGCCGTAGGCGATCTGCTCGCTCAGCGCCGCCTGGCAGGCATCGCGCAGCACGCTGCCGTGCGGTTCATCCAGTACCAGGGTCGGCATCAGGTACTCGAACATCGAGCCTGACCACGAGCGCAGGCCGGCGCGCTGGCCGACAGCATAGAAGGGGCGCCCCAAGGCGGCCCAATGGCTCACCGGCACATCGCCTTTGGCAATCGCCAGCAGGCTCGTCAGGCGCGATTCGGACGCCAGCAAGTCGTAGAAGCCGGCATCGAGTTCCTGCTCGGCAATGCGGTAGCCGATATGGAAGAGGTGACGCTTGCGGTGGTAGAGAAAACCGAAGTCCGCGGCCCAGGCAGTCTGTTCGCAATCGCGTGCCACGGCGTTCAAGCGCTCCAGCAGGGCCCCCTCCTGCGGCGTGCGCGCGAGTTCGCGGCAGGCCTGGGCGACTGCCAACAGGTGGCCGGCGAGGTTGCCGCTGTCGACTGTCGATACGTACATCGGCAACAGCGGCGCGCCGCTCTGCGTGTCGTACCAGTTCAGAAAGTGGCCGCGGTGGCGTTGCAGCGTGGCCATCGTGGCCAGGGTGGCCTCCAGGCGAGTCAACAACTCTTCGGTGCCGATCCAGCCAAAGGCCTTGGCGCACGCTGTGCTGAGCAGGTACAGGCCGATGTTGGTCGGCGAGGTGCGGTGCGCCAGCATATCGTGGGGCAGGGTTTGCAGGTTGTCGGGCGGCAGGTGCTTGTCGTCCGGGCCGACGCAGCGTTCGAAGAAGCGCCAGGTGTCACGGCCAATGCCTTGAAGGTAGGCCCGGTCGATGGGCGGCAGCGTGGCATCTTTGCGCGGCGGCTGTGGCCGGCTGACCCACCAGGTCCAGAGCGGCGATGCGGCCCACAGTGCGCACAGCAAAGCGGCCAGCAGCGGATTAGGCGTGCCCGCAGCGAGCATGCCGCCGAGCAGCACCAACGCCACCAACGGCAGGCTGCCATGCCGGCGCAGCAGGGCGCTCAACTCTGTTTGCACCGACGCCTGCACCGCCGCGGCGGTGGTCCATTGCAGCAGGTGGCGCCGGCTGACGCTCATCCGGTAGAGCGCGCGCACGATGGCATCCACCGCCATCAGGGCTTGCTGCAGCAATTGCGCCAGTTGCCACAGGCCGGACCACAGCACGCGCACCAGGTCGGCCACGGCCTGATGGTAGAAGTGGCGCTTGGCCAGGTCGTCGCGGCTGGGCGAGAAGCCCGCCACGGCGCCCATCAATGGCCCGGCCGAGTAGGCTGCCAGCACCAACAACAGGGCTGCACCGGGCCAGACGAAGTCCGTCACCAGGGCCCACACCAGCAGCGCCAACGACATCGGTGCCACCAGCGAGCGGCGCAGGTTGTCGAACATTTTCCAGCGGTCGATCGCGCGCAGGCGGTATCGCCGCGGCTGTAACAGGATCGGCAGCAGCTGCCAGTCGCCACGCATCCAGCGGTGCACGCGCCACATCGCGACGTCGGCATGGAAGGGCGCGTCTTCGATCACGGTGATGTCGGTCACCGCGGCGCAGCGCGCCATCGCCCCTTCGACCAGGTCGTGGCTCAGCACCAGGCCTTCGGGCAGGTGGCCGGCCAGCACCGCGTGCATCGCGCGCACATTGAGCAGACCCTTGCCGGTAAAGCTGCCGGCACCGAACAGGTCTTGATAGACCTCGGAGCTGGCAGCGCTGTAGGGGTCGATGCCGCACTGGCCGGCGAACAACCAGTGGTACAGCGTGAAGTCGCGCGGCGCGGGCAGGGGGGTGACGATGCGCGGCTGCAGGATGCCGTAGCCACGCACCACGTGGCGGCCAGCAGCGTCGAGGTCGGGCTGGTTGTGTGGGTGCGCGGCCACGCCCACCAGTTCACGCAGTTTGCCCGGCGGCAGTTGAGTGTCGCTGTCCAGCGTCACGATGTAGCGCGTGCCGGCTGAGATGCACGAGGCGTTGCCCAGGTCAAGGAACTCGCCCTGCGTGCCCTCGGCCAGCGCGGCGACGAGTTGCTCCAGCTTGCCGCGCTTGCGCTCCCAGCCGATCCAGCGTTGCTCGGTTTGGCTGAAGCGGCGTCCGCGGTGCAGCAGGATGAAGCGTGGCGCGGGCTTGTCGCTCGGGTGCGCCGCGTTCAGAGCGGCGATCTGCTGCACCGCCTCCTTCAGCCTGTCGTCGTCTGACGGGGCCCGGGCGGTGAGCGCATCGGCCCAGTCGGTGAGCAGCGCGAACTGCGCGTGCGGCTCGGGATTGGCCAGGTAGTGCAGCAGCAGTCGGTGGACCAGGCCGCGGGTCGAAGCCGCGCTGGTCAACATCGCCGGCACGACCACCATCACGCGGTGATCTGGCGGGATGCCGGCCGCCAAGGCCAGACGCGGCAGGGCTTGTGGGCGCGCCGATTCACTGATCAAGCGGTTGATCACCGCCACCAGTGCTTCCGACGCCGGCCACAACATCAGCGCTGCGCCGACGCCGCTGACCCAGGGCGCTGGGGCCGTGGCCAGGCCGGCCGCGTGCCGCACCAGCATCCAAGCCACCAGGCCGAGCGTGCCAAACAACAACAGGCCGAGGTAGGTGGGCAGGGCCAGGCGGCGCGCCAGCGGGCGCCAGGCGCGCGCCAGCCGTTCGTCCAGGCCGAGGGCTTTCACGAAGGCCGGCCGGCCCGCGCCGTCGATCCAGTGGCTGGCCACGCGCGCGCTGCCGTCGGCGGCATGCATCAGGTCGAGCAGGGTCTGCGCCACGGCGCCCTCACTGCGGCCGCTCTTCCTGGCCAGGCTTTCGATGCCGTGCAGAGCTTGGTCGCGCGTGAGCGCGTGCTCGGCCTCGAACAGCGGCGAGGTCAGCATCAGGCGCATCAGGGAGCTGGTGCGGGCAACGATGTCGGGCCAGTCGACGTCGCCGATGGCGCGCAAAGAAGTCAGGGCGTTGCTCACGCTCAAGTTGTCGGCAGCCTGGTCGGCGCTCTGCTGCGCCTGCGTGGCAGCCAGGTCGGGCAGGGCCGTGCGCAGCCACGTGTGCAACTCGGCGCGGTCGCCGCCGTCGCCGGCGGTGCGGCCGTCCTGCAGGCGCTGCGCGAGTTGGGTCAGGAAGGCCCGGCCGACGCCGCGTTGCTCCAGCAGCGCATGCACTTCTTCGAGCGACGCCATCGTCCAGGTGTCCAGGCGGTCGCAGCACAAGTTCGCGACTTCCCGCGCGGCCTTGTTGGTGGCCACGCGCTCGGCCAGGCGACGCAGGTTTTCGATCAGCACCACCCGCAAGGTGGTGGGCAGGGCCCACATCTCGGCCAGCTTCAGTTCGCGCGTTTCCTGGTACGCGCTCAGGTATTGCATCAGCAGTGCTTCGTCGAAAGCGCCGTCGGTGTGGGCCACGAAGGCCCAGGCCACGCCATAGATGCGCGGCAGGCCGGCGAGCGGCTCGTCGATCAGCATGGGCAGGCTGCGGAAGAAGCTTCGCGGCAGGCCCTCGTGGATCTCCTTGAGCTGGGCCTCGATCAGGTGGAAGTTGTCGAGCAGCCACTCGGCTGCCGGGCTGATGTCGTAGCCGGTGCTGGCCTGCACGCCGATGTAGTGGTGGGCTTCACGCAGGGCGCGGATGTTGCTGCGCAGACGCGGGAAGAAGCTGGCGGCACGCGGGCGAGACACCTCGGCCCGGTGGGTTTCACCCAGGCTGCGGCCGTGCTGGGCGAAGCGTTGCAGGCCGAAGATTTCCGAGCGGATCGGCGGTGCGACGGGTCCGCGTGCACCCTCCAGGATGTCGCGCAGGGCCCGGGCCGACGCCGGCATCAGGCGCAGGAGGCCGGATGCCGCCATGGCTTACAGCGCCAGCGACGCGATGACCATCGACAAGGCCGCCACCACCAGCGTCGTTACCAGGCGCGACGACAGGAAACCGTTCAGCGTTTCGGCCACGCAGTGCAGGGTGAACCAGCGCCCCTGCGCGCCCTGGCAATGGCCGAGGTGATCGCCCAGCACCGACAAGTCCGTCGGCGAGGTCTCGGCACTGTTGCTGAACGTCGACGTGCTCCAACTCGGAGCGGGGTTGCGGTGCGTGGCGATGGCAGGCTCCGTTCGCCCGGCCACCGGCCGAACGAGAAAGGGGTTGAGAAGAGCAAGCTGCCGAGCGTTTGTCTTGATACAAGCCACGGCAGTGCGATGGTCCGATGCTAGGCGCGCTGCACCGCGCTGTCTGTCGGACAGCACACCGACACTTGTAGGCGCCGTCCTAGGTCAAGCAGATGCTTTCGGTTACCTGGCCACTGTGCGCCAACGAACTGACGGTGTCGCGCGCCGGCTTCTATCTTGTGGCCAGCCGCCACGTCTGGCGCTACCTGGAGTGCATCATGCTTCTATCGACTTTGCAGCGCCTCGGCCGCAGTGCCTTCGACGCCTCGTCGTTCCTGTTCGGGCCGGCAGTCGATGGCCCGGTGCGCGAACGGCCGGTCGATCTGCACAGCCTAGAGGTGCGCCTGCACGAGGTGGAAGTGCTGGCCAGGCCCGGCTTCATGACCCTGCACGCCGTGCGTGACGACGCGCAGATCGTGGACTTCGAGTGGGACAGCGCAAGCTTGGCCGCCACACGCCTGATGCTGGGTGGAGATCGCGGCCTGGTTGGCGGACGGCTGGTCGAGTTACTGGCCGGTCGACCCGGGCGCGGTGCGATCTTCGAACAGTACAGACGCGTCGTCGAGTTCGGCGCCGCGCGTGCCATCCAGCAACTGGTCGAACGCAACCTGCGTGTCGAGGTGCTGCGCCATGCTGCCGTGCGCGTGCGCGACGGTGTCGCGGTTCGCTTGACGAATCTGAGCGCAGTGCGTCGCGAGATTGCACTGCGGCGCGAGATTCAAGCGCGCGCCTGCTTCAGCTGATTGGGTCGACGAGCAGTCGGCCCAAGCCTGTCGCATCGCGACGGGCTTGAGCCCAGGCAGCACTCAGCGCGTGCCGACGACTTCGATGTCCACGCGCCGGTCAGGCTGCAGGCAAGCGATCAGCTTGACGTTGGGCGCGTTGCCCTTGCAGTCCTGCGGCTTGGTGACGGGCGTGCTCTCGCCCTTGCCTTGTGCCGACACCTTGGCTGCGTCCAGGCGGCCGTTGCTGACCAGGTAGCCCTTGACCACCTCGGCGCGCTGCAGCGAGAGCGTCTGGTTGTAGGCCGTGGAGCCGATGCGGTCGGTGTGGCCTTCGACGCTGACCACGTCGTACTGGCTGCCCGCCAGATCCTTCGAGAAGGTATCGAGCGCGGCCATGCCCTCGGGGCGCAGGGCCGACTTGTCGAAGCCGAACAAGGATTCAGCCGAGAAGCTCACGCGCCGGCGCGGCGGTGGGGCCGGCGGCGGGGGCGGGGCGGCGACCACGA
>JANNFB010000248.1:0-2354 GCA_031379365.1 Burkholderiales bacterium
GCGCGGCGCCAAGATGGCCGCTGCGGTGGCCGCCAAGCCGAAGAAGGTCCTGCTGCTCAGCCTGAATTTCGCCCCCGAGCTCACCGGCATCGGCAAATACTCGGGCGAGATGGCCGAGGGCCTGGTGGCGCGCGGTCACGAGGTGACGGTCGTGTGCGCTCCGCCGCATTACCCGCACTGGCAGGTGGCCAAGGGCTACTCCGCCACGCGTTATGAGGTCGAGCGGTCGGCGCCCGGCCTGACGGTGGTCCGTTGCCCGATCTGGATCCCACGGCGTCCGGGCGGTCTGGCGCGGCTGTTGTGCCAAGCCAGCTTTGCGCTGTCCAGCCTGCCGGTCGTGCTGTGGCTGGCCCTGAAGCGCCCGCAAGTTGTTTTCGCCGTTGCGCCGGCCCTTTTCTGCGCCCCGGTGGCCTGGTTGGCGGCAAGGCTGGCCGGCGCCCAGGCCTGGCTGCACGTGCAGGATTTCGAGACCGACGCCGCGTTCGAGCTCGGCCTGCTCAAGCATCCCTGGCTGCGTCGCATTGCGCTTTTCATCGAACGCAAGCTGATGCAGCGCTTCGATGTCGTCTCCACCCTGTCGCGTCGCATGATGCGCCGCCTGGCGGTCAAGGGCGTGGCCATGGAGCAAGCCGAGTTGCTGCCCAACTGGGTCGACCTCGACTTGCTCAAGCCGACCGGCGGCTCCGACGACCTGCGGCGCAGCCTGGGCATTGCCCCTGAGCAGATCGTCTGCCTTTACTCGGGCACCATCAATCGCAAGCAAGGTCTGCCGGTGTTGGTCGAGACCGCGCGGCGCCTTCAGCACGACAGCCGGCTCGCCTTTGTCATCTGCGGCAACGGCGAGGTGCGCCCCGGCCTCGAGGCGTCGGCCGAGGGCCTGAACAACCTGCGCTTCCTCGATCTGCAGCCCGCCTCGGGCCTGAACGCGCTGCTGAACATGGCCGATATCCACCTGCTGCCGCAGCTGCGTGGTGCGGCCGATCTGGTGATGCCGTCCAAGCTCATCGGCATGCTGGCCAGTGGCCGCCCGGTGATCGCCGGGGCCAATGCCACCACCGAGATCGCTTCCATCGTCGGTGGCTGCGGCATCGTCACCGAACCCGAGTGTGCGGCGGGCTTCGAGCGCGCCATCGCCACTTTGGCGACGGACGCCGAGCGGCGGCACCGGCTCGGCGCAGCGGCCCGCGCGCATGCCGAGCGGGTGCTGGACATGCGGCGGGTGCTCGACCGACTGCACCTGCGATTGCAGTCGTTGGGCGAGTCCACTGCGTCGGAGCGGTTGAGCCAGGTTGTCGGGCTGGCACCGAGCAAGGTGTGACAGGGTTGTGAACAAACCGCGACGCGCGCGCTGACGCAGCGCGCCTGTCGCTTGCCGGTCGCAGCACACCAGCGATCGGTGGCCGCCGAGTGACGCGCTTCACGCGCACGTCACATTCGGTTCGCACACTGCACTCTCCTGAAGTGCAGCGCACCCGTCACCATGAATTCCACACGCCACGGGCGCGGCTTTACTCTGCTTGAACTGCTGGTGGTGATGGTCATCATCGGCCTGCTCGCCGCCTACGTCGGGCCGAAGTACTTCTCGCAGATCGGCAAGTCGGAAGTCAAGACGGTCAAGGCGCAGATCGTCGGTTTCGAGAAAGCCCTGCAGCAATACCGTCTCGATACCGGGCGCTTCCCGACCACGGAGCAGGGCCTCGCGGCCTTGCAGGCGCGGCCCGCCAACGTGGCCAAGTGGGATGGCCCCTACCTCGAGAAGGCGTTGCCGCTGGACGCCTGGGGCCGGCCCTATGTGTACGTCTCGCCCGGCGAGCACGGTGACTTCGACATCAGCTCCACCGGCCGCGACGGGCGACCTGGTGGCGACGGCCCCGACGCCGACATCACCAATTGGTGATGCCGCACGGCCCACCTGACACATCGCCATGCAGTTCGCCGTCCGTGCCTTTCGCCGCCTGCAGCCAGCATCGCTGTTGCTGGAAGCGGCCGACGCCACCCACGCACGCCAGCAGGCCGAGGCCCAGGGCTATGCCGTTGTGGACGTCAAGCGCCACGGCGCCGGGTGGGTGGCTGGCTGGACCGGCGGCCGGGGCCGCCCGTCGAGCTTCCCGCTGCTGCAGTTCAACCAGAGCCTGCTGATCTTGTTGGAAGCCGGCCTGTCGGTGGTCGAGGCGATTGAAACTCTGGCCGAGCGCGAGAACCGCCCCAGCGACAAACAGGTGCTGATGCGCGTGCACGGCTTGCTGACCACGGGCCTGGCCTTGTCCACCGCGCTCGAAGACCAACCCGCCGTGTTCCCGCCGCTGTACGTTGCCAGCGTGCGCGCGAACGAGCGCACCGGCGCGCTGGCCGAG
>JANNFB010000274.1:0-21575 GCA_031379365.1 Burkholderiales bacterium
GAGTCGCTGACTTGCTTGGTGACGTGTTCGACTTCGATCAGGGGTGACGACGGCATGGACGATGGCGTGAAGTTCGGAGCCCGGCGGGCTTGGCTGGCGCACTGTAGCGTGATCGCCTTGGCCGGCGGTGTCATGCTGGCAATGCCCTCGCCGGCCCGTGCTGCGGGCGCAGCCGCCGCGCCGGTGATCCTGATCGTCGGCGACAGCCTCTCGGCCGAGTACGGCCTGACGCGCGGCAGCGGCTGGGTCGCCCTGCTCGAGAAACGGCTCGCGCGCGAGAAGATCAATGCCGGTGTGGTCAACGCCAGCATCAGCGGGGACACCACCTCGGGCGGGCGCTCGCGCCTGCCGGCGCTGCTGCAGAAACACAAGCCCACGCATGTCATCCTGGAACTCGGCGGCAACGACGCGCTGCGCGGCCTGCCGCTCAAGCAGACCGAGGCCAACCTGGTCGCCATGGCCCGCGCGGCCAAGGCCGGGGGCGCGCGCGTCGTCGTCGTCGGCATGCAGGTGCCGCCGAACTACGGGCGCAAGTACGGCGACGAGTTCTTCGCCCTGTTTGCCAACGTGGCGCGCAGTGAAGGCGCTGCGCTGGTGCCTTTCCTGCTCAAAGGGGTGGCAGACGGGCCCGACGCGTTGGCCCTGTTCCAGCCCGACCGCATCCACCCGAGCGCTGCGGCGCACCCCCTGATCCTAGACAACGTCTGGCCGGTACTGAGGCCCCTGCTGCGCTGACGCCGGCGGGTCGGCGTCAGGCGCCGGGCGGCTCAGGTTTGCGCGGCGTCGGCGTGGCTTCGGTCAGGGTCATCAGAATGTCGGCATACCAGGCGCAGTTCAAGCCGAGTGACTCGTCCTGCTCGAGGTCCCGGGTCTTCATGTCCATGCGCGCCGAATGCACGCCGAGCAGTTTCCAAGGCAGGTCCGTGGCACCCTGCGCAGTGTTCGCGAGGCCGTCCGCCACGACGGCGACGGTCTGCCGCATCACCACCGGCGCGCCACTGGTGCCGCGGTGCGTGCGCGCGTCGGTCAGGAAGTAGCCCTGGCCTTGAAAACGCAGGCCGAAAGAGGACGAGATCACCGCCTGGCGCACGACGGGCAGGTGATGCAGGGTGTCGTGAAAGCCGAGCGGAAAGCCGACGATGAGCAAGGGCGATCCGACTTCGACGTCGTCGAGCGAGTCCTGCAGATGCGCCGGCGTGAAGGCACGCAGCATCACCGTGGCCGGCAGGGCCGCGCGATCGACCTCGATCACCGCGACATCGATCTCGCCGGCCGGGTCCTCTCCCTGGCGCCAGATGCTCTTGCCGTCGCGGTACAGCAGCATCGACAGGCCGGTCGATTGCGTCAGGTTGGCGGCCGCGGTGTGCAGCTCGATCTCGAGTCGATCAGGGAAATGCTTGCTCGGCTCGTCGAGCACGACATGCCGGCTGGTGACCACAAAGAGGCGCGTGTCGCGGGCGAAGAAGAAGCCGGTCGCCCGCGTCAGCAGTCGGTCGCCGTCATAGGTCGAGATTTGCGTGACGGACAGCAGCAGGGGTTCGGTCATTGGATCGGCGCATTGAGGTGGTAGGTCAGCAAACGCCCTTTGTAGGCCAGCGCCTCGGGCGTCGCCGGCTGATCGAGGCGCAGCTCCGTCAAGACAAAGCCCTGCGCCAGCATGTGGCGGTTGAAGGCCGCCCGGTTGCCGCGGTCGGGATCGACGATCCAGACCTTCGCGCCGGGTGCAGCGTGGCGCGCGATGAAGTGGGCCAAGGCGCCGGCCTCGTCGCGCTCGTAGAGCAGGTCGCTGCCGACGATCAAGTCAAAGCGCCCCCCCAGCGTGTGCAGGCCGCCGTCCAGCGCCTGCTGCCGCTGCAATGCCGACGCACTCCAGTGGCCGTGGCGGTACTTCATCGGCGACAAACCGTTCAGACGCAGGTTCTCGACGAGAAAGTTGCCGGCCAAGGGGTGGCAATCGCTGGCCGTGACGTCGGCACCGCGACGGTGCCCCACCAGGCTGGCCAGCGCCAAGCCGCAGCCGATCTCGAGAATTCGCTCGCCGGCCGTCACGTGATGCGCGCCCAGGCGCGCCGCCAGATGGCAAGCCGACGGCCAAAGCAAGCCGAACAGGGGCCAGCTGGCGGATGAAATGCCCAGCCGTTCCGCCTCCCCCAAGGGGTCGGCACATTGCTGGCGGTCGAGCAGTGATCGAATCGTGACGTCAGCGACACCACGAACCGTGATCTGCTCTTGCTTGGTCTGGTAGCCGGGCATCGACAGGGAGGCGCGCCGTTCGTCGACAACGCGGCGCGGAACTGAGGTGGCGGAAGTATGGGGCCGCTGAGCACGACCACCGCGCGCGGTTTGCCCAGCCCGCGCTCAGTTCGCCAGCAGCGCTGTAAAGCGCTGAATGTCGACGTTGCCGCCGCTGACGATGACGCCCACGCGCTGCCCCGGCTGGGCCTGTCGGCGCGCTGCGGCAAAACCGAGGCAACCGGTCGGCTCGACCACCATCTTCATGCGCTCGGCGAAGAAGCGCATGCAATCGATCAACTCGGCGTCGCTGGCAGTCAGGATGTCGTCGACATCGCGGCGGATGATGTCAAAGGTCAGCTGGCCGAGGTGCTGCGTCTGCGCGCCGTCGGCAATCGTCTTGGGCGTGTCGATGTGCACGATGGCGCCGCTGCGAAACGATTGCTGGCCGTCGTTGCCGGCCTCGGGTTCCACGCCGTAGAGCTGGGTGGTCGGCGACAAGGCGCGCGCGGCGAGCGCGCTGCCGCCGAGCAAGCCGCCGCCACCGAGGCAAACGTACAGCGCGTCGAGCGGGCCCACCTCGTCCAGCAACTCCTTGGCCGCCGTGCCCTGGCCGGCAATCACGTCGGGGTGGTCGTACGGGGGCACCAAGGTCATGCCGTGCTGCTCCGCAAGACGCGCGCCGATGGCCTCCCGGTCTTCCGTGTAGCGGTCGTAGAACACCACCTTGCCGCCATAGCCCTGGGTGGCTGCCAACTTGGTTGCGGGGGCATCGTGCGGCATCACGATGGTGGCCGGTATGCCGAGCTGGCGCGCAGCCAGTGCGACGGCCTGGGCATGGTTGCCCGAGGAGAAGGCCACCACGCCCGACTGGCGCTGGCGTGCATCGAAGCGCGCCAGCGCGTTGAACGCGCCGCGAAACTTGAACGCCCCCATGCGCTGGAAGTTCTCGCACTTGAAGAACACGCTGGCACCGAGCGCTTCATCGACAGTGCGCGAAGTCAGCACCGGCGTGCGGTGGGCATGGCCCTCGATTCGGCGCGAGGCGGCAAGAACATCATCGTAACTTGGCAGGGTGGGCACGGGGGAATCTCCTTGGCGACGCGCAGCCTACCGCAGCGCGCCGCCGCCCACGCCGCTACAGGTTCTGCTGCTGGCGCTGATCGCGCCGGCGCTCCTGGCCGGGGGGTTGCCGCTCTTCACGCTCGTCGGCGTCTTTCGGGCCGCGTTGGCGCTGCCCCGATGGGTCGGCGGGCGTGGCACGGACCGGTGGCACCGGGGCCGGTACTGCGCCCGGGGCCGGGCCGACCCCGCGCACGCCTTGCACTGGTTGCACTGGCTGCACTGGCTGCACCGGGGGCGTGCCCTGCACGACAGGCGCTTGCGGCACGGCTTGCGGCGCTTCGCCGCGACGTCGCTCGCTGCGCCCGTTGTCTTGGGATTCGGGGCGCCGCTCCCGTCCGTCGCGTGCCTGCGGCAAGCTGCCCGCTGAAGGCGTGACCGGGACGGCACGCTCGACCGTGGGAGGCCGTGCCGGCGGCCGCTGGGGATCGGCGTCACGCCCCCGCGTGATGGCCTGCAGCGCCGGGTTCGTCGAGGGCGCCGCCTGACCCCACGGGGTGACAACCGTGCGACCCGAGCCCGGCGCCTGCGGAATGACGGGCACCGCACCACCCGGGGTGGCCACCACGCGCGGCGGGGCCACTGGCGGCGGCGGGGGAGCGTTGTCCTGCACCCGCCGCTCATTGCCGCGGCCGGGCCCTTGCACCACGGGGCCAGTCTGCAATGGCTGGGTTTGCCACCGCTGCACGGTGCGCGGATCGACCGGCGCGATCACCGCCGAGGTGATCGGCTGACGCTCGCGCAGCACGTTCTGCGACACCACCGTGACGCCTCCTGGCACCCCCTGATTGGTATACATGATCGGCCCGGTGCGCACCGGTGGGTTCGGCTCGATCGGCGGATGCCAGCGGCGGTAGGGGCTGTTGACGTTGGTGACGTAGATGTTGGTCACGTTGTAGGTCGGGCGATAGATTTCGCGCGGCGACAGGGGCACCCAGCCCACCGCCGGGCCACCGCCGATGTTGATGCCGATGCTCACGTTGGGGCCACCGACCCAGGCCACCAGGGCGGGGGCGTAGACCGGCCGCGCGACATACTGGCCAGGCGCCCAGGCCCAACGCCCGCCCCACCAGACCCAGCGGCCATAGTGGAAGGGCGCGAAGCCCCAGGGTGCGTCATCGACCCAGGTATAGCCCCAGGGCCGCACGTAGGCCCAGTGGCCGTAGCGGTACGGGGCCCAGCCGGGCTCGACACGGCGCGGCAGCCACAAGGCGCCGTACTCGGGGTGGCGATCCCAATCGCCGTAGCGGTCCAGGTCCTCGGCGCCGGTCATCTCGGGCGAAACGTAAGGACGGCGGCGCGCGTCGCGGTCATCCTGGCGATCCTGCTGAGCAACCCAATCGCCGAAGCGGTCGTTGGGCAAAGCCGACCAGCTGTAGTGCGTGACGCCACGCTCATTCCAGAACTCGGCGCGCTGGCCGGCGTTGATCTCGAGCGCGCTGTCGCGCGCCTCGAAGCGCAGGCTGCCGGCCATGACGCCGCCAAAACTGCCGTCGTCTCTCTGGTCAACGCGGTACTGGCCGGCACGGGTGGGTTCGAAACGGCCTTCGCGGGTGGTGATTGCGAACTCGCGTGCCGACTCGTTGCTGCGCAGTCGCAGCGCGACGGCGCCCTGGTGCAACTGCAAGCTCACGCGGTCGTCGTTGAGTTCCGTGACTTCCAGCTCGGTGCCACCGTCGAGGCGCACCGTGGCCGAGCCGATCTGCAATTCTGCGCGTGCATCGCGCTCGGCCGACAGGCGATCGCCGCTGGTCAGCGGCCGGTTGCGGCGCGCGGCGATCCATTCACCCTGTTCGGCATCGAACATCCAGACCGTGCCGACTGCTTCGGCGATGCGGCCGACGCGGCCGGGCGGGTCGGCCCAGGCAGCGCCGCTGGCCAACAGTGCGAGGGTCGCCAGGCTGAGCGCGGCCAGTGCATTGAACCAGCGGTGGGCCTGGCTGGAACGGGGGGTGGTCTGCATCTTCGGTCTCCTCGGCGGTGCGCCCTTGGCGGCGCCGTTGACCTCCTCAACGCCGCAAGCGCCGCTGCGGCTGACGCGTTCACATCGGTTTACAGAGCAACACAGGCTCTTTGTCAGTCATCCGACGCGGCATCGAGCTCGGGAAACAGCACGCTGGTGAAGCCGAGTTTCGTCAAATCGCGCATGCGTGTCGGGTACAGGCGGCCGATCAAGTGGTCGACTTCGTGCTGTACGACACGGGCGTGGAAACCTTCTGCCTCGCGCTCGATGACCTGACCGAGCGGGTCGACACCGCGGTAACGAATGCGCGACCAGCGTGGCACCACACCACGCAAGCCGGGTACCGACAGGCAGCCCTCCCAGCCCTCCTCCTCGTCATCCCCCAGGGCTTCGATCACCGGGTTGATGAGCACCGTGCGCGGTACCGGCGGCGCCTCCGGGTAGCGCACGCTGTGCGAGAAACCGAAGATCACCAACTGCAGGTTCTCGCCGATCTGCGGCGCGGCCAAGCCGGCGCCGTTGGCGGCCTCCATGGTGTCGAACATATCGGCGATCAGGCTGTGCAGTTCGGGGGTGTCGAAGGCCTGCACGGGCTCGGCCAGCCGCAGCAGGCGGGCGTCGCCCATCTTGAGGAGTTCACGGATGGTCATGGTTTGAAGCTCAGGTTGACGACCGGATCGCCCGGCAAACCCAGGTACTGCACCGACACGGCCATGCCGGCCTTGTAGCCCACCGGCGCGCCGAAGCTGGCGTCGAGCCGCTTGAGCAGCTTCGCGCGCGCGCATTCGCCGTCGGCGGTCGACAGGCCGTCTGCATTGACTGCCGGCTGGCGCGCCACATAGGCGTTCATCAGGGCCTGGACCTCGGCGTCACCGAGACAGGCAGCCTGCGCCGCGCCCGCACAAGCCAGGGTGGCGGACCAGGCCAGCCAACGAAGCGAGGCGGTCATGTTGGGCCTCCGAAACGAGTGGTTTGTGCGCCGACGTTGACGACGTCACGCCAGAGCCAGGCCGCGCCGCGCACGCCGGACGAGTCGCCATGCACCGCCGCGCGCAGCGGCGTGGTGACGACATCGGAGAACACATGCGCGCTCCAGCGTTGCGGCACGTCGTCGTACAGCGAAGCGATGTTGCTGAGGCCGCCCCCGAGAACGATGACATCGGGGTCGAGCAGGTTGATGACCTGGGCCAGGGCGCGTGCCAGGCGCTCGGCGTGGCGGCCCAGCGTGGCTTGCGCGCCGGCGTCACCGGCCTGCGCCGCAGCGACGACCGCTCGCGCATCGAGCACGGCACCGCCGTGCCGCAAGTGATCCAAGGCCAAAGCCGGGCCACTCACCAAGGACTCGACGCAGGCGCCGCGGCCACACCAGCAGTGGGGCGCGGGCACGCCGCGGTCCTCGGCCAGGCGCGGCGCCGGGTTGTGGCCCCACTCGCCGGCAATGCCGTGCGCGCCGGCCCACGGTTGACCGTCGAAGACGATGCCGGCACCGACCCCGGTGCCGAGGATGACGGCAAAAACCATGCGGGCGCCCACACCGGCGCCGTCGACGGCCTCGCTCACCGCGAGGCAGTTGGCATCGTTCTCGATGCGCACCGGGCGCGCCAAGAGCCGGGCCAGGTCGCGATCGAGCGGCCGCCCATTGAGGGCAATCGTGTTCGCGCCCTTGACCAGGCCCGTGGCGGGTGACACGCAGCCCGGAATGCCGATGCCCAGGGGCAGGCCCTGCACCCCCAGCTGGGCCTCGGCCCGGTGGACCAGATCGCCGATGCTGCGCAGCAGGTCTTCATAGCCGCCGAGCGGCGTCGGCACACGCTCGCGCACCAGGAAGCGGCCGTCGTCGCGCGCCAATGCGGCGACTTCGATCTTGGTGCCGCCGAGGTCGATGCCGAGAAGCGGTGCGTTCATGGGTGACAGAGCAAAGATTGGATCATGGCGCAGGCAGCATGGCCAGCAGCGTGGCTTCGTCGATCACGGCCACGCCGAGTTCGCGCGCCTTGTCGAGCTTGCTGCCGGCCTCCTCGCCGGCAACCAGAAAATGGGTCTTCTTCGACACCGAGCCGGCGACCTTGCCACCCGCCGCCTCGATCAAGGCCTTGGCGTCCTCGCGCGCCAGGCTCGGCAGTGTGCCGGTGAGAACGAAGGTCTGGCCGGCAAGTGGCTTCGGGCTGCGATCGGCACTGCCGTCATGCTCAGGCCAGCGGATGCCCGCGGCGCGCAGCTGCTCGACCACTTCGCGGTTGTGCGGCTGGGCGAAGAAGGTGTGGATGCTTTGCGCCACCACGGGGCCGACGTCGACGACCTCGAGCAGCTGCGCCACGCTGGCGTCCATCAGTCGGTCGATGGCGCCGAAGTGCCGGGCCAGGTCCTTGGCCGTGGTTTCGCCCACGTGCCGAATGCCCAGGGCGTAGAGAAAGCGCGCCAGGGTCGTGGTCTTGCTCCGCTCCAGCGCCTGGACGATGTTGGCAGCGCTCTTCTCGGCCATGCGGTCGAGCGCCGCCAAAGACGTGACGCCCAGCTTGTACAAGTCGGGCAGTGTGACGATGGCCCCGCTCTCGACCAACTGGTCGACCAGCTTGTCACCCAAGCCCTCAATGTCCATTGCCCGGCGCCCCGCGAAATGCAGGAGGGCCTGCTTGCGTTGCGCGGCGCAGAACAAGCCACCACTGCAGCGGTGGTCGATGCCGCCCTTCTCGCGCACCACCGCACTGGCACACACCGGGCAGTGCCGCGGCATGCGGAAGTTCGCCACGTAGGCGGCGCGTGGGCCGGGCACGCGGCCGACGACTTCGGGAATCACATCGCCCGCGCGCCGCACGATGACCGTGTCGCCGACGCGCACGCCCTTGCGCCGCAACTCGAAAACGTTGTGCAGGGTGGCGTTGCTGACCGTCGTGCCGCCGACGAAGACCGGCGCCAACTTGGCCACCGGCGTGAGCTTGCCGGTGCGGCCGACCTGGATTTCGATGCCGTTGAGAGCCGTCTGCTGCTCTTGCGCCGGGTACTTGTGCGCCACGGCCCAGCGCGGCTCGCGGGTGACGAAACCCAGTTGCAGCTGAAGGGCGCGGCTGTCGACCTTGTAGACCACGCCGTCGATGTCGAAGGGCAGCGCATCGCGCAGCGCGGCGACGTCGGCATGGAAACGCGTCAGGCCCGCGGCACCGTGGACGACGCGCCGCTCGGCGTTGACGGGCAGGCTCATGGCGGCCAGCGCGTCGAGCAGGCGGCTGTGCGTGTCGGGCACCGCCCATCCCTGCACATCGCCGAGACCGTAGGCAAAGAAGCTCAAGGGCCGCTGCGCCGCCACGGCTGGGTCGAGCTGGCGCACCGCGCCGGCGGCGGCATTGCGTGGGTTGACGAAGCTCTTGTCGCCGCGTTCGCGCTGGCGCTCGTTCAAGGCCTCGAAGTCGTCGCGGCGCAGGTAGACCTCGCCGCGCACTTCCAGCACCGGCGCAGGGCAGCCCATCAAGCGCAATGGGATGGCACCGATGGTGCGGATGTTGTGGGTCACGTCTTCGCCGGTCTCGCCATCGCCGCGGGTGGCGGCCTGCACCAGCACGCCATGCTCATTGCGCAGGTTGATCGCCAGGCCGTCGAACTTCAGCTCGCACGCGTAAGCCACGGGGGGCGCCTCCAGCGCCAGGGCCAACTCGCGACGCACGCGGGCGTCGAAGGCCTCGGCGCCACCGGCGCTGGTGTCGGTTTCGGTGCGGATCGACAGCATCGCCACCGCGTGGCGCACCGGCATGAAGCCGTCGAGCACCCGGCCGATCACGCGCTGGGTCGGCGAATCGGCGGTCAACAGCTCGGGGTGCGTCGCTTCGATCGCCTGCAGCTCCTGGAACAGCCGGTCGTACTCGGCGTCGGTGATCTCCGGCGCATCCAGGGTGTAGTAGCGGTGCGCGTGGTGTTGCAGCAGCGCGCGCAGGTCGGCAGAGCGACGGGCGGCCGGCAGCTCAGGCAACGCGGTGGTGCTGCCCACGACGGGCCTCACTGAAACAGGCGGCGCGCGACGGCCGTGCCGGCCGCCATGTCGCGCGCATCGAGCGCACGGTAGAGCTTCTTCAACTCGTCGTGGATGGTGGCGAAGTGCTGCAGCGTCAGGGGCCGGCCTTCGTCGTCGACGGCGGTGGCGTCCATGTCGTCTGCCAGAACGCGGATGGCGGCGTGCCAGGCGGCAAAGGGCTCCACCGCCTCTGGCGTCTGCGCCACGTCGAGCGTCAGCGTCAACTCGCGCACCGCGGGGGGCGCTGCTTCCCCGCTCAGCACAGCCATCGCCGCCTGGGCGTCGAAGGCCAGCACCAGGACCGGGGGCGCACCGTCCTCGGCCGCGGGCAGCACCAGGCGCCCGGCCAGCGGCCCGGGCGCGAAGCCATGCCGCGCCGCGCACTGCTGGATATAGCCCACCGACCAGGCCACCGAGTTGGCGCGCAGCTGCACCGTCAGCGTCGCATCGTGCGGATTGGCAAAACCGTCGAGCTCGCGCGCCCGCGCCACCACGTCGAGCATGTCGGGGAAATCGGGTACGGCATTGGCAGCGTCGGCAAAGGCCTGGAGCTTCTGCACGAACTCGGAGTACTCGATCTCGTTCAGGGCGCCGCTGCGATTGGCCAGCTGCACGCCGGCCTGAAGCTCGCTGTAGCGCTGGCCGAGTGCGATCGCCTCCCACTCAGCGCTCTCGGCGTTGAGCCCTTCGACGAGAAACGGCTTGCTGCCGGCGCGGCGCGAAGCTGGCAGGTGGGCCAGCAGCATCTCACCGCTGACGGGCGCCTCCAACGCAAGGCTGGCGATGGCATCGATCAAGGCATCAACGCGGGCGCCAGTACGGCGTAGCGTGCCCGGCAACAGGGGTTCTGCGGGTTGCGCCTCGGACGGCGCGGCGCCCAGCGTCGGCTCGACGCGGTCTGTGGCTGCCCCGGTGGCCAGGGCATCAGCCTCGGCCCGCCGCGGCAGCGCGCGGCGCGTGCTCCACAGGCCGTGCGCTGCCAGCGCGACCAGCACCAGCACGGCAACGAGCACGAGCGCAGTGGTTAGCGTCATGCAGTGATGTTAGCGGCTGGCTGTCGCCCCCGGCGCATGCGCTTGCCGCCGTGATCGCCTTCCAAGCAGCCGCCGCAGATCCGGCTCCGCCAGTCCGCCAGCGTGCCTTGCAGGCCGCATGGCCGCATGACGCGGCCATTCCTCGGCCCGTCCAAGCCAACGCAGGTCGGCTCGGAGCCGCGCGCCTCGGCCCCCTGGGGGGAGCGGCGAAGCCGTTTCGGGGGGGACGTCAATCACGCCGCCTCGGCCAGCGTCACAGCCACATCCATGTCCACCGCAACGATGCGCGACACGCCCTGCTCTTGCATCGTCACGCCGATCAGCTGACGCGCCATTTCCATCGCGATCTTGTTGTGGCTGATGAACAGGAACTGGGTGGCCTGGCTCATCTCGGTGACCAGCTTGGCGTAGCGTTCTGTGTTGGCGTCGTCGAGCGGCGCATCGACTTCGTCGAGCAGGCAGAACGGCGCGGGGTTCAACTGGAAGATGGCGAACACGAGCGCGATCGCCGTCAGCGCCTTCTCCCCGCCTGACAGCAGGTGAATGGTGCTGTTCTTCTTGCCCGGCGGCTGCGCCAGCACCTGCACCCCGGCGTCGAGGATCTCGTCGCCCGTCATCACCAGCTTGGCCGTGCCACCACCGAACAGCGTGGGGAACATGCGGCCGAAGTGCTCGTTGACCTGGTTGAAGGTCTGCGCCAGCAGGTCGCGGGTCTCGAGATCGATCTTGTGGATTGCGCCCTCGAGGGTGGCAATGGCCTCGGCCAGGTCGGCGTTCTGCGCGTCGAGGAAGGTCTTGCGTTCGCGTGAGGTGGTCAGCTCTTCGAGTGCGGCCATGTTGACGGCGCCAAGCGCCGCGATGGCGTGGTGGATGCGGTCGATGTCGGCTTGCAGGCCCTGCAGCTTCACACCGGCGTCGCTGATCGACTGCGCCAGAGCAGCCATGTCGACCGCTGCAGCGCTGAGCTGCTCGAGGTATTGCGCGCCGCCGAGCGACGCCGCCTGCTCCTCGAGCTGCAGTTTGACGATCTTCTCGCGCAAGGGCTCCAGACTGCGCTCGATCGTCAGGCGTTGCTCGTCGAAGCTGCGCAGCTTGGCGCTGAGATCGTCGTACTGGCTGCGCAGCGCGGCCAGACTGGATTCGCGCTCGAGCTTGAGCGCCAGCGCGGTCTGCAGCCCGGCCTGGGCCACCGCGTCGTCGAGGCTGGCCATCTCCGCGCGAAGTTGTTCGGCGGCGGCGGCGTTGGCCGCCACTTGCTCGGCCGCGGTGGCGATGGCGCGCTGCAACTCGCCACGGCGGGCGCTCAAGGTGCGTGACTGGAATTGCGCCTCCTGCGCTTGGCGCTCGAGCGTGCGGCCCTGCTCGCGCGCCGCTGCCAGCGCGCGCTCTGCAGCGATCACCGCCTCATCGAGTTCCGCGTGGCGCTCCTGTGTCACGCCGAGTTGCTGGTCCAGCTCGTCGAAGCGGGCCTCGCCCGTCGCACGGCGCTCGGCCAGCACTTCAAGCTGGGCATCGATCTCCGCCAGTTCCTCGTCGAGCTGGCTGCTGCGCACCGCGGTGGCCTCGGCCAGCTGCGCCAAGCGCATCAACTCGACCTGCATCTGGTGCGCACGCGTCTGCGCGTCTGCGGCCTCGCGGCGCAGGCTGGTCAGCTTGATCGAGGCTTCCGTGTAGGCCGCCTCGGCCCGCACCAGGGCACTGCGGGCCTCGTCGGCCATCAGCGCCTGCGCACGCTGCTGGCGCTCGAGGTTCTCGATCTCCTGCGCGCGCGCCAGCATGCCGGCCTGTTCGCTGTCGGGAGCATAGAAGCTGACCGCGAACTGCGAAACGGCATGGCCTTCGCGGGTCATGATGACTTCGCCATGCGTCAGCTTGCCGCGATTGGCCAGGGCTTCGTCGAGCGTGGCGGCGGTGTAGACGCCTTCGAGCCAGTCGCCCAGCAGGGCCGTCAGGCCGGCATCGCCCAGGCGCAACAGGGCCGACAGCCGGGGCAGCGTCTGGTGCGTGCTGGCGATGGAAGCCGCCGGTTTGGTGAAGAAGGCCAGCTTGGCCGGCGGCGCGTCGGCGGCAAAAGCGCGCACCGTGTCGATGCGGCCGACTTCGAGCGCGCTCAGGCGCTCGCGCAGCGCGGCTTCGAGCGCGGTTTCCCAGCCGGTCTCGATGTGCACCTGGGTCCACAGGCCCTGCAGACCGTCCAGGCCCTGCCTGGCCAGCCAGGGCTTGAGCTTGCCTTCGGTCTGGACCTTCTCCTGCAGGGCCCGCAGGGCACCCAGGCGCGCGCTGATCTCGGCCTGCTTGCCCGATTCGCGGTTGGCCGCTTCCTGCTGGGCGCGGCGGCGCTCGTCGAGCGCGGGCACCTCGTCGCTCAGCGCCGCGAGTTGGGCATCGACCACCGCATGGGCCTCGGCCGCCTGACTGCTGGCCAGCTGCAGGCTCGCCAGTCGCGCGGTGTCCGGGGCGCTGAGGCCCTGGCGCTCGCTGGCCTGCTTCTCGCGCCGGGCCCGCAGTGCACGCGCCTGCTCATCGATGCTTCGGCTGTCGGCGGCGATCAGCTGGATCTGCTGCTGCACCTCGGCGACCTTGGTTCGCTGCTCGCTGCTGCGCGACTGCGCCGCACGCAGCGCATCGTCCAGCGCCGGTTGCTGCTGGGCCTGCTCCTCGGCCTGCGCAGCCAGCAACTCGGCCTGCTCGTCGGCGGCGCTGATCTGCTCGGCGGCGGCGGCCAGTTCGGCGCCGGCGTCTTGGCTGCGCTGCTGCCAAGTGGCGTCCTGCGCCTTCAGATCGTCGATGCGCTGCAGCGCGCGCTGGCGGCTGTCGACCACGTAGCGGATGCGCTCCTCCAAGCGGCTGACGTCGAGCGCGGCCTCGGCCAGCAGGCCCTGAGCGCCATGCAGGCCGTCGCCCGCCTGGTAGTGCGCCTGGCGCACGGTCTCGAGTTCGGACTCGACCTGGCGCAACTGCGCGACACGCTCATCCAGTGCGCTGGCCGCAGCGGCGGCAGCCTTCTTCACCCGCGCTTCCTCGTTGGCGGCGTCGCGGTGCTTGAGGAACCACAGCTGGTGCAACTTGAGCGTGCCCTCGTCCTGCAGCGAGCGGTACTGCTGCGCCACCACGGCCTGGCCCTCGAGCTTGTCGAGGTTGGCGTTCAGCTCGCGCAGGATGTCTTCGACGCGGGTGATGTTCTCGCGCGTGTCCTTGAGCCGGTTCTCGGTCTCGCGGCGGCGCTCCTTGTACTTCGAGACACCGGCGGCCTCCTCGAGGAACATGCGCAGCTCTTCGGGCTTGCTCTCGATGATGCGGCTGATGGTGCCCTGGCCGATGATGGCGTAGGCGCGCGGGCCCAGGCCGGTGCCGAGGAACACGTCCTGCACGTCGCGCCGGCGCACCGGCTGGTTGTTGATGTAGTAGCTCGACGAGCCGTCGCGCGTGAGCACGCGCTTGACGGCGATCTCGCCGAACTGGTTCCATTGCCCGCCGGCGCGCGCATCGCTGTTGTCGAACACCAGTTCGACACTGGCCCGGCTGGCCGGCTTGCGCTGACCCGAGCCGTTGAAGATCACGTCCTGCATCGACTCGCCGCGCAGCTCGCTGGCCTTGCTCTCCCCCAGCACCCAGCGCACCGCGTCCATGATGTTGGACTTGCCGCACCCGTTGGGCCCGACCACGCCGACCAGTTGGCCTGGCAACTGGAAGGTGGTGGGGTCGGCGAAGGACTTGAAGCCCGAGAGTTTGATCGAATTCAGGCGCATGGGCGGGCCGCAAAGGGCAACGGCGACGAGAGCCGTCGCCGTTGCCAAGTGATTGATTCTTAAGGGAAAACTCGCCGCAGAGAGGTATGCCGAGGCGGCCGAATGATAGCATCGCGACCTTTTCAGACTGACCCTCCCGCCATGCCCAAGAGCAACCCCCGACAACGCCTCGCGCCAACCACTCCGCCGAGCGCGCCGAGCAGGGAATTGCACGTCTTCGCCAACCCGGCGCCGCAACGCGACTACACGATCCGCTTCTCCATCGACGAGTTCACCTGCCTGTGCCCGCTGACGGGCCAGCCCGACTTCGCGCGCTTCGTCATCGAGATGGTGGCCGACAAGACCTGCGTCGAGTTGAAGAGCCTGAAGATGTACTTCTGGAGCTACCGCAACGAGGGCGCCTTCCACGAGAAGGTCACCAACAGCATCCTCGAAGACATCGTCAAGGCCACGCAGCCGCGCTTCGTGCGCATCAGCGCCGACTGGAATGTGCGCGGCGGCATCTACACCGACGTGGTGGCCGAGTACCGCAAGAAGGGCTGGAAGCCAGCGCCGCGCGTCGAGCTGCCGTCGATCGGCACGGATGCCTGAGCTGGCCCTGCGGCCGACCTACCAAAAGTTCGCGGTCGACACGGCGCCGAGCGCCATTGACGGCCTCGGCGCCTTCGCCGCCGAGGCGATTCCGCCGCGCCGCAAGATCGGCGAGATCCGGGGTGAATCGATCAGCATTGCCGACGCGCGTATCCGCGCCACGCGGCACGAACGCATCATGATCGTCGAGGTGTCAGCCAGGAAGGCCATCGACTTCTCGAAGTCGAGCGATCCGATGCGCTTCACCAATCACAGCTGCCGGCCCAACGCGCGTCTTTGCATCCGCCAGGGTCGGGTCGAGTTCTATGCCCTGGCAGCGATCGGCCTGGGCGAGGAAATCACGGTCAACTACGGTGAGACGCATCACGAGGGCAAGCTCGCCTGCCGCTGCGGCGCGCCGGGCTGCGTCGGTCGTCTGTAGCAGCCCAATGGCGCAGCGCGCCACACGCCGTCATGGGCGCAGCGCGCTGCGCAGGCCGACGCCGTAGGCCTCGTGCTCCTGCAGGTCGTTGTGCCCGGCGCCGGCCACACGCAGCAGTTGCGCCTGTGGTGCGCGTGCCAACAGGCGCTCGGCATGCTGCAGCGGGATCACCTCGTCGCGCTCGCCGTGCGCCATCCAGACCGGGCCGCGAATGCGCGGCAAAGACAGATCGGTGCGCAGCGGGTAGCGCAGCAGCGCCGACGGCACCCAGGGATAGAGCTCGCCCGCCAGCGCCGTCATGCTCTCGAAGGGCGAGACCAGCACGGTCAGCTCGGGTTGCACTTCGGCAGCAAGTGAGGCTGCCAAGCCGGTGCCGAGCGAGTGGCCGAAGATCACGCGCTGCTTGCCCGCGTAGGCCGGCGCAACCACCGCCCACGCGGCGCGAACGTCGGCCTCAAGCTGGGCCTGGCTCTCGATGCGGCCGCTGCTCTTGCCGTAGCCGCGGTAGTCGAGCATGAACAGGTCGAGGTTGGCGGCGCGGTAGAAACTGGCGTTGACGAACCAGCTGTCCAGGCTGCCGCCATTGCCGTGCAGAAAGAAGACAAGGCCGTCGGGTTGCGGCAGGCGCAGGTGCAGCGCATTCAGGCGCGCGCCGGGCACCTCGATCCAGCGCTCTTGCACGTCGGCCTCGGCCTCGACCGCGAAGCGGTGCGCTGCCGGCAAGGTCTGCGGGAAGAAGAGCAGGCGCTCCTGGCCGAACCACAAGGCGGCGAGCACCGCCGCATAGATCGCGGCCACGGCGGCAACGGCAACCAACAGCAAAGTCATGCCACGGATCATGCATGCACGCGCCGGATTGGGCGCGAAGGAGGACTTGCCGGCGGCATGCACGCATGACCGGCAGAGCGCGGCTCGCCGTCAATCGGAGGCCAAACCACGGTACACGCTGCCCTATCATCGACCGCATGAATCCGCTGCTGGCACGCCTGCAACCCTACCCCTTCGAGCGCCTGCGCGCCTTGATGGCCGATGTGACGCCGTCGTCATCGCACAAGGCGATCAGCCTGGGCATCGGCGAGCCGCGGCATGCCACCCCGGCACTGATCGAGGCCGCCATCGTCGCCGGCCTGAAGGGCCTGTCGACCTACCCCGCCACCGCGGGCGAGCCGCGGCTGCGCGAAGCCATCACCGGCTGGGTGCATCGACGCTACGGCGTGGTGCTCGACCCCGCCACGCAGGTGCTGCCCGTGAACGGCTCGCGCGAAGCCTTGTTCGCGCTGGCGCAAACCGTGGTCGACCCGACGCAGCCAGGCGCGACCGTGGTCTGCCCGAATCCCTTCTATCAGATCTACGAGGGTGCGGCCCTGCTGGCTGGCGCCCAAACAGCCTTCGCCAACAGCGATCCGGCGCGAAACTTCGCCGCCGCATGGGAGCAGATCGACGCCGCCACGTGGGCGCGCACCCAGTTGCTCTACGTCTGCTCCCCCGGCAACCCGACGGGCGCGGTGATGCCGCTGGCGGAGTGGCAGGCGCTGTTCGAGTTGTCGGACCGCCATGGCTTCGTGATTGCCAGCGACGAGTGCTACAGCGAGATCTACTTCCGCGAAGACGCGCCGCTGGGCGGACTGCAGGCGGCCCAAGCGCTCGGCCGCGCCGATTTCCGCCGCCTCGTGGTCTTCACCAGCCTGTCCAAGCGCAGCAACGTGCCCGGCATGCGCTCGGGCTTCGTCGCCGGCGATGCCCGCGTGCTGAAACAATTCCTGCTCTACCGCACTTACCACGGCAGCGCGATGAGCCCGCTGGTGCAGGCCGCCAGCGCCGCGGCCTGGGGCGACGAGGTCCACGTGGTCGCCAACCGCGCGCTCTACCGCGCCAAGTTCGAGCAAGTGACGTCCCTGCTGGCCGGGGTGCTCGACGTGGCCTTGCCGGATGCCGGCTTCTACCTGTGGGCGGGCGTGCCCGGCGCTGACGACGTGGCCTTCGCCCGCGGCCTGCTCGCTCAATACAATGTGGCCGTGCTGCCGGGCAGCTTGCTGGCGCGCGACGCGCACAGCCTCAACCCGGGCCGGGGTCGCATCCGCATGGCCCTGGTGGCGGGCGTGGATGAATGCCTGGAAGCCGCACACCGCATCGTCTCGTTCACCAAGAGCCTCGCATGACCCAACAACTCGAAGACATCATCAATCTGGCCTGGGAGGCCCGCGCCACCATCGACGCCGTCAACGCGCCCGAACTGCGCGAAGCCGTCGAGCACGTGATTGCCGACCTCAACAAGGGCCGCCTGCGCGTGGCCGAGCGCCAGGGCGTAGGCCAGTGGACCGTCAACCAGTGGGTCAAGAAGGCGGTGCTGCTGAGCTTTCGCCTGAACGACAACAAGGTCATGCGCGCCGGCGACCTCGGCTTCTTCGACAAGGTCGACACCAAGTTCGCCCACCTCGACGAGGCCCAGATGCGTGCCACCGGCGTGCGCGTGGTGCCACCTGCGGTGGCCCGGCGCGGCAGCTTCCTGGGCAAGAACGTGGTGATGATGCCGAGCTTCGTGAACATCGGCGCCTACGTCGACGAGGGCACCATGGTCGATGCCTGGGCCACCGTGGGCTCCTGCGCACAGATCGGCAAGAACGTGCACCTGTCGGGCGGCGTGGGCATCGGCGGCGTGCTCGAGCCGCTGCAGGCCAACCCGACCATCATCGAAGACAACTGCTTCATCGGTGCGCGCAGCGAAGTCGTCGAAGGCGTGATCGTCGAGGAGAACTCCGTCCTCTCGATGGGCGTCTACATCGGCCAGAGCACCAAGATCTACGACCGCGCGACCGGTGAAGTGAGCTATGGCCGCGTGCCGGCCGGATCGGTCGTGGTTTCCGGTAATTTGCCCAGTGCCGACGGCAAGTACTCGTTGTACTGTGCCGTGATCGTCAAGAAGGTCGATGCGCAGACGCGCGCCAAGACCAGCATCAACGAATTGCTGCGGGCCTGAGGCCGCGGCCCGACACCGGAGCAGACCCACCCATGAGCATCAGCCCCAACGGCTCGGCACCCAGTGCCGGCGGCAACATGGAGCGCGTCCTGCGCCTGATGGCGGAAAAAGCCGCGTCCGACGTTTATCTGTCGGCCAACACGCCGATCCTGATCAAGATCAACGGCCAGATCATGCAGCTGTCGGACCAGCCGCTTTCGCATGCACAACCGCGTCAGTTGCTGGCCGAACTGCTCACGCCGCAGCAGCTAGAGGAACTCGACGACACGGGGGAGCTGAACATCGGCGTCGGCATCACCAAAGTGGGCAGTTTTCGCCTCTCGGCGTTTCGCCAGCGCGGCTCGATCGCCGCCGTGTTCCGCTGCATTCCGTACGTGATCCCGACCCTGGAGTCGCTCAAGGTGCCGGCCATCCTGGGTGACCTGGTGATGGAAAAGCGCGGCCTGATCCTGATGGTCGGCGCCACCGGCACCGGCAAGAGCACCACCCTGGCGGCCATGCTCGAGAAGCGCAACCAGGCCCTCACCGGCCACATCTTGACGATCGAAGACCCGATCGAGTTCCTGTTCACGAACAAGAAGTCGGTCGTCAACCAGCGCGAGGTCGGACGCGACACCAACAGCCTGCAAGTGGCCTTGAAGAACGCGCTGCGCCAGGCCCCGGACTGCATCCTGATCGGCGAGATCCGCGATCGCGAGACCATGACTTCAGCGATCTCCTATTCGCTTTCAGGGCATCTGGTGCTGGCCACCATGCACGCCAACAACAGCTATCACGCGCTTGGGCGCATCCTGTCCTTCTACACGCCCGAAGCGCGGCCGGCGCTGCTGTCAGACCTGGCCTCGGGCCTGCGCGCCATCGTCTGCCAACGCTTGATTCGTGCCTCCAGCGGCGGACGCACCCCCGCGGCCGAAGTCCTGCTCAACACCAAGCTGGTGGCCGAGCTGATCGAACAGGGCGACATCAGCGGCGTCAAGGAAGCCATGGAAAAGTCCCTGGCCGACGGTTCGCAGAGTTTCGAGGCCGACCTGGCCAAGATGATCAACACGGGGGTCATCACCCGCGAAGAAGGCCTGGCTTTCGCCGATTCCCCGACCAACCTGCTCTGGCGCCTGGACAACGAGTCAACGCCGCTGTCGCGCCAACCGCCCAAGCCCGATGAACCCGATCCGTCGCTGTTCACCGAAATCGTGCTCGATGTGCGGCCCGAAGAGCAAAAGCTCTCCACCTCATTCGGCCGCCTCGCCTAGTGGCCCAGGCGTTGCAACTGGCCGAGGCGCTGATCGCACGGCGCTCCGTGACACCGGACGACGCGGGCTGTCAGGAGCTGTTGAAGGCGCGCCTGGCGCCGCTGGGCTTCGAGTGCGAGACCCTCGTGTGGGGGTCGGACGCCTTTCGCGTCACCAACTTGCTGGCCATCCGCCGCGGAGCGAAGCCGGGCCCGACCTTGGCGTTTGCTGGCCACACCGATGTGGTGCCGACGGGGCCCCTGGCACAGTGGACCAGCGACCCCTTTGTGCCAAGCCACCGTGGCGGCTTGCTGTATGGCCGCGGCGCGGCGGACATGAAGTCGTCGATCGCGGCGATGACGGTCGCCGTCGAGGCCTTCGTCGGCAAGACCCCGAACCATGCTGGCGCCATCGCCCTGCTCATCACGAGTGATGAAGAAGGGCCCTCGGTGGATGGCACCGTGCGCCTGGTGGAACTCTTGAAGACGCGCGGCGAAGCCATCGACATGTGCATCGTCGGCGAACCCACGTCCGTCGATGCACTCGGCGACATGATCAAGAACGGGCGCCGTGGCACCTTGTCGGCCAAGCTGCGTGTGATCGGCGTGCAGGGACATGTGGCCTACCCGCAATTGGCGCGCAACCCGATCCACCAGTTCGCGCCGGCGCTGGCCGAGTTGACAACCACGATCTGGGACACCGGCAACGAGCACTTTCCGCCGACCAGCTTCCAGGTCTCCAACATCCACGCCGGCACCGGCGTCGGCAACGTGATCCCGGGCGAAGCCGTCGTTGACTTCAACTTCCGCTTCTCCACCGAGAGCACGGCCGAGGGCTTGAAGGCGCGCGTGCAGGCCCTGCTCGAACGCCACGGCCTGACCTTCGAGCTGGCCTGGACGCTGGGTGGCCAGCCCTTCCTGACCACCCCCGGCACGCTCACCGACGCCGTCAGCGCCGCCATCGAGGCCGAGTGCGGCCAGCGCCCGGTGCTCTCAACCACAGGCGGCACGTCGGACGGCCGCTTCATTGCGACAATCTGCGCCCAGGTGATCGAACTCGGGCCGCGCAATGCCAGCATCCACAAGATCGACGAGCATGTGGAGGCCGCCGACATCGATCGCCTCGCCAACATCTACCGCGGTGTACTGGAAAGACTGCTGACATGACCCCCCATCTCACTTCGTTCGCGGCCCCCCAAGGGGGCGCAGTGCGCTTGGGGCGGCCCGGCGTGCACTGACGTGACCCTGATCGAGATGATCGAGCGCCAAAGCGCCCGCCTCACCCAGGCGGGCGTTTCGTTTGGGCATGGCACCACGAACGCCTTTGACGAAGCAGCGTGGCTGGTGCTGTGGCGCCTGGGCCTGCCGCTCGACGAACTCGATGGCGTGGCCGCGCGCGCACTGTCGGTGATGGAAGTCGAGGCCATCGAGGCCCTGGTCGCGCAACGCATCACCACCCGCCAACCCGCCGCCTACCTGACGCGCGAGGCCTGGCTGCAAGGCGTGGCCTTCTACGTCGACGAACGCAGCATCGTGCCGCGCTCGTTGATCGCCGAGGTGATCGCCGACGGCACCATCGACGCCTGGCTGTCGCCCGAGACCCGGCAGGTCCTCGACCTGTGCACCGGCAATGGCAGCCTGGCCGTCCTGGCTGCGCTGGCCTGGCCGGACGTGCAGGTCGACGCCGCCGACCTCAGCGCCGACGCCCTGGCCGTGGCGCGCATCAACATCGACCAGCACGGCCTGGCCGAACGCATCGCCTTACACGAGGGCAACGGCCTGGCCGCTGTAGCGGGCCGTCGCTACGACCTGATCCTGTGCAATCCACCCTACGTGAACAGCGCGTCGATGGCCGCCCTGCCGGCCGAGTTCCGCGCCGAGCCGGCCCTGGCCCTGGCCGGCGGCGCCGACGGCATGGACTTCGTGCGCGCCCTGCTGGCCGCCGCCGAGCAGCACATGACACCGGATGCCGTGCTGGTGCTCGAGATCGGCCACGAGCAGGCCCACTTCGAGGCCGCCTTCCCGGACCTGGACGCGGTCTGGCTGCCCACCAGCGCCGGCGATGACCAGGTGCTGTTGCTGACGCGCGAAGCGCTCAGCGTCTGAGTGCGGCAGAGCCAGGACAATCGCCCCATGCAAGCCGCCGTTCTCCAGGCCTTTGGCCAACCCCTGGCCCTGCTCGACCTGCCGACGCCCACGCCGCTGGCCGACGAAGTCTTGCTGGCCGTCGAAGCTTGCGGCGTCTGCCATTCCGA
>JANNFB010000371.1:0-83851 GCA_031379365.1 Burkholderiales bacterium
CTGGCCGGCCCCGTTGCAGAACTCCCGTCGTTCGCTGCGCTCACTGTGGTCGGACAGCTGCAACGAGTCAGAGCACGAAGCGCGCGGGTACGCGCGCGGCCGGCCAGCCTGCGCTTCTCGGCGGCGCCGATTCGCCCCGCCCAGGCCCCGCCCGCCGCCTCGCGGGCAACAGCTTGAGTGTTCGCCGCCCGGCCCGGTGGCCCCGTTGGCGCGCCGCCGTATCGCGAGCAGTTCGTCAAGGTCCGCGATGGGCCGATCGGCAACGGTCGAATTGATGCTGTTGAACGCCACTCCGTATGAGCGCCCTGCGCCAAGCTGAGCCTAGCGCTTGCCTGAGTTTCAGGGTTGCAGGGCGAGTTGCAGGCGCTTGGGTGGCACACCGCGCGCTGTGGCTGTCGGCGAGTGGCTGACCTGCTGCATCGTGAGCAACATCAGGCGCTTGAGTGCAGCCCAGGGATCGAGTGGCCACTCGGGGTGCTTCAGGCCCTTGATGATGCCGTCGCAGACGCTCGCCGCTTCCACGAGGTGCGCCAGTTGATGCTCGGCCAAGGCGGGCAGCACACGCTCGTAAAGGCGCTCTTTGGCGCCCCAGGCGCGCGCTTCACGCAGGGCCATGGGCATCGGCTTGCCATCGATCAAGGCGTCCTTGGCGCGCTTGAGCGCCCTCAGGTCCTCGGCCAGGGTCCAGTGCACCAGCACGGCGGCCTCGCCTTCGGCTTGAAGACCGTCGAGCATCTTCAGCGCGCGCCCCACCTGGCCGGCGAGAACGGCTTCGCCGAGCTTGAAGACGTCATAGCGGGCTACATTGAGCACCGCAGCCTCGACCTGGTCGAACTCGAGGATGCCTTGCGGGTAGAGCAGACCGAGTTTCTGCAGCTCCTGGTGGGCCGCCAGCAAGTTGCCTTCGACGCGGTCCGCGAAGAAGGCCAGCGTGCGCTGTCCGGCCTCGCCTTCGGCCACACGTTGGCCCTGCGCGGCCAGGCGCCGGGCGATCCATGTCGGCAGGTCGCGGCGCTCGATCGGATCCACCCGCAACACCACGCCGGCGCCATCGAGGGCGGAGAACCAGCCGCTCTTTTGTTGTTGGAAATCGAGTTTAGGCAACTGCACCAGCGTCAGCACGTCGTCGGACCCGACCGCCTCACAGTAGCGCTGCAAGGCTTCGGAGCCGTCCTTGCCGGGCTTGCCCGAGGGGATCCGCAGCTCGATCAACTGGCGCTCGGCAAACAGGCTCATGGCCTGGGCCGCTCCAAGAAGGGCGCTCCAGTCGAAGTGCGCTGCGTTGCCCACGGTGAACACCTTGCGCTCGCTGTAGCCAGCGCTCCGGGCCGCTGCCCGGATGGCATCGCCGGCCTCCTGCGCCAGCAGCGGCTCGTCGCCGTAGACGGTGTACAGCGGCCGCAGCCCTCTGGACAGGTGAGCGCCGAGTTGGTCGGGTTTGAGTTGCATCAGCTCAGGGCCGGGGCCGCGTGCCGGTCGCGTCAGGCGTGGCGCAGTTCATGGGAGGCGCACCGCCGCCAGTCGGCGCAACACTTGGGCCACGACGTCGTCTTCCATGGCCCGGTAGAGCAGGACTTCTTCCTGTGCCTTGGCCAGCGCAGCGGTCTCGCTGTAGCTCATGTCGCGGGTCAAGAGCAGTTCGTCGGTCGGGAGCACCAGGCGTCCGCTGGCTGTTGCGGCGCGAAAGCGCAGCTTGACACGCAACTGGACTTCACGCACTTGGCCTGCCGAGGTGGAGGCGACAACGCTCTTCTCGCGCGCGTCGGCCAGGGCTTCGAGCACGAGCTCAGCGAGGCCGGGTGCATCGAGCACCTGCGTTCCGCCCGCAATGAGCTGCTGGCGAATCGAAGCCGCGATCGCGGAGTTGCTTGCAAAGCCAACCAACGCCAGGCTGCGAAAGGGCAGCTTGGGCGCTTGGCGCAGCTCGAACCCGCAAGCCGCCAAGGCGCTGGTGGCGGCCGCCACGAGGAGCAGCGGACGGCGGCGCATCAGACGACGACGTTCACCAGGCGGCCCGGCACGATCACGACCTTGCGCGCGGGCTTGCCGTCGGCGAACTTCGCGAACTCGGGTGCAGCCAGCGCGGCGGCTTCGATGGTTGCCTTGTCTGCGGCCGCCGAGACGAGGATCGCGCCCCGTGTCTTGCCCGCAATCTGCAAGACGAGCTCAACCTCGTCTTGTACCAGCGCCGCTTCATCGACCTGTGGCCAGGGCGCATCGATCAGGTCGCCCAGCCGCGCCGCGAAGCCGAGGTCGTGCCACAGCACATGCGCGATGTGGGGGCAGACCGGGTACAACGTGCGCAGCAACACCGACAGGCCTTCACGCAATGAGGCGTTCGACGCCGCGCTGCCGTCGTTGGCAAACTCTTCGAGCGCGTTGAGCAGCTTCATGGCACCGGACGCAACCGTGTTGTATTGCAGCCGGTCGTAGTCGTGGCGGATCTGCTTGAGCAGCAGATGCACCTCACGGCGCAGCGCTTTGGCGGGCTTGCCTGCGGCGCCAACATCCTCGCCTGCAGAACGCACCACAGCCGCCTGTCTTGCGGCGAAGGCCCAAAGCCGCCGCAGATAGCGGAAAGCGCCCTCGGCGCCCGAGTCAGACCAGGCCGCGCTCTGGTCGGGTGGGCCGGCGAACATCGTGAACAGACGCGCGGTGTCAGCACCGAACTTGCCGATGAACTCGCGCGGCTCGACCACGTTGTTCTTGCTCTTGCTCATTTTCTCGATGCCGCCGAGCAGCAGCGGCAAGCCGTCTTCCTTGGCTGTGGCGCCGATCGGTGTGCCGCGCTCGTCGTGCTTCACGTTGACTTCGCTCGGGTAGTACCAACGCTTCTTCCCGGCGCCGTCTTCCCGGTAGAAGCTCTCGTTGAGCAGCATGCCCTGCGTGAACAGTTTGGTGAAGGGCTCGTCGAACTTGCACAGGCCGATGTCGCGCATGGCCTTGGTCCAGAAGCGCGCATACAGCAAGTGCAGCACGGCATGCTCGATGCCGCCGATGTACTGGTCCATCGGCATCCAGTACTCGTTGCGTGCATCCACCATCGCATCGCCGGCATCCGGGCAGGCATAGCGCATGTAGTACCAGGCCGAATCGACGAACGTGTCCATCGTGTCGGTTTCGCGCTGCGCCGGCGCGCCGCAGGTCGGGCAGGCGACGTTGAGAAACTTCAAGTGCTTGCGCAGCGGATTGCCGCTGCCGTCGGGCACCAGGTCTTCCGGCAGCAGCACCGGCAAGTCCTTCTCAGGCACGGGGACATCGCCACAGGCGGCGCAGTGGATGATCGGGATCGGTGTGCCCCAGTAGCGCTGGCGGCTAATGCCCCAGTCACGCAGGCGCCAGGTGGTCTTCTTCTCGCCCAGGCCCTGCAGTGCAAGCAGGTCGGCAACGGCGTCGACCGCGTCCTTGTACGCCAGGCCGTCGAGCACACCCGAAGCGATGCAGCGGCCGCGCTGCTTGTCTCCGTACCAGTCTTGCCAGCCTGCGATCGAGTAGGTCTGGCCAGCCACATCAATGACGGGCTTGATGCGCAGGTGGTATTTGCGGGCGAAGGCGAAGTCGCGCTCGTCGTGCGCCGGCACGCCCATCACGGCGCCGTCGCCGTAGCCCATCAACACATAGTTGCCGACCCAGACCTCGATGGCCTCGCCCGTGATGGGGTGCGTGACTGCCAGGCCGGTTGGCACACCTTCCTTCTCCTTGGTGGCCAACTCGGCTTCGGTGGTGCCGCCCTTGACACAGGCGTCGATGAAGGCGGCCAGCGCCGGGTTGCGCTTGGCGGCGTGGGCGGCCAACGGGTGCTCCGGCGCGACGGCGCAAAACGTGACGCCCATGATGGTGTCGGCGCGCGTGGTGAAGACGTACATGCGGCCGTCGCCGATCAGCTGGCGCTTCTCGTCGCGGATGTCGTGCGGGAATGCGAAGCGCAGGCCCTCGCTCTTGCCGATCCAGTGCTCCTGCATCAGTCGCACCCGCTCGGGCCACCCGTGCAGGTAGCCGGGACTCGCCGGGTCCGCCACATTGGCCAGCAACTCGTCGGCGTACTGGGTGATGGCGAAGTAGTAGCCGGGGATCTCGCGCTTTTCAACCAACGCGTCGGAACGCCAGCCGCGGCCATCGATGACTTGCTCGTTGGCCAGCACGGTCTGATCGACGGGATCCCAGTTGACGATCTGGGTTTTGCGGTAGGCGACGCCTTTCTCCAGCATCTTCAGGAAGAACCACTGGTTCCACTTGTAGTAGCCCGGATCGCACGTGGCGACCTCACGGGTCCAGTCGATGGCCATGCCCAGCGGCTGCATCTGGGCTTTCATGTCAGCGATGTTCTGCCGCGTCCACGCCGCCGGTGGGACGCCGTTGTCCATGGCTGCGTTCTCGGCCGGCAGACCGAAGGCGTCCCAGCCCATGGGCATCAGCACGTTCATGCCCTGCATGCGCAGCGAACGCGTCAACATGTCGTTGATGGTGTAGTTGCGCACATGACCCATGTGCAGCTTGCCGCTGGGATACGGCAGCATCGAGCAGGCGTAGAACTTGGGCTTGTTCGGGTCTTCAGTGACGCGGTACGCGTCGCGGGCCTGCCAATGCGCCTGCGCGGCGGCTTCGACTTCGGCGGGGACGTATTTCTCGTTCATGCGCCGATTGTAGAAGTGGGGCGTGTGCCGCCGAGGTGCGGCTGCCCCTACTTCGCGGGCTCGGTGACGAAGCCGATGCGGGTGAGTCCGGCAGCCTGGATCAGGGCCAGCAATTCGGCGACCTGACCATAGGACACCTTCTGATCCGCGCGCAACTGCACCTCGAGTTGCGGGTTCGCCTTGGCGGCCGCGCCGACGCGCATGGCCAGCGCATCGCGCGCCAACGGCTCGTCGCCAAAGAACAGCGCGCCATCGGCGTTGATGGAGAGAGCGATGTAGGCCGGCGCACTGGTCGGCGTGGCCGCGTCGGTCTTGGGCAGGTCCAGCTTCAGGCTGGAGCTCATCAGCGGTGCGGTGATGATGAAGATGACCAGCAAGACCAACATCACGTCGATCAGCGGCGTCATGTTGATCTCGCTCATCGGCGCTGGGCGCGAGCTGCGTTCGAGGCGACCGAAGGCCATGTCAATGATGCCGCGCGGCGGTCATGTCTCTTTGTCGATGCGCATCTCGCGCAAATCGAGGGCAAAGCCTTCCAGCTCCGCTTCGGCCGCGCCGACCCACTTGCCGAACAGGTTGTAGGCCAGCACGGCGGGAATGGCCACGGCCAGGCCGGCGGCGGTCATGATCAAAGCCTCGCCCACGGGACCTGCAACTTTGTCGATGGTCAGTGTGCCGGCAGCAGCGATGCTGGCCAGCGCGTGGTAGATGCCCCAGACGGTGCCGAACAGGCCGATGAAGGGTGACGTGCTGCCGATCGATGCCAACAAGACCTGGCCGAACTGCAGGTGGGCCAGACCGCGGTGCAGCGCGTCGCGCAGGCGCCTGGTCAGCTGTGAGTCGAGATGAGCGCCGCTGTCGAGCGTGCCTGGCAAGGGGGTGACGGTGGCGGCGTCGAGCAGCGGCAGCAGCACCTGTTCGCGGTCGAGTGCCAACAGCCGCTGGCGACCTTCGTCCAGGTCGGGCGCGGCCCAGAAGGCGGGCACCGCGCGCTCCACATCGCGCCGGGCACGCTGCAACACCCACAGCTTCCACAGGATCGTGACCCATGAGCTGACCGACATCGCCAGCAGCAACAGGGCGACCGCTCGGCCGACCGCGTCGCTGCCACTCCAGAACATCGTGAATCCGTCCATCGAGTATCAGCCCAGACCGAGGACGTCGTCCATGCCAAACAAACCGTGAGGCTGGCCGACCAGGAAACGTGCTGCGCGCAATGCGCCGTCGGCGTACGTCGCGCGACTGGCACTCTTGTGGGTGATCTCGATGCGCTCCCCGGTGCCGCAGAACATGACGGTGTGATCGCCGACGATGTCGCCCCCGCGCAGTGCGGCAAAACCGATGCTGCCAGGCACTCGCGGGCCGGTGACGCCTTCACGGGCGTAGACCGCGCAGTCCTTCAACTCGCGCCCCAGAGCGCTCGCCACGACTTCGCCCATCTTCAAGGCCGTGCCACTGGGCGCGTCGACCTTGTGGCGGTGGTGGGCTTCGATGATCTCGATGTCGTAGCCTTCGGCTAGCGCGCGGGCGGCCAGGTCGAGCAGCTTGAAGACGACGTTGACACCGACGCTCATGTTGGGTGCCATGACGATGGCGATATGACGGGCGTGCTCGGCAATCTCGGCCTTTTGGGCCTCGCTGAAGCCCGTGGTCCCAATGACCGCCTTCACGCCGCGCTCGCGGCAGGCTGCCAACTGCGCCAATGTCCCTTCCGGTCTCGTGAAGTCGATCAGCACTTGCGCTGTCGACAGCGCTTCGCGCAGATCGGCGCCGATATCGAGCGTGGCGGCCAGCGTGCAGTCAGGCGCCGCATGCACGGCTTCGATCAGCATTTGACCCATGCGGCCCGAGGCGCCGGCCACGGCGACTCTCAAGGGCTCTGCGCCGGCCACGGCGACTCTCAAGGGGTCTGCGCCGGCCACGGCAACTTTCAACGGCTGCGCGCCGGCCACCGCACTCTGCAGCGGCGCCCGACTCATTGAGATTCGAGCGGCGGGTACGGCCGATTGGCGCCGAGCGGCTGTGCCGCGGCTGCTGCATCGGCTTTCAGCGGCGGCGGCAGTGCCTTGCGCTGTGCTTCGCTCAACGCCAGGACCGGTTCGGCGCCCGTCGCGCGCGACGGGCGCAGAGAGCCGACGAACTCCTTCTCCGAAGGCAATTCGGGTACTTCCAGACGCTCGAGCACATCGCCCTTGAAGAAGGCAACCACGCTGCGGCGCTGCGGTTCGAGGCCTTGGCGGCGCATCGTGAACACGTAGTCCCAGCGGTCGGCGTGAAACGTGCTCGTCAGGAGGGGTGAGCCGAGCAGGTCGCGCACTTGCTCTCGCGTCATGCCGGGCTTGACGTTGGCCGCCAATTCCTTGGTGATCACGTTGCCCTGCATCACGTCGATGCGGTAAGGCGTGATGGCGCCGAGCAGGCGGTCGCCCTGGATCGAACTGCAGCCCGCGCCCAGCATCAACAACGGAAACAACACCAGGGCGGTGGGCCAAGAAAATTGAGGGGAGCGGGGCATGTGAGATCGCCGACGTTGTGCCGGGAGCGGTGCGCTGGCTATGATGCACACGATTCTACCGGCCCCGAATGCCACCGATGACGCACGCCGACGAACTCAAGAGCAGCGGCCTGAAGGCGACGCTGCCCCGAATCAAGATCCTCGAGGTCTTTCAGCGCACCGCCGTGCGCCACATGACGGCAGAGGACGTCTACAAGGCCTTGTTGGTCGATGGCGCCGATGTCGGTCTGGCCACGGTCTACCGTGTGCTGATGCAGTTCGAGCAGGCCGGGCTGCTGACGCGCAGCAACTTCGAGAGCGGCAAGTCAGTCTTCGAACTCAACGAGGGGCAGCACCATGACCACCTGGTGTGCCTGACCTGCGGCAGGGTCGAGGAGTTCTACGATCCGGAGATAGAGACCCGCCAGCGCGATGTGGCGCAAGCTCGTGGGTTTGCGCTGCAAGATCACTCGTTGGCCTTGTATGCAAACTGCACCAAGCCCGCATGCGCGCACCGGGCGAAGTAGGGCTTCAATCCTTGTCTTGCTGATCCATCGCCAGTTGGTGGCGGCGCACGAACTCGGCGTAGGTGTCGATGCCGCGCAACTGCAGTACGGTGTTGCGCACGGCGGCCTCGACCAGCACGGCCAGATTGCGACCGGCGTCCACGGCGATCACGACCTTGCGCACATTCACGCCCAGAATGTCTTCGAAAAGCGGCTCGTAGGGCAGGCGCTCGAACTCCCGCTCCATGGTTTCCTTTCGCACCAGGTGAACCATCAGCTTGAGCCGCATCTTGCGGCGCACCGCGGTCTCACCAAAGAAGGCCTTGATGTCGAGCAGGCCGATGCCTCTGACCTCGAGCAGATTCAGAAGCAAGGCGGGGCAACGTCCCTCCAGCGCCGTTTGCGAGATCCGGTACAGGTCGACCGCATCGTCCGCGACCAGGCCATGGCCACGCGAGATCAGTTCGAGCCCCAGCTCGCTCTTGCCCAGGCCGGACTCACCGGTCAGCAGCACGCCCAGGCCGAGGATGTCCATGAAGACGCCGTGGCGCGTCGTGCGTTCTGCGAACAGGTGCCCAAGGTAGGCACGCACGACGTCGATCACATGACCCGCCGACTCGGCGGTGACGAATAGCGGGATGTCGGCGCGGTCACACAGGGCCACCAGCCGGTTCGGCGGTGCCTGGCCGTCTGCGACGATGATCATTGGCGGCTCGAGCGTGACGATGCGCGCGACCCGGCGCTCGATGACTTCGTCGCTGGCCTGGCTCAGGTAGCCCACCTCACGGCGCCCGACGATCTGCACGCGATAGGGGTGGATGTAGTTGAGGTAGCCGATCAGGTCGGCCGCGGACCGCGCGTCGAGGACGGCCGCTTCATCGAAACGGCGCTCCGGGTGCGCGTGGCCTGCAACCCATTCCCAACGGAGCGCTTCGCGGTGCTCCTCGAACAGGGCTTCAGCGCTGATGGAGGTGGGCTTCATGGTGCGCAGCCCCAGCCGAGGATCAGGCCACCGACTTGAGCGGCTCCCAGTCGGCAATCAGCTTGTGCAGCCCGGCGGCGTCGGGCGCGGCCTTCAAGCGCTCGCGCAGCGTGCGGTCGGAGAGCATCTCCGCGATCTCGGACAGGATGTCGAGGTGCCGCTGAGTGGCCGCTTCAGGCACAAGCAGGAAGATCAGCAAGGCCACCGGCTCATCGTCGGGGGCGTCGAAGGCGATCGGCTGCTGCACGCGAAGCACCGCGGCC
The DNA here is from genome assembly GCA_031379365.1 of Burkholderiales bacterium. GTDB lineage: Bacteria > Pseudomonadota > Gammaproteobacteria > Burkholderiales > Burkholderiaceae_C > CADEEN01. The sequence continues at coordinate 8,880 of JANNFB010000371.1, forward strand.
AGTGGATTCTTCAGGCCCTTGATACGTCCATGCGGAATCGCCACGCCATGGCCAAGGCCGGTGGAGCCCAGGCGCTCGCGCGCGAAAAGGTTGTCCGACACCGTTGCGCGGGCAATCGAGTGCTGGTTCTCGAACAGCACGCCGGCTTGCTCGAAGGCGCGTTTCTTGCTCGTGGCTTCAACGTCCACCATGACGTTGGCGACGGGCAGGATGGTGGCAAGTCGGTTCATCGTGAGCGGTCCTTCCGCATCGCACAACGCACGGGGTCGGTCCGGCGGCTGACTGCGGGAACTGTGACAGAGCGTTGAATTATAGGAAGCGACCTCCGCAAGGTGAGGTTTGCGCCCAGAGTGGTGGGCGCCCTGTTGCGCATTTGCTGCGCCGCAGTGGTCGACTTGCCTCAAGGGCGTGAGCCAGCGGCCCAAAGGCCACCCGTGAGCGTACGCTCACTTCTACTCAAGCGCCAGCAGAGGCTCGCTTTGGAGACTCGTGATGATGATCCTGCACGCGGTCCTTGTGGCGCATGACTTGGCGATCGAGCTTGTCCATCAGGGTGTCGATCGCGGCATACAGGTCCTCGCTCGAGTGCTCCACGTAGATGTCTCGACCCTTTACATGCAGGGTCACCTCGGCCTTTTGCCGTCGTTCCTTCTCCTTTTGCTTCTCGACAGTCAGCAGCACCGTGATGTCGACCACCTGGTCGAAGTGCCGGGTGACGCGGTCCAACTTGGTCAGCACGTACTCGCGCAGGGCCGGTGTCACTTCGAGGTGGTGTCCGCTGATCGTCAGGTTCATCAAGTCCTCCTTGGGGAAGGGTGGTGGAAGTTGCAGTGGGGTGGGCGTACTGCGGCGGGGAACGGGACTGGGGGCGTTTCAGTGTGAACCGGAGCCTGCCTGGATGCAAGCGGCGCCGGGCGTTTTGCGGGCACTTTTCGGTGACGAAATGGTGATCAATGGCGACAACGGCACGCCCTGATACTGACACCAAAAACAGTTGGCGTGCAGTGCCATAATCGATTGTCTTGGGCCGGCACTGGCCGCCTGAGGCCCCCACGCGAAGCGGCCGTCCATTTGAGTCCCTCATGGCAAGTGCGGGGATTGCGCGTCTTGGTGAGGAGCGCTGCCGCCCACCACCCCTAGCCCCTGCTGTGCGTTCCCGCGCTGGAGCTGTGTTCGATGCTCAACGTCTTCACACTGGTCAATGGCCGGCTGGTTCAGGAAGAGATCGACAGCGCCGGTGCGCTGGCCGACGTCCGTCCGGTCTGGGTCGACCTGGAGTCGCCGACGGCCGAGGAGAAGGCCTGGGTCCAGGCTCGCTTTGACATTGCCATCCCGGACGACATCGTCGGCGACGACCTCGAGGAGTCGGCGCGCTTTTACGAGGAGGACAACGGCGAGTTGCATATTCGCTCCGACTTCCTGATCGACGACGACGTCACGCCGCGCAACGTGCGCGCGGCCTTCATCCTGTACCAACAGGTGCTGTTCTCGGTGCATGCCGAAGACCTGCCGGTGTTTCGCTTGCTGCGACTGCGCGCTAGGCGCATTCCTGCGCTGATCGAAGATGCCAAGGACGTGCTGCTCAAGCTCTATGACGCCGACGCGGAGTACAGCGCCGATGCGCTCGAGGGCATCTACGACGCGCTCGAAGCCGTGGGTGCAGGCGTGCTCAAGCAAGATGTCGACGACAAGCAGGCCGGCGCCGCCTTGGCCGCGATCGCCAAGGAAGAAGACCTGAACGGCCGCATCCGCCGCAACGTGATGGACACGCGCCGTGCCGTCAGCTTCATGATGCGCAGCCGCATGCTCAATGCCGAGCAGTTCGAGGAGGCGCGCCAGATCTTGCGCGACATCGACTCGCTCGACAGCCACACCGCCTTTCTGTTCGACAAGATCAACTTCCTGTTGGATGCGACGGTCGGCTTCATCAACATCAACCAGAACAAGATCATCAAGATCTTCTCGGTGGCGAGCGTGGCCCTGCTGCCGCCAACCCTGATTGCCAGCTTGTACGGCATGAACTTTCGCAACATGCCCGAGCTCGACTGGACCTTTGGCTACCCCTTTGCCATCGCCCTGATGGCGATCTCGGTGGCCGTGCCGCTGTTCTATTTCCGGCGCAAGGGCTGGCTTCGGTAACGAAACGAACGCCGGGAGCGGCGTGCGGAAGCTCACACGCGTTTCGCGCAGGCCCTGCCTAGACTGGCGGCCATGAACACCGAACGCACCTCACTCCTCGGCGCCCTCGCTCTGGCGGGCTGGCTCATTGCAACGCCCGCATTGGCGCAGTTCAAGACCACGCCACCGGTGGGGGGCGCCTTTCAGCGGCCGTCACCCGCCGAGACAGCGCTCGAGTACCGCAGCGACGGAGCGCGGCACCTCTACGCGGCCTACGGCAAGCAGATTCACAAGGGGAAGATGCCCCCGTTGTTGTACGGCGTGGCCATCATCGAAACCGAGATTGCAGCCGATGGTGCCGTGAAGAACGTGCGTGTCGTGCGCCAACCCGCCGCAGCCGAGGTCGGGCCGTGGGCGGTTGAGATGATCAAGAAAGCCAGCCCGTTCCCGCCCCCGGCGCGCATGGGCGAGGTCAAGTACACCGAGATCTGGCTCGTCGACAAGAGCGGGCGATTCCAGCTGGACACGCTGACCGAGGGCCAGCGCTAGAGCTCAGCTGTTCGCGCGGCGCTTGAGCCAGCGCATCAAGGTTCCGACCGCCGGCAGCTTTTCGTACAACTCCTCGGCCGCGTCCCAGTAGTCGCGGTGCACGGCGATGCGCCCGTCGGCTGCGAAGCGCAGATGGGTCGCGCCGCGCACGCGCTGCTCTTGCTGCGGCGAGAACCGCTTGAATCGGAACAGGAAGTCCCAGGTCAGGAAGCAGTCGCTGCCCTCGGCAACGATGTCGAGCACTGCAAATCGGGGCGCATCCAAAGTGCGGTACATGTGTTCGAAGACGGCCGTGATCGCGGGCACCCCTGTCACTTCATTGAACGGGTCCTTGAAACGGGCGTCGGCCGAATAGAGTTCACCGATGCGCGGCAGATCGGCCTGACTCAGCTGCTCGAAATACGTGACCGCCCGCTGCACCCGGGCATCGGTCGATCGTGGGCTCGTCATAGCCCCGTGGAGCGGCGGATGGCCGCGAAGTAGGCCCCATCCGCAAGGAATCGCATGGCCTTGAGCCAGAGCGTGAAGCGCTTGGGAAAGTGGATCTCGAAGCGCCCCGCTTCCCAGCCGGCGACGATCTCGCGAGCAGCCTCGGCGGGGGTCATCAAGGCCGGCATGGCGAACTTGTTGCCTGCCGTGAGCGGTGTCTCGACGAAGCCGGGGTTGATCACCGACACCCCGATGCCCTGTGGCTGAAGGTCCAGGTACATGGTCTCCGCGAGGTTGATCAGTGCGGCCTTGGTCGGGCCGTACGCGAGCGAGTTCGGCAGACCCCGGTAGCCCGCCACACTGGCGACCAGGCTGATGTGTGCCGGCTTGTTGGCAGCCGCCTGTCGCTGCAGCTGCGGGAGCACGGCATCCAGCAGGTACAACGCGCCGACGACATTGACCTGCTGGTGCTTGAGCATCTCCTCCAGGTCGAAGGCCGTTGCGCGCTGGGCCTTGTAGTGGCCCGCGCAGTACATGACCAGATCGATGCGCCCATACCGCGCGATGATGCCTTTGACGGCTTCTTGTTGGGCCGACCGGTCGGTGACATCCAGGGGCACCGCAAAAGCCCGACTTCGACCCTGCGTGAATTGAGCTAACTTTGCCGCGTCGCGTGCAGACACGATCACGGTGGCGCCCGCGTCATGCAGTCGTTCGGCGGTGGCGCGACCAATGCCGGTGGAGGCGCCCACCAGCCAGACCACTTGGTCAGCCCAGCGGGCAATGCGTGGATTCAAAGACATCAGCCGTCCGCTCAGGGTTTGGTGAAGGCGAGAGTGACCTCGCCCAAGGTGATGCCGAACTTGCTCATCACTGCTTTGTTGAGCATCACACGCTCGTCCATCTGGTACATCCAGTCGTCGAACTGCACTTCCCAGACGCGGCCGTCAACTGGCAATGCCAGCGTGTAGCGCCAGTTCAGCGCATTACCCGCGGCCTGTCCGACGGCTTCGCCGACCACGTCATCGGCGCGGCCGCTGTAGCGCCCGTTGCCCAGGTCGGTGAGGCGCCATACACGCCGCTCCTTCTTGCCGTCGCTGTAGGTGAAGTCTTCGTCCAGGATGCCCTGGTTGCCGTTCCAGGTTCCCGTCATCTTGACGCTGAAGCGGCGCAGCACCTTGCCCGAGCGGTCCGTGAAGATGCCGTGGGCTGTGAGCGGGCCATTGAAGTACTTGCGCAGCTCCAGCTGCGGTGTCTCGCGGGCGTAGTCGGCGGGTGTCGGGGCGCTGGCGCAGCCCGCCAGAAAGATGGCCGCCGCGCTCACGATGAGGGCCACGCGGCGGGCCAGGGGGGCACGTGTAGTCATGTCGATTCTCCAAGAGGGTTGCGCATCCAGGCGCCGTATAGCAAGGCTGCTGCCAGCAGCTTGAGTGCGCACGGCAACAACCCATAAGCGAGCGCCAGGGCCTGCAGCGCGCCCGCGTCGCGCGCGCCGGGCGTGTAGCCGAACGCGCTGAGCAGCGGCAGCGCCAGGCCGGCTGCCAGCGCCAAGTTGAGTTTGGTGGCGAAGTTCCACCAGCCGAAGTAGGCGCCCTCTGCGTGTCCGCTGTGTCCGCTGCGCTGGATCACGCCGGCCAGCAAGGCGCCCGGCAAGGCCAGGTCGGCGCCCAGCGCCAGGCCGCTGGCCACGCAGATCACTGCGAACCCGACCAGATCGCCCTGGCCGAGTGACGAGGCCCCGATGAATGCGGTGATCGCGAGCAACATCCCAGCCAGCCAGGAGCGCGACAGACCGAAGCGTGCCACCGCACGCACCCACAGCGGCATCGAGAGCGCGCCGGCCGCGAAATAGCTGAACAGGAACAGGGGTTCGTAGTTCGGCAACTGCAGCCGGTCTCGAATGAAGAACAGGACCAGGGTGGCCGGCACGGCGCTGGCAACGCCGTTGACCATGAAGATCAGCAGCAAGCGGCGGAAGCCCCGGTTGGCCAGTGGCAGGCGCATGGACGTTGCCGGCCCGTTGTGCGGACTGGCCACACTCCGCGGCGCAATGGTCAGCAGGCTGACCCCGGCTGCCAACATCACCGCAAACACGGCACTGGTTGCGCCCAGGCCCGCCAGTGACGGCAACACGCTGGCGACCAGGACACCGGCCAGTGCCAGACCCTCGCGCCAGGCAACGATGCGGGCGCGCTGGGTGGCGTCGCCGCCCAGCCGCGCACCCCAGGCCTGGTGCAAAACTGACAGCACGCTGTAGGACAGGTAGGTGACCGTGAGGAAGGCGCCACACCACGCCAGCAGTGCCGTCGGTTCCCGCACGGGTGGAAAGAAAAGCGAGTGGAAACCCGCAGCCAGTACAAGCGCGGCGCCCATCGCGACGATCAACACGCGACGCGTGGAGTGCGCGAACCAGGCATCAGCCCAACGGCCGATCCACGGGTCGGCAAAGGCATCGAGCAGCCGTGTTGCAAGCAGCAGGGCGCCAAGCACGGCCAACGGCACACCGAACACCGTGGCGTAGTGGTTGGGCAGGATCACATAGAGCGGCAGCGCAACGAAGGCCAGTGGCAGGCCCAGCGCCCCATAGGTCGTCCCGTTGCGAACACTGATGGCTGTGCCGGAGGCCGCGACCCCCGCCGCGCCGGTCACGGCGAGAGCCCGAGCAAAGCGCTGCGCAGTTGGGGTTCTGACGTGCGGGGGGAGAGCCAGATGCCGGCGAACAGACGTGCGAAGGTCGCATCGCGCACTTCGCCACTCAGCCGGCCGTTGAGGTGGAAGCGCGCACCTTCCCCGGGGCGGTGCACGAACGTGATCCGGTCGCCCGCCTGGACGTCGGGAAAGAGTTGCTTCATCTGCGCCAACCAGCGCTCGCCGTCGACGGCATCGAAATCGGCGACCCGCCGCATTTCGGTCAGGGACCTGTCGGCGATCAAAGGCCCCTTGAGCGAGCGTGCGTACTCGATCTCGATGGCGGCACTGCTGCGCAGGGCGTCGTCGCTGCGCAGCAGCACGGGCGCCCAGAGCCGGATGTCGTAGACGTGCAGCCCGAAGAAGCGCAGCCGCCCCTGGCCCTGCAGGCGCGCGCCCGGCAAGTCAGTCTGGACTTCGCCCGGGGCGGCAGTGCCAGTCGGCGTGGCAGTCTGGCCCGTGGCGGGCCACGCCACCAAAGCGGTAGTCAAGGCCACCAGCGCACGCCGGCGAGAGGCCCGGTCAGGGCTTGCGCAGCGTGAACTGGATGACATCGGTGTTGCCGCCGTCGAAGGCCGCCTCGCAATAGGCCAGATAGAACTCCCAGATGCGCATGAATCGCGTGTCGAAGCCGATGCGCCTGACCTGGGCCTCTTCGGCCAGGAATCGCTCCCGCCAAAGGCGCAATGTCTCAGCATAGTCTTTGCCAAAAGCCAGTTCGTTGATCACCTCCAGCCCCGCGGCCTGCGCGTGCTGGCGGAACTGGCTCGGGCTGGGCAGGAGACCGCCGGGAAACACGTACTGCTGAATGAAGTCCGTGCCGCCGACATAGCGCTCGAAGAGATCGTCGCGAATCGTGATGGTCTGGATGCAGGCGCGACCACCCGGCTTGAGCTTTTCGTGCAGCGTGGTGAAAAACCCGGGCCAATACTCGCGGCCGACGGCTTCGAACATTTCGATCGAGGCGATGCCGTCGAAGGGGGCGTCCTCGATGTCGCGATAGTCCTGCAGCCGCAGGTCGACGCGGCTGGCAAGGCCGGCTTTCGCGACGCGCTCGCGGGCGAAATCGAGTTGCTCTGTCGACAGAGTCACCCCGGTGACTTCCGAGGCGAACTCCAGCGCCGCTTTCTCAGCCAATGCGCCCCAGCCGCAGCCGATCTCGAGCAGGCGCTCGCCCGGTTTCAGCGCGCACTCCACCAGCGCGCGCCGGACTTTGGCGTGCTGGGCGTCCACCAGTGAGCGGCGATGGTCCCCCTCGAACCATGCGCTGGAGTAGTTCATCGTCGGGTCGAGCCAGAGCCGATAGAACGGGTTGCCCAGGTCGTAGTGGGCATGGATGTTCTTGCGGCTGCCACGCCGTGAGTTGCGGTTCAGCAGGTGTTTGGCGCGGTACAGCAGCCGACCCCACCAATGACCGTAGATCACGCTCTCCACCGCGTCGCGATTGGCCACGAACAGCTTCATCAGCGCGGCCAGGTCGGGCGTCGTCCAGTCGCCAGCGATGTAGCCTTCGGCAAAGCCAATGTCGCCTGCCTTAAGGGCTGCGGCACACACATTCCAGTTCAACAGACGTATCGCGGCATGCGGCCCGGCGGCGTGAGCGTCGCCAAAGCGGGCTTGTGAGCCGTCGGGCAGTTGCAGGTCGAGGCGGCCGTGGCGCAGGCTCGACAGCAAGCGCAGCACTGCGCTTGCGGCGGCCGGCGCAGAACGGGGAAGGCGCAGTGGGGGATTGGAGGACAGGCTGGACACGGGTGAAGTCATCGGAGGGCTGGAGTGGAGGGACGCGGCCTGGTTTCAGCGCGTGACGAACTGATTCGGTGCCGCAGGCTTGCGCACGAACGGCACTCGTTTGAGCCACAGCTGCAATGCCTGCCAGTGGATGCGCAGGATGACGCCCAGCGTCATCAGTGGTTGACCGAAGAAGGCTGCGCGTTGTCGCTCTGGCGTGGCGGCCGCGAAGGTGCCGCTGACGCTGGTCAGCAGCAGCGGTCCGTCGCTGTCGTGATGCTCGATGCGGGCGACGATGCGGTCTTCGCTGCGCGCAAAGCGGAAGCGATACTCACCCACGATGTGGCAGAACGGCGAAACGTGGAACACCTTCTGCGCTGTTTGCTCGCAGCCCCAGGCCAGCGCAGGGCCGGCCAACAGGTAGCAGTGGCGTTCGCCGAAGGTATTGTTCACCTCCGTCAAGATCGCGGCCAGGCTGCCGTCAGCGCGATGGCAGTACCAAAAGCTGACCGGTTTGAAGGCATAACCGAGCACGCGCGGGTAGGTCTGCAGCCAGACTTCACCATCGGCATCGAGCACGCCCTCGCGCAACAATTGTTCGTCGAGCCATGCCAGGCAGTCGCCACGGCCGTCGCCATGGTCGACGTCGTGAAACGCCAGCAAACCAAAACGATTTCGCGCCAGCCCCGGTGCCGGCAGATCGCGCAGCGAGCGCAAGGGCAGCAGAAGAAAATAGGTCGGGTAGTCGAAGCTGTGCTGGGTCGGCCGCAAGCGCAAGTGACGCACCGATCCGATCGCAAGCTGCGCCGTGGAACTCGCCAGCGTCATGCGGCCACTCCGCGAGCGGACTGCAAAGCCCAGCGCGCCCGCAGACCGGCTGCGACGGCCAAACCGGACATCAGGCCGTCCTCGTGAAAACCATAGCGTGTCCACGCGCCGGCAAACCACACATGGCCCAGGCCTTGGAGCTCCGGCAGGCGGGCTTGAGCCTGCACTGCAGCGCGGTCGAACACGGGATGGCTGTACTCCCACTCGCCGAGCACGCTGGCAGCGCGGATCGGGCGCAGCGGGTTGAGCGAGACAATCACGGGTCTCTTCCAGGGCAGTGGCTGCAACCGATTGATCAGGTAGTGCAGGCACACACTGGCTTGCTCCTGGCTGCGCTCGGCCGCCCGTTCGTAGTTCCAGGCCGCCCACGCACGCCGCTGGCGAGGCAGCGCTGAAGTGTCGGTGTGCAGCACGGCCCGGTTGGGGTGGTAGCGGATGGCGCCGAGGACGGCGCGCTCGTCTGCGCTGGGGTCTCGCAGCAGAGCCAGTGCCTGGTCACTGTGGCACGCCAGCACCACTTCGTCGAAGCGCTCGTCACCCGCGTCGGTGCTCACGAGCACTCCTGCGCTACCGTCCCGCGGTGGCAGCCGCTGCACCGAGCGGACCGGGGTGGCCAGACGCGCGTCGGCGACCGCCGCCAGCATCTTGTCGACATAGCGTCGGGAGCCGCCGCGAACGGTTCGCCACTGGGGGCGGTTGGTCAGCTGGATCAGGCCATGGTTGTGGCAAAAGCGGATCATGGTGCCAATGGGAAAGCGCAGCATCTGATCGATGGGGCAGGACCAGACGCAGCCGATCATCGGGAGGAAGTAGCCTTCGCGGAAGTCCTTGCTGAACGCGTTCTGGTCCAGAAACTCGCCGATCGATTGGTCAAGCTCAGCGTCACCGTTGCGCAACGCAATGGCCGTGGCGAGACGGTTGAAACGCACGACGTCCAGCAACATGCCGAGAAAGCGCGGGGACACCAGATTGCGGCGCTGGGCGAACACGCCATTGAGGTCACTGCCGCACCACTCCCAGCCGGCTGCTGGCGATTGCACGGAGAAGGACATGTCCGACGTTGCGCTCTCCACGCCGAGGCGGTCGAACAAAGCGATGAGATTTGGGTAGGTGCGCTCGTTGAAGACCAAAAAGCCGGTGTCAACGCCGTGCTGGATGCCATCGATGCAGATATCGACCGTGTTGGCATGGCCGCCGAACCAAGGCGCCGCTTCGAACAGCGTCACTTGGGCTTCTTGCGCCACGCTGTGTGCGACGGCCAGCCCCGATATGCCTGCGCCGATGACTGCAATGCGGCGCATTACGCAGGCCGAAAACGAGAGAGGGGTACCGCCGCGGCGGTACCCCTGGGTGTAAAGGTTGCTGTGCGACGCCCCCGAGCGAAGGAGGGAGGGAGGGAGGAGGAGGAGAGGCGCTCGGAGATTGCAGCCGGTCGAGCCGAAAGGCCGCACAGCAAACAAAACCGTACCTTGGCATGGAGCGACACGGCCGTGCGAAGTTCCCAAATTGGCGTTGCAACAAGCGGTGACATGACGGGCTGAGCTTTAAATTTGAACTGGCTAGTTTAAAATCTTACCACTCGGTGTTCGTCTATGTCAAGATAGACGGGAGGCGGATGTAAACGCGTCGAGGTCGGCGTAAAGACCATGTTGCACAAGACTTGTCCTGTACAGAATGACGTTTTTACCTACACTTGACCCACCCCAGGTGTCCCGCCGCCCGGATGCCTACGCAAGATTCAGACAAGGGGATGCAGTTGCAAGCTAGCTTTACGGCACGGCCGATCACGATGTCCATCTCGGCAGTCGAGCGCGACACCGGGCTGAGCAAGGACACTTTGCGCATCTGGGAGCGGCGCTACGGCTTTCCTTTGCCTGACCGCGACGCGATGGGCGAGCGCAGCTACCCCTTTGATCAAGTCGAGCGCCTGCGTGTCATCAAGCGCCTGCTCGACGCGGGACACCGTCCGGGGCGCATCGTGGCGATGGCGCCAGCCGATCTGGAATTGCTGTCGAACGCGACCGGCCTGCGCGAGCCCAGCCGCGTGCCAGATGCGCACCCGCGCGCCGCACCTGACCTGGCCAGCTTCATGGCCACGATCCACCAACACGACGTGGAGATGCTGCGCGACATGATGGCGCGGGCCCTGGCGCGCATGGGTCTGGGCCGCTTCGTGCTCGACGTGGTGGCACCCTTGAACGCGCAGGTAGGCGAGGCGTGGATGCAAGGGCGCATGGAAGTGTTCGAGGAGCACCTCTACACAGAGTCTGTCCAGGTCGTGCTGCGCAACGCCTTGCATCACCTGCCTGCTGCGGGCCTGGGTCGCCCGCGCGTCTTGCTGGCAACCGTGCCGGGCGAGCCGCACGGCCTGGGTTTGCTGATGGCCGAGGCGATTCTGGCGCTGGAGGGTTGCCGCTGCGCATCGCTGGGCGTGCAGACACCGGTGTGGGACATCATTCGCGCGGCAGCGGCTCTGCGCAGCGAGGTGGTGGCCCTGAGTTACACCGGCTGTACCAACCCGCATCAAGTCACCGAGGGCCTGACGGAGTTGCGGGCCAAGTTGCCGCCCCAGGTGGAAATCTGGGTTGGCGGCAGCGCGCCCGTGTTGCAGCGACGCGCTGTGAAGGGCGTGCAAGTCTTGTCGGACTTGAGCGACATCACAGCCGCAATGAGCGCGTGGCACGATCGTGATCCCGTCTGACCGCAGGCTGCGCGCTTGCGTTCAGTCTCTAGAATTCAGCCGCACCCACCAAGGACAGGCGATGCTCTACCCGGAACTCTTCAGGCAACTCGAGGCAGTGCGCTGGAACATGGAGCAGGACATTCCTTGGGCCAGCTTTGACGCTGCCCGGCTGACCGAGGAGCAGGCCCTGACGATCAAGATGAACGCGATCACGGAGTGGGCTGCATTGCCGGCGACCGAGATGTTCTTGCGTGACAACAAGGACGACAGCGACTTCTCCGCTTTCATGAGCGTTTGGTTCTTCGAGGAGCAGAAGCACTCTCTTGTACTCATGGAGTACCTGCGCCGCTTCCGGCCCGATCTGGTACCCAGCGAAGAGGAGTTGCACGCCGTGCGCTTCGAGTTCGACCCGGCGCCCGCCCTCGAGACGCTGATGCTGCATTTCTGCGGCGAGATCCGACTCAACCATTGGTACCGGCGTGCCGCGGAGTGGCATAGCGAGCCTGTCATCAAGTCGATCTACGAGACCCTGGCGCGAGACGAGGCGCGTCACGGGGGCGCCTACCTGAGGTACATGAAACGCGCCATGCACCGTTTTGGCGACGAGGCGCGGGCGGCGTTTGCCAAGGTCGGTGTCTTGATGGCCAGTGCGCGGCGCACAGCGCAGGCCCTGCACCCCACCAATCTGCATGTCAACGCCAAGCTGTTCCCGCGTGACACGGTTCAATCGCGCATGCCCGACCCGGCCTGGCTCGAGCAATGGCTGGACAAGCAGATCCAGTTCGACTCGGTCTGGGAGAGCAAGGTGATCGAGCGCATCCTGCACAACATGAGTCTGCTGATGGAGCGCAGCTTCGCCAGCGTCCAGGAGCTCAATCGCTATCGCAAGGAACTGCTGCGAGCCGTTCCCTTGCAGGGCGCCGCTCCGGCGGGTTAGCTCTTGGCGCTGGCCTGCGCCGCTGCCATTGAGCGGGCCTGATCGGCCTTGCGGTCGGCGTCGACGCGTTGGGCTGAGGGTCGCTGCGCAACCAGGGCGCAGTAAGGTTTCCAGTCGACGCCGCCGGCGGCGAGCAAGTCTTCGCCAAAGACGATCTTGCTCGACAAAGCCACGAGCGGCAGCGAGACGTAGGCCGCACAGTCGGCCTGCGTGAACACCTGGCCAGCCACGTAGGGTGCAAACCGAGCCAACTGCTTGAATCCGTGGATGTTCTTCTCGAGCAGTTTGCGCACCCGTGCCTGTTGTGCCTCGCTGATGCTGCCGCCGAAGAAGGCTTGCGGGTAGAGCTCGCGCGCGACCAGCTCCAGGTGCAGGTCGACGAACACCGACAGCTCGCGCACCTTGGCTGCCGCCCACGGGTCGGCAGGCAGCAAGGCGGGCTGCGGCGCCAAGGCCTCGAGATAGTCGACGATCACGCTGCTCTCGCACAGTGTGCCGTGCTCGGTGCGCAGGTAGGGCACCTTGCCCAGCGGCGAGGCCACCGAGAAGTCGTCCGGCTTGTGGCCAGGGCCAGCGCGTTCCTCGGTGAAAGGCAGACCTTTCTCGAGCAGGACAAGTTTGACTTTGTTGACGTAGTTCGATAGCGCGAAGCCGCCCAGGATGAGGTTCATGGTTCTATCTCCGTAAGGGTCAAGGTTCAACGTCGGCTGACAAGAGCGATGCCCACGGCGACCGCCAGCGCTGCGCCTCCGAGTTGCACGGTCAGGGGTTCTCCGAGCAAGCCTACACCGGCAGCCAAACCGGCGATCGGGGTCAGGAGCGTGAAGGCGGCGAGGCGGGTCGCGGGGTAGTGACGAACCAGCCAGAACCAGAGCAGGTAGCTGGCGAATGTCACCACGACGGTCTGAAAGGCGAGTGAGCCAAGCGCCACTGCACCGATGCGCTTTGGCCACAACTCGCCACTGCCGTAAGCCGCAAGCGCCAGCAACGCCGCAGACACCGCCAGTTGGTAAAGCAGGGTCTTCTCTGCCGGTGCTCGTGCCAAGTCTGTGGCGCGGATGGTCAAGGTGGTCGCAGCCCAGAACGCAGCTGCAGCGAGACCCAGCGCGTCGCCCCACCACGGGTCTGCACCCCCGGCAGGGCTTGCGGCAAAGGCTTCACTGAATGCCCACGCGACACCCGCGAACGCAATCACCATGCCCAGACATTGCAACGCGTTCAGTCGCTCGCCGCGCGCGACGAAGGGCATGCCGATCGCCACCATGAAGGGCGCTGAATACAAGAAAACCACCATGCGTGATGCACTGGTGAACTGCAGCCCGACGAAGATGCAAGCGAACTCGGCCGCGAACAGTGTGCCGATCCAGCAGCCTGCGCGCCAGGTGCCGTCGCGCGCCCACAGGTCGATGCCGCGCCAGTGCGACCACGCCAGCACCAACAACGCCGCGCCGAGCGAGCGCAGTGCAGCCTGCGTCAAGGGCGGAATGTCGGCCAGTGCGACCTTGGTGGCGACTTGGTTCAGACCCCAGATCAGGCAACACACCAGCAGAGAGGCGATGGCGACGGCATCGAGCTGCTCCTTGCGGTCGCCGGTTCCCGCGTCGGCCGGCGCGGTCATCTCGACCGCTCCCTCGGCGCAGGTCGATGGCCGATCGCCAGAGCGGCGGCGGCGCAAAGCAGCCCGCTGGCTGTGCCCGTCACATGCGCAAGCGGTACCAGCGGGATGTCCCAGCCGGCGACCGTCTGCACCGGCCCCTGCCAAGGGCGCTCCAGCACCAGCTTGATGATGAGGCCGGCCAAGACCGCGACGCCGATGAGCCGGCGCCGACCCGTCGCCTCGCCTGCAAGGCTCAGCGCCGCGACCGCGACGCCTGCGTGCAACACCCCCGACAAGCCGCCGTAGTGCTGCACCTGCGGCGCCACAGCCAACCCGGCATGGGTCAGCGGCCAAGCCACCAGCCAGGCCCAAACGAAGGGTCGCGACACACCGGCGGCGACGCCGAAGGCGGCCACGGCTGCGCAGCCCAACAGGTTGGCCAGCAAGTGATGCAGGCTCCAGTGGACGAACGCAGCCGTCCACAGCCGCCATGCCTGGGCAGGTGTCCAGTGCGCTTGCCAGTCGAGTGCTTCGCGCGGCGCCGACCAGAGCAACGCCGCGCCCAATGCCAGGCCGAGCGAGCAGGCGGCCCAGGCGCGAGGCGCGGGCACGCGCGTCGGGGCAGTCGACAGGCTAGGCAGCAAACACGACCTGCCACAGCGCCAGCAGGGCGTCGCGTTCGATCGCCAAGCTGGCGGCCGGAAACTGTGTCGGCTGTTCGTCGAGGCGGGCGTGGTGCTGGGCGCGCCGCAACTCGCGGTAGGCGCTCGCCGCCGCGCTGCCGACACCCGATGGCAACAGGCCGCAGGCCTCGGCACGTTGCAGCAGCGCGATGTTGCCGACGTTGGCTTGCATCTCGGGGTGGGTGTCGGCATGGGCCAGCACGAGGTACTGCACGGCGAACTCGGCGTCCATCATGCCGCCCGCGCTGTGTTTGACGTCGAACAGACCGTGCTTCACCGGCCGCGCCGCACGCACCTTGTCGCGCATCGACATCACCTCTTGCGCCAGGGCCGCATGGTCGCGTGGCGCCGCCAGCACCGCACTGCGAACGGCTTCGAAGCGTGCGGCCAGAGCCGGTGTGCCGGCGCAGCAGCGCGCCCGCGTCAAGGCCTGATGCTCCCAGGTCCAGGCCGTGTTGCTGCCGCGGCCGCGCTGGTACTGCTCGAAGGCCGTGATCGAGCTCACCAGCAGCCCCGAGTTGCCGTTCGGGCGCAAAGCGGTGTCGATGTCGAACAGCTCGCCCGCACCCGTGCGCAGGGTCAGCCAAGAGATCAGTTTGCGCACGAAGGCGCCGTACACCTCGACCGCCTTGTCGGCATCCTCCTCGTCCTGGTCGTCGAAGACGAACACCACATCCAGATCGCTGCCGTCGCCGAGCTCCTTGCCGCCCAGTTTGCCGTAAGCGATGACAGCAAACTGCGGCACATCGCGGTGTCGTTGGCGCAGATGGTTCCAGGCCCAACGCAGCGTGCAATCGAGCACCGCGTCGGCCAGCGCCGAGAGGTCGTCCGCCACTTGCTCGACCGTGATGTGGCCCTCCACGTCGCGCACCAGGGTTCGAAAGACCTCGGCGTGGTGGGCACGCCTCAAGGCGTCGAGGAGGGCCTCTTCGCCAGCTTCTCCGGAGCGATGCCAGGCGGCGTGGCGCTCGTTCATCTCCGCTGTGAAGGCATCGCGGTCGAAGCGGCTGTGCAGCAGGCGTGCATCGGCCAGCTCGTCGATGACGCCGGGGTGCTGCATCAGGTAGCGGGTTGGCCAGCGTGCCAAGCCGAGCAGGCCGAGCAGGCGTTGCTGGACCTCGGGGCGTTCGACCAGCAAGGCCAGATAGCTCTCGCGCCGCAGCAGCGGCTCCATCCAGTCGATGAATCTCAGCGCTGCGTCGGTACTGCAGCGGCCGGCCTCGACCGTCTCGGCCGCGCGTTGCACCAAGCGTGCCAGGCGCTGCTTGCTGTTGTCGCGCAGCGACTGCACCCGCGGCTGCGCTGCCCAGGCGCGCGTGCGCTCTGCCATGGCGGCGGGCAGTCGTTCGAGGAAGCTTTCGTCGTCGATCGGCAGGGGCCCGGGGCCACAGGTCTTGCAGCCGCCATTGCCCGCCACGGGTGCGGCCTGCCCGTCATGCAGCAGCGCGTCGAACTCAGTGGCCACCAGCTCCCGGGTCTGCCCGAGTCGGTCCAGCAGCTCACAGGCATCGGCGTTGCACGTCAGGCCCAGCGACCGCGCGATCCAGCCCAGGTCTGCGTCAGCGCTGGGCAGCAGGTGGGTCTGCTGGTCGTCCAGGTACTGGATGCGGTGTTCGACGCGCCGCAAGAAATGGTAGGCCTTCGCGAGCCGTTCGGCGGTGACAGGCTTCATCAGCCCGCGCGCTGCCAAGCGGTCCAGGCCGCGCAGCGTCGAGCGGGTGCGTATCTCCGGAAACTGGCCGCCGCGCACAACCAAGAGCAACTGCACGATGAACTCGATCTCGCGGATGCCGCCGCGCGACAGCTTGACGTCGTTGCTGCGCTCGGGCCGCCCGGCAGCCCGGCGCTGTGCTTCCTCGCGGATCTTGCCGTGCAACTGGCGCAGGCCCTCGAACACGCCGTAGTCAAGGTAGCGCCGGTAGACGAAGGGCGTGACCAGGGCTCTCAGCGCCAGCGCGCGGCCGCTGGTGACGGCGGCGCGGGGTGCCACAACACGGCTCTTCAGCCAGGCAAAGCGCTCCCACTCGCGGCCCTGGACCTGGAAGTACTCCTCCAGCATGGCCAAGCTGACGACTGGCGGCCCGGAGTTGCCGTTTGGCCGAAGCGCCAGGTCCACACGGAAGACGAAGCCTTCATCGGTGGTGTCGCCAATCAGCGCATACAGGCTGCGCGCGACGTGCGAGAAGTACTCATGCGCCGAGACCGGCTCGGCACCGCGGGTCTGGCCCGACTCTTCATAGATGTAAATCAGGTCGATGTCCGACGACACGTTGAGTTCGCGCGCGCCGAGCTTGCCCATGCCGACGATCCAGAGGTCGATGCGTTGCCCCTCGTCGTTGAGCGGTACGCCGTGGCGGGCGTCGGTATCGGCGAGGGCCCGGTTCAACGCGATCTCGAGGCTGACCTCCGCCAAGGCCGTCATCGTCGTCGTCACCGCCTCCAAGGAGGCCGCCTGCTCGATGTCCAGCACCGCCAGCCGCTCGAGCACGAGCTGGCGCGTGATCCTCAGGGCGCTGGGCAATGGGTGGCCCGCGTCGAGGGCGCACGCGACCAGTGCGCTGATCACTTCTGCGGTCGGCAGGCCGGGTGGCAGCCAGGCCAGCTCGCGAGCATGACGCCGTCGCACACGTTGAACGAAGCGACTGTGCTCTGCGACCGCTTCAGGGACCGTGGGTGAGATGCTCGGGGAACCCATCGTGGCGGCGCGGGTCAGTCAGCGACCCTGTGCTAGATTGACGCGGCCCGCCAGCTGGCGACCGCGTCTGGCGCGCCGTGGGCGCTGTGGGCGCGAGCGGCGGCGCCAAGCGCCCAACCCGTTGTCGCAAATCGAACCGCCGCGTATCGCCCCCAACTTGGCCTCCCTGCCCTCCCAAACCGCCGCTGGCGGCCGTGCCGAGCGGCGTCGACACCCTGCGCTGCGTTGGGCGTGGCGGCTTGCTTTCGGCGCCTTATTTGGCGCTTGGACCCTATTGTTGCTGGCATGGCTGGTGCTGCATTGGGGCATTCTGCCTCGCATCGAGCAGTGGCGCCCGCAGATCGAAGCGCGTGCCAGTCAAGCGCTGGGCGTGCCGGTGACGATCGAGGCGATCCGCGTGCGGTCCGGCGGCTGGATCCCGGCCATCGAGTTGAGCAATGTGGTGCTGAAGGATCGCCAGCAGCGGGAGGCGCTGCGCTTGCCCACCGTCAGCGCGGCCGTCTCCGCGCGGTCTTTGTTGGCCTTTGAACTCCGTTTCGAGCAGCTGCACCTCGAGGGCGCCGCATTGGAGATCCGGCGCGACAGCGGTGGCCGATTTTTCGTTGCGGGCCTGGAGATTCCACGCAGCGGCAGCGGGCCCGACAGCCGCGCCGTGGACTGGTTCTTCTCGCAGCCTGAATTCGTCGTTCGCAATGGGCATTTGCGTTGGGTCGACGAGCAGCGCGGTGCGCCGGCGCTGGAGCTGAGTGGCGTGGACCTGGTGGTGCGCAACGGCATTCGCCGCCACGATTTGCGCCTGGATGCCACGCCGCCGCCGAGCTGGGGTGAGCGTTTCAGTCTGCAAGGTCGCTTCCGGCAGTCGCTGCTGGACCCGAGCGGAGACTGGCGGCGGTGGAGCGGGACCTTGCATGCCGAACTGCCACGCACCCAGGTGGCCGAGCTGCGTCGCCACGTCAGCCTGCCGTTCGAGCTCAGCCAGGGCGAAGGCGCGGTGCGGGCCTGGGTCGATGTGCGCCAGGGACAGTTCCAGGCCGCCACCGCCGATCTCGCCCTGCGCTCGGTGGCGCTGCAGCTGGGTGCCAGCGTCCAGCCGTTGGCGATCACGCGCCTGCAGGGCCGGGTCAGTCTCGAGCAACAAGACGTGCAGCTCAAGCTTGCGGCGGAGGGCTTGGATTTCGATACCGAAGACGGCGTGGTCTGGCCGAGCAGCAAGTTTTCCCTGGCGCTGCGCCAGGCCGCCACGCCAGCGGCGCCCGTCATCGGGGGCGAGTTCAGTGCCGACCGCCTGGACCTGGCGAGCATGGCCAGGGTCGCGGCGCGCTTGCCTTTGGGGGCGACGCTCGGCCGCCTGCTGGCGGAACTGGCCCCGACCGGCAAGGTCAGCGATCTCGCGGCAACGTGGGAGGGGGCTATCGAGGCGCCGTCGCGCTACCAGGTCAAGGCAAGGATGACGGGCCTGGGCATCGCAGCTGCGGCCTCGCCGGAGCCGGGGGTGATCGGGCGACCGGGCTGGCGCAATGCGGCTGTCGAGCTCGACGCCAGCCAAGCCGGTGGCAGGGCCCGGCTGCTGCTCGACAAGGGGGCGTTGATCCTGCCTGGCGTGTTCGAGCAAGCCGAAGTGGCCTTCGACAGCTTCTCGACCGACATGAGTTGGCGCATCCGGCCGGCGCAGCAGCCAGGTGCAGCGCCGGCGGTGGAGCTCTCGCTGGCTGAGACTCGCTTTGCCAATGCCGACGCTCAGGGTGAGTTGACGACCCTGAAGTGGCAAACAGGCGAGGGCGGGCCCGCCCTCGCCGTGAGCGGCGCGACGCCGGCCAGCGGCGCGAGCGGCCATGGCCGTGGCGCGCGCCTGCCCGGCCGGCTCGAGCTGAGCGGCAGCCTGTCGCGCGGCCGCGCCAATGCCGTGGCGCGTTACCTTCCCTTGGGGCTGCCGCTCGACGCGCGTCGCTATGTCCTGCAGGCGGTGGTTGACGGCCGGGTGGCGAGCGCGAGCTTCAAGGTCAAGGGCGACCTGTGGGACTTTCCCTTCGCTGGCGCCCATGCTGGTGGCGGTCACCAGGCAACCGGTGGCGAGTTCCGCATCGCTGCACGCGCAGACGACGTGACACTGGCTTACGTGCCTGCGGGTCCGGACGGTCTGACGTCCTGGCCGGCGTTCACCGGGGTCAGCGGCGAGTTGCTGTTCGATCGCAATGCGATGGAGATTCGCAATGCCAAGGGCCGCGTCTACGGGGTCGAGCTGAGCAAAGTCAGCGCCAGCATGCCCGACCTGGGGCAGGCGCTGCTGCGCATCGAAGGCCAGGCGCGCGGCCCGGTGACCGACCTGCTGCGCTACGTGAACAGCACGCCGATCGCTGGCTGGACGGACCAGGTCCTGCGCGACGTCACTGCCGCAGGCAATGGCGAGCTGTCGTTGCAGTTGGAGATTCCGACGCATGGGCCCGAGCAGCCGCGGGTCAAGGGCCGCCTGGTGCTGCCTGGCAATGACCTGCGGCTGTCGGCAGCCATGCCAGCGCTCGCGGGTACCAAGGCGCGCATCGATTTCACCCAGCAAGCCTTCACCGTGGCGGGCGGCAGCGCACGCGTGCTTGGTGGTGACACGACTTTCGACGGTGGGCTGCAGGCGGATGGCAGCCTGCGCTTCACCGCCCAGGGCAGCATCACGGCCGACGCATTGCGGCGCGCGCCTGAGCTGGGGGCGCTGTCTCGGTTGGCGGGATCGATGACCGGCCAGACCCCCTACCGACTGGCCGTGGGCACCGTGCGGGGTCGCACCGAGTTCACTCTGTCGAGCCCGCTCACCGGCTTGGCAATCGACCTGCCGGCGCCGTTGAAGAAGGCTGCCGACGTGGCCTGGCCGCTGCGTGTCGAGTCGCGCCTGGCTGTCGCCGGGCCGCCGGGCGAGCCCGTGCGCGACAGCCTGCGCTTCGAACTCGGCAGCATTGCGCAGGGCATCTACCAGCGCGATGTGTCGCGCGACACGCCCCAAGTCCAGCGCGGCGCCATTGCGCTGCTCGATGCCCTGCCGCCCCTGCCTGAGCGCGGTGTGCACGCGTTGCTGAACTTGCCGGCCACCGATGCCGACGCGTGGCGGGCCGTCGCCGATCGCTTGCAAGGTGTCTTGCCCGACAGCGCAGCGAGCCAGGAGCTGGGCTACCTGCCGCGCACGATCGCGCTGCGCGCGCAGTCGCTGACATCGGGTGGCCGCAAGCTGACACGCTTGGTCGCGGGCGTCAGCCAGGACAGTGCCGACGGCGCCTGGCGGGGCAGCCTCGACGCCGATCAGCTCGGTGGCTACGTCGAGTACCGCGCAGCCAGCGGCCTTGCCAACCCGGGCCTGATCCACGCCCGGCTCGCGCGCTTGGCCCTGCCGCCGGCCGATGCGGAGTCGGTCGAGACCCTGTTGGTGCAGGCGCCCGCCAGCGTGCCGGCGCTGGACATCGTGATTGACGACTTCGAGCTGCGTGGCAAGAAGTTCGGCCGCGTCGAGATCGAGGCGGCCAACCGCGCCGCCGAGGGCGGAGGGCGCGAGTGGCACCTGGCGCGCCTGACCCTCACCAACCCTGACGCGCAGTTGAAGGGCAGCGGCCAGTGGCGGCCCGCTGGCGCCGGCGCCGGCCCGGCTGCAACGCGGCAGCAGCGCATGGTGTTGGACTTCAAGCTGGATCTCGCAGACAGCGGTGCAGCGCTCGAGCGGCTGGGATTCGGCGGCACCTTGCGCGGCGGCAAGGGCCGCATGAGCGGCCAACTGTCGTGGGCCGGGTCGCCGCTGTCGCTGCATGTGCCCAGCCTCGATGGCAGCATCAACCTGGCGCTCGATGCGGGTCAGTTCCTGAAGGCCGGCGCGGGCGCCGGCCGTTTGCTGTCGGTACTCAACCTGCAAGCCTTGCCGCGGCGCCTGCTGCTCGATTTCCGCGATGTGTTTCAGGACGGCTTTGCCTTCGACAACGTGACCGGGGACGTGACGATCGACGACGGCGTTGCGAGCACCAACAACCTGCGCATGCGTGGCGTCCAGGCGGCCGTGTTGATGGAAGGCAGTGCGGACATTGCCCGCGAGACACAAAGCCTGCGCGTCCTGGTCGTGCCCGAAATCAATGCCGGCACGGCCTCCTTGGCCTATGCGGTGATCAACCCGGCCGTTGGCCTGGGCACCTTCCTGGCCCAGGTCTTCCTGCGGCGGCCGCTGATGGCTGCCAGCACCCGCGAGTTCACGGTCCAGGGCTCTTGGGCCGACCCGAAGGTGGAGCGCGTCGAGCGCAAGCTCGGTGAGCCGCTCCCCGACATCGACCCACCCGCCGCCGGTGCGTCCGCGCCGCGGCAGTGACAATCCGGCGCATGCGAATCGCTGCCCTGCAGACCGTCTCGACACCCGATGTCGATCGCAACCTCGAGGCCGCTGCACGCCTGATTGCGCAGGCGGCTCAATGCGGCGCCGAGCTGGTCGCGCTGCCCGAGTACTTCTGTCTGATGGGCCGCCGCGACGATGACAAGTTGCGCATCGCCGAGGCGCCCGGCGCGGGCCCGATCCAGGCTTTCCTGTCGGCGCAGGCCAAGGCGCATTGCGTGTGGCTGATCGGCGGGACCTTGCCG
Source organism: Burkholderiales bacterium (assembly GCA_031379365.1). Classification (GTDB taxonomy): domain Bacteria; phylum Pseudomonadota; class Gammaproteobacteria; order Burkholderiales; family Burkholderiaceae_C; genus CADEEN01. The sequence continues at coordinate 30,408 of JANNFB010000371.1, forward strand.
CTGCGCACAGCCGTGCCGGACCGTGTGCGCAACGCCTGCTGCGTCTATGCGCCCGATGGCATGCTGGCCGCCCGCTACGACAAGGTGCACCTGTTCCGCTACGACAACGGCCGCGAGAGCTACGACGAGGCGCGGGTACTGGAGGCCGGTCACGCGGCCGTCGCCGTGCAGGCAGGCCTGCTGCGCATCGGCCTGTCGGTCTGCTACGACCTGCGCTTTCCCGAGCTGTACCGGCAGTTGTGCGTGCCGCCTTGCGACCTGCTGAGCGTTCCCGCTGCCTTTACTCACACGACGGGGCGCGACCACTGGGAGATGCTGCTGCGCGCCCGTGCGGTCGAGAACCAGTGCTACGTGATCGCGCCGGCCCAGGGCGGTACGCACGAGAACGGTCGTCGCACCTGGGGCCACAGCATGGTCGTCGATCCCTGGGGCGAGGTGCTGGCGGTGCGGGCCGAGGGCGAAGGCGTGGTGCTGGCTGAGCTCGACCGGGCGCGTCTGCTCAGCGTGCGCCAGCAATTGCCGGCGCTCGAACACCGGCGTCTGTAGTCAGTTCGTGCCGCTCAGCGATTGCCGAACATCATCCGGCGCGCCAGCGCATTCTTCACGGGGGGCAAGGCCTCGAGCAGGGCCATGCCCATGCCGCGCAGCGTCGCCACACCGGGGGCCTGCCAAGTGAAGCTGCGGGCCAGGAAGTCGGTCGCGGCGATCATCGCCCAGCGGTCGGGCGCGCGTTGCCAGGCCACGCTGGACAGCGCGCGGTCGAGGTCGGGTGCCGCCCGATGGGCCTCGACCGCGTCGCGCAGGGCGGTGGCCAGCGCATAGGCGTCGCGCAGCCCGAGGTTCAAACCCTGCCCAGCCACCGGATGCAGCGTCTGCGCGGCGTTGCCGATGCGCACCTGGCGATGGCGCACCAGACTGCGCTGCGCTGCCAGCCCGAGGGAAAAGCACTTCAGCGGCGACACGCTGTCGATGCGCCCCACTTCCGGCTCGAAGAGCGTGTTCAGCACCGCCTTGCGTTGGCTGTCGTCCAACCCGCGAACGGGGTCGTCCTGCTGCGGCACGCACCAGACCAGCGAGGCGCGCTGGGCGGCTGTGACACTGCCGTGTCCGGCCATGGGCGGCAAGGGCAACAGCGCCGCCGGGCCGTGCCGCGTGAAGCGCTCCACAGCCAGGCCAGCGCGACTGCCGGTCAGGGTCACGCTGCCGACCCAGGCGTTCTGGCGGTAGTCATGCTTCACATCGGCTTGCATGTCGGCGCCGAACACGCCGCCTTCGGCCACCACGGCGAGGTCGAAACACTCGGCGACGCCGGCGTCGACTTCGACGCCGCCGGGCACGTCCTTGAGCGCCGATACCGCGGCGCCAAAGCGACTGTGCAGGCGCTGCGGATCGGACGACGCAACGGCCTCCCAGGCCCGCTGCATCGGCGCCACCAAGGCGCCATAAGGCAGCACGGCGCCGAGCATCGGCAGGCCGAGCTCTGCGGCCGACAGGCGCACGCTGGCGCGGCCGAGCCAGGCCGGGCCAGCGGCGCCCGCCGTCTGCTGGGAAACCCAGACCTCGCGGATCGGTTCGGCGCGGCCGCCGTCCCAGGCGCCGAGTCGCTCCAGCAACTGGACGCTGCCCAGGGCCAGGGCCAGGGCGCGTGGGTCGGCCGACACGTCACGGTCGGCGGCGCGGGCGTCGAACAGACTGATTTGCGCCAGCGGCAGGGTGCGTGCGGCCAGCAGGGCCAGCGCCAGGCCCACCGGGCCAGCGCCGATGATGGCGATCGACAGGGGTGTCTTGGTCACCTCCCCATCCTAGCGGGCCCCGCTGGCGCCAATCCCCGACCTGGGCCCAGGCCAAGTCGGCGCCGCGGCCGAGGCTTCAGACTAGAATCCGCGGCCTTTCGCGAGCCTGGCCGTCCTGCGATGGCTCAGGGTTCCCGACCCCTCGAACCCGGCCGTTGGTTCGCAGGGTCCGAGTCACCACCGTATTGACTCATCACTACCAGGATCGTTGACGTGTTCATCTCTGAAGCCTTTGCCCAGACCGCACCCGCTGCCGCCGGTGGCGCGAGTACCGAGTCGACCCTTTTCAGCCTGCTGCCGCTGGTGCTGATGTTCGTGGTGCTGTACTTCATCATGATCCGCCCGCAGATGAAGCGCCAGAAGGAGCACAAGGCGATGATCGATGCGATCGCCAAGGGCGACGAAGTGGTCATTGGCGGCGGCCTGCTCGGCAAGATCAGCAAGCTCGGCGAGACCTATGTGTCGGTCGAGGTGGCCACCAACGTCGAAGTGCAGGTTCAGCGCACGTCGGTGGTTCAGGTACTGCCCAAGGGCACGATCAAGTAATCCGCGGCGGCGCGCGCGCCGCCCACGTGCCCTGAAAGTTGCTGCCCCAAGAACCGCTACCCCCTGTGGAAGTACGCGATGCTTGTCATTGCGTTGCTGATCGGCACCCTCTACACCGCCCCGAACTTCTTCGGTGAAGCACCGGCGGTGCAGGTATCGTCAGGCAAGGCGACGGTCAAGGTCGAGCCGGCCCTGGTCGGACGCGTGCAGGCCGCGCTGACGGCCGCTGGGGTGAACGCAGACTTCGTCACCCTCGAGGGCACGTCGGTGCGTGCGCGCTTTGTCAACACCGACACCCAGATCAAGGCCAAGGACACCATTGCCAAAGCCTTGAACGCCGACCCCGCCGATCCCCAGTACATCGTTGCCTTGAACCTGGTGTCGAGATCGCCGCAGTGGCTGGCCAAGCTTCATGCCTTGCCGATGTACCTGGGCCTGGACTTGCGCGGCGGCGTGCACTTCTTGATGCAGGTCGACATGAAGTCGGCGCTGACCAAGAAGGCCGAGTCATTGACGGGCGACCTGCGCATTCTGTTGCGTGACAAGAGCATCCGCCACGCCGGCATTGCGCGCGACGGCAACACGGTCGAGGTTCGCTTTCGCGACAAAGCCACACTCCAGGCGGCCTTGCGCCTGCTGAACGAGCAGTTGCCCGACCTGGTCTGGACCGAAACCGCTGAAGGCGATGGCTTCAAGCTCGCCGGCACGCTCAAGCCCCAAGCGGCTCGCACCGTCCAGGACCAGGCACTCAAGCAGAACATCACGACGCTGCACAACCGCGTCAATGAACTCGGTGTCTCGGAGCCGGTGATCCAGCAGCAAGGCGCAGATCGCGTCGTTGTCCAGCTTCCCGGAGTGCAGGACACCGCCAAGGCCAAGGACATCATCGGCCGCACGGCAACCCTGGAGGTGCGCCTGGTCGACGACAGTGTTGAAGCGGCGGCGGCAGCCGTTGGCTCCGGTCCCGTGCCGTTCGGTACCGAGCGCTATGTCGAGCGCGGCGGAGCGCCGCTGATCGTCAAGCGCCAGGTCATCCTCACGGGCGAGAACCTGACCGACGCACAGCCTGGATTCGACGGCCAGAACGGCAACGAACCCGCGGTGCATCTGACCTTGGACGCCAAGGGCGCGCGCATTTTCCGGGATATCACGCGCGAAAACGTCGGCAAGCGCATGGCCATCCTGCTGTTCGAGAAGGGCAAGGGCGAGGTGGTCACCGCGCCCGTGATCCGCAGCGAGATCGGTGGCGGGCGGGTGCAGATTTCCGGCCGCATGAACACGGTCGAAGCGGCCGACACGGCCCTGCTGTTGCGCGCAGGGTCCTTGGCGGCACCGATGGAGATCATCGAGGAGCGCACCATCGGCCCCAGCCTGGGGGCGGAGAACATCAAGCTCGGCTTCAACAGCGTGATCTACGGTTTCTCTGCGATTGCCGTCTTCATGTGCCTGTACTACCTGCTGTTCGGCGTGTTCTCGACCATTGCTCTGGCTTTCAACCTGTTGTTGCTGGTGGCGGCGCTGTCGATGCTGCAGGCCACGCTGACCTTGCCGGGCATTGCGGCCATTGCCTTGGCGCTGGGCATGGCCATCGACGCCAACGTCTTGATCAACGAGCGCGTGCGAGAAGAACTGCGCGCCGGTGCCAGCCCGCAGACGGCGATTGCAACGGGCTACGAGCGTGCTTGGGGCACGATCCTGGACTCCAACATCACGACCCTGATTGCCGGCCTGGCGCTGCTGGCTTTCGGCTCCGGCCCGGTGCGCGGCTTCGCGGTCGTGCATTGCCTGGGCATCCTGACCTCCATGTTCTCGGCAGTGGTGTTTTCGCGCGGCCTGGTCAACCTCTGGTACGGCCGGCAGAAGAAGCTCAAGGGCGTCTCGATCGGTCAGGTGTGGCGCCCCGACGCCACCAAGCCCGCCGCGGACCTCTGAGGAGAGAGCACCATGGAATTTTTCAGGATCCGCCGCGACATCCCTTTCATGCGCCACGCGCTGGTGCTGAACGCGATCTCGTTCCTTACGTTTGCGGCTGCCGTCTTCTTCCTCACGACCCGCGGCCTGCACTTGTCCATCGAGTTCACCGGCGGCACGGTGATGGAGGTCGAGTACGCCGCCAGTGCCGATCTGGGCAGAACCCGGACGGCTGTCGACAGCCTGGGCCTGGGCGAAGTCCAGGTGCAGAACTTCGGCACCTCGCGCGACGTGCTGATCCGCCTGCCGCTGCGTGGTGATGCCAAGCAAAGCGAGCTCGCCAGTCGCGTCTTCGACGCGCTGTGCAAGGCCGAGTCGGGCACTGTGGCGACCAAGCAATACACCACGCCGCAAGGTGAACAGGTCAGCCGACCCTCGTGCAGCACGGCCGGCGGCACTGAGCCGCTCAGGCTGTCGCGCACCGAGTTCGTCGGCCCGTCGGTGGGTGAAGAGCTGACATTGGACGGCATCAAGGCCTTGGGCGTCACCGTCGTCGGCATCATGCTGTACTTGGCCTTCCGCTTCGAGTGGAAGTTCTCGGTGGCGGGCATCGTCGCCAACCTGCACGACGTCGTCATCATCCTGGGCTTCTTCGCCTTCTTCCAATGGGAGTTCTCGCTCGCGGTGCTGGCCGCGGTGCTGGCGGTGTTGGGCTACTCCGTCAACGAATCGGTGGTGATCTTCGACCGGGTGCGCGAAGCCTTTCGCAAGTTCAGAAAAATGAACACGCGCGAGGTCATCGACCACGCCATCACCAGCACCATCAGCCGCACCGTCATCACGCACGGCAGCACGCTGATGATGGTGGTCTCTATGCTGATTTTTGGCGGACCGACCCTGCACTACTTCGCGCTGGCATTGACCATCGGCATTTTGTTTGGCATCTACTCCTCCGTCTTCGTTGCGGCGGCCATCGTGATGTGGCTCGGTGTCAAGCGCGAGGACCTCGTGAAACTGTCGGCAAAGGACGGTGATCCGAACGATCCGAACGCGGGCGCCGTGGTCTGAGGCCACAGTCGGTGGTGTAGAGTCAACAGACCCTAAAAGACAAGGCTCAACCGATCCCCCATGGCGACTGTCGGCGATCAAGCCAGCCTGGCCCAACAAGCGCGGCGCCTGTACACGGAAGAGCTTGTCAAAGGGCTGCCCGCGCTGGTGACAGCCGTGGTTCACTGGGCAGTCGCGCCCGAGCGGGCCACGAGTGCCGGCGCCGAGCCTGGTATCGTCGCCCGCTTGCGCGACGTGGCCGTGGCGCTCAAGTCACACGGCGTGGCCTGGCACCAGGGCATCGTCGGCGCGATGCAAGACGCCTTGCGTCAGGGGGTGCCCGCCTCGCGCAGCGGCGACTTCGGCGGTCCGACCAAGAAGCTGTCACTGGTGGACGACGAGACTATGGATCGCGAGATCCTGACTTCGCGCCTGGCCCTGGCCATCATGGACAAGGCCGGCTCCGAGTTCAACGACTTGCGCACCCGCGTGGCCTTGCTCGAACACCGCGATGAGCTCGACCCACATGACTTGTTGCGCACCCATGTGCTGGCGCGCATCGTGATGCAAGCCTGGACCGATGCGGGCCTCGAAGACAAGGGCCTTCGCGATCTGCAGCCTGCGTTGCACGAGGAATTCGGCTTGCTGGTTCAGGAGGCCTATCACGAGGCGAACAGCTGGTTGGTGTCGCAGCGCGTCCTGCCCGACATTGATTTGCGGCCGCTGATCCGCCGCTCACGCGGTGGTGCAACCACGGGCTATGCCGGCCTGGTCAGCGACGAGACCCGGTTGATGACGCGCTCGGGCGGCGCCGGCGGCAGCGATGTCCACGGTCCCGGGGGTGACAACGCCGTCGCTGTGATGACGCGTCTGAACCGCATGCTCGAACGCCAGGTGCCGGCCTTCGCCGACACCGCGCGCGCCGGCCACCAACGCACCGTGTCGCCGGGCTTGGCGGCGGCGATCGGTCAGGCGCAGCAAGGCGTGCAGCGGCGCATTGAACGCAACGATGCGGGCTCGGCCACGGCGACCGTGTCGCCGCAGTTGCTCGAAGAGTTGAACCTGCGCAAGCAGGCGCTCAAGCGCGCGGCAGAGAGCCCGGTCGAGCGCGCCACGATCGAGATCGTGGCGTTGTTGTTCCAGAGCATCCTGACGGAAGAGCGCATTCCGTCGGCCGTTCGCGTCTGGTTCGCGCGGCTGCAGATGCCGGTCCTGCGCGTGGCGGTCGGAGAGCCTGACTTCTTTGCCACCATCGACCACCCGGCGCGGCGCCTGATCGACCGCATGGGCGCCTGCGTGATGGGCTTCGACGCCTCTGCCAGTGCCGTCGGCGACGCGCTCGAAGGCGAGATCAAGCGGGTGGTGCAGGTGGTCGAGGCCTACCCCGACACCGGCCGCCGTGTGTTCCAGACGGTGTTGACGGAGTTCGAGCGCTTTCTCGAGCACTACTTCAAGAGCACGAACGAAGCCACCAAGCGCGGCGTCTCGCTGGCCCAACAGGTCGAGCAGCGCGAGACGCTCGCCATCCAGTACACCATCGAGCTGCGCAAGATGCTCAACGAGGTGCCGGTTCAGGAAGGTGTGCGCCAGTTCCTGTTCCAGGTCTGGGCCGACGTGCTAGCGCTGGCGGCCGTTCGCCACGGTGCGCAGGCCGAGACGACCAAGGCGATGCGCAAGGCGGCCACCGACCTCATCTGGTCTGCCGGGGCGAAGATTTCCCGCGAGGAGCGGGCCGACGTGATCCGCCGCCTGCCACCGCTGCTCAAGCAGTTGCGCGACGGCATGGAGGCGGCCGGCCTGCCCGCCTCCAAGCGGGACGAGCATGTCCGCTCCCTCAACGACTCCTTGGCGGCAGCCTTCAGCGCCAAGGCCGCGGCGATCCCGCCCGAGCGATTCGAGGAACTGCGCGAGCGGCTCGAGGCGTTGGAGGAATTGCTGCCCGATGCAAACGATGTCCAGCTCGACCAGACACTGATGCTCGATATCTCCGGTGACGACAGCGGCGACCTGGAAGTGGTCGGCGAGGGCGGCTCGATGCCGACGCCGGCGATGCTGTCCTGGGCCCGCGAACTGCAGGTCGGCAGCTGGTACATGCTCGAGCACAACAACCGCAACGAAGGCGTGCAACTGGCATGGCAGGGCATGCGCAGGCACCTTTCACTCTTCGTCACGGCCAGCGGTCGCTGCCTGTTGTTCGAACAGCACCGCTTGGCGTCGTTCCTTCAGGCCGGTTTGCTGTTGCCCGCGCAGGACGAGGCGCTGACGGTGAAGGCCACACGAACCGCGTTGGCCAAGCTCGACAACGACCCGACCAGGTTGTTGAACTGAGGTCCGGCGCAGGGCCGAAGGCGCAAAGGCAGCGCGGAGCCGATCGGCCCGCTGTCCTTCAGTGAATCAGCCGTTCTTCGGGCGCGACGAACAACTCGTCGAGGATCAGCGCGTCGGGCTCTTCGCCCAGACTCCAGAAGACCATCAGGACGATGACCTTGAGATCGTCGAGATCGATCGGGGCGGCGCCGATCGCGCTCGCGCGGTCGATCACCATCTCGCGCATGGGTGGGGGCAGCACGCCTGCCGACTCCAGGAAGCTGACAAAGCCGATGGAGTCTTCGCCCAGCAGGTCCTGCTCGGCCGGCGTGTACACCCGCATGGCGTCGGCGCTCTGCTCGCCGCCATAGGCCTCGGCCGTGGTGGCCAAGCCATCGAGCCAGCTCAAGGCGTCCTGGATCTCGTCGCTCTCGAAGCCGACGGCAGAGAGCTTGCGCGTGAGTTGTGCGTGGTCCGGACAGGCGTCCGGGCGCCAGTAGTTTTCGTACAAATACACCAGCACATCGAACATAAAATCACTATACCGCAGGCCGTCGTGACGACCCGTGGGCAGGGACTCAAACCGGGCTGCGCCGCTGATACAGCCCCCCGGGCAGGCGTGCCACGCGGCCCTCGAGTTCAAGCTCGAGCAGGCGAGCGCTGAGCGCTGCAGCGCTGTCGCCCGTGCGCGCAAGCAGCGCGTCCATGGTGACGGGGTCCTGCCCCAAGGCGGCCAACAGCGTGTCGTCCGCTTCGGGATCGTCGAGCGTCGGCGCGCGCGGTGAGGCACTCGAGGCGGCCCAATTCAACTCTCCCAGGATGTCGTCGGCCGAGTCGACCAGCTTGGCACCCTGCTTGATCAGCGCATGGCAGCCGCGAGACTGCGGCGAATGGATCGAGCCAGGGATGGCGAACACGTCGCGACCCGCCTCCAGGGCCTTGCGCGCCGTGATCAGCGAGCCCGAGGCCAACGCCGCTTCCACCACCAAGGTGCCACGCGCCATGCCGGCGATCAGGCGATTGCGCAGCGGGAAGTTCTCTTTCAGCGGCGGCGTGCCCAGGACGAACTCCGACAGCAGCAGGCCGTCCTGAGCGATGCGGTGGGCGAGGGTGCGGTGGCGGGCCGGGTAGATGCTGTCCAGACCGGTGCCGACGACGGCGATGGTGCTGCCGGGGCCCGCCAGTCCGCCTTCATGGGCGGCGCCATCGATCCCCAGGGCCATGCCGGAGATGACTGTCAGACCAGCCTGACTCAGGTGCTTGGCGAAGGAGCGCGCATTGTCCAGCCCTTGGGCGCTGGCGTTGCGGCTGCCGACGATGGCCACGGCGGGCGCATTGAGCAGGTCGAGCCTGCCGCGTGCGTACAGCAGCAGCGGCGGGTCGGCAGTTTCCAGCAACAGGCGGGGATAGTCGTCGTCGCCGAGCGGGAGAACATGGCACGCAGAGTCAGCGTCGAGCCAGGCCTCGGTGTCGGCCAGAAGCTCGGCGTGCCGAGCAGGCGCGTTCTTGAACAGGTTCGCCGCGCCTGGGCCGACCAACGTACGCAGAGTGGCCGGCTGGGCAGCCAACACGGCATGGGGTGTGCCACAAGCTGCCAGCAGCCTGCGGGCCGTGTCGCGACCAACGCTCGGCGTCAGCAGCAGTTGCAGCCACGCGTCCAGGTCATCCGGCCGGGCCATCGGACGCGCCGCGGGTGGCTTTGCGAGCTGCCGGCCCGCAGCAGGTCAGGGTTGGCTGAAACGATCGCCTGCAGTCACTGGCTGCTGCGCTTGCAGCACCAGGCCGTAGGACACCCGGTCGAAGACGCGGAAAACGAACAGCAGGCCATGACGCTCGTCGGGCAACTTGATCTGAGTCGGCGTCGCCGTGGTGCGGTCGGTGATCTGCGGGCCGTCGCGCAACACGGCGAGCACATGGCCACGCTCCATGCCTTCCGCCGCGCCACGGTTGATGGCAACCACCTGGTTCTGACCGGCGATCAAGCCCTCGCCGTAGACCGAAATGACTTGCCCACTGACCGGCTTGCCGGGCGCGTGTGGCACGAAGCTGCTGAAATCGCGCGCTGGCACCGGCGCCAGACGGTCGCCGACACCGACTTCTTCCTTGACGTTTGTCACTTCGAAAGTGGCTGGCACGATCAGGCCGGGCTTGCCACCGATCGACGCGGCGCTGCCGCCCTCGCGCACATAGCTGGCGGTGCCGAGGAAGCGTGCCTCGTAGCCAAGGATTTCTTTGGTCGTCGGGTCGCGCAGCGGTGTGGCCTGGCGGAAGACGCGCCAATCGCGCAGACCGCCAAGGTCGCCCAGCACATAGGCCTTGTCACCGCGACCGATCATGACGCGGTCATCGGGTGCGGCAACGACGCGTGGTGCGCGCTCGAGCTCGTTGGCGCTGAACACCACGCCTTCATTCATGAAGGGCGCGATCAGGTGCATCGGAACCGCGGGCACGCCGCCGTCACCCAAAGACTCGCTGCGCACGCGCGGGCTCAGCTTCACGGTGCCGTCAGGGCCGTCCTGGGCCAGACGCAGGCGGGCACGGCCGCCCGATTTGTCGAGCACCAGCACCTGGCCGGGATAGATGAGATGCGGGTTGCGGATTTGCTCGAGATTCATTCCCCACAGCTCGGGCCAACGCCAAGGGCTCTTGAGGAAGAGTTTGGAGATGTCCCACAGCGTGTCGCCCCGCTTGACGGTGTGCGAATCGGGCGCGTTGGGCGCCAACTCCGACAGAGGCACACCCGCTTGCGCCACCTGCTGCGCAGCGCTGCGCTGCTGCGGGGTGACAGGGTAGGTGGCCGCGTAGGCACTGCCGAAGGCCAGCAGCAGGCTGCTGGTCAAAGCGGTGGTGGCAAGGCGGCTGGCTTGGCGTCGGATCATGAACAGAGTCTCCCCGGGCCGCTGCCGACGTCGGCAGCGATGCGAAAATGGTGCCGTTGTCAGGTCTTCGTGGTCTTTGTGCTGCCTCGTTGGCGCAGCACGCAAGCGCCAGCGAAAGTGCTCATACAGTTTGGCAGATTCTGCCTCTAAACCCTTGATATCGCAATGAAACTGCCCCGCACAGCCGCGCGGCGTGGCACCTTTCACGAACCCCGTTGCCGGACTCCCGACTTGCCCATCTTGCACCACCTCGCGTGGGCACTATTTCACGAACCATGAGCCTGCTGCCCATCCTGCGCTACCCCGATCCGCGTTTGCACACCGTGGCCAAACCTGTGCCGGTGGTGGACGCGCGCATCCGACAACTCGTCGACGACATGCTGGCGACGATGTACGAAGCCGATGGCGTGGGCCTGGCGGCGACCCAGGTCGATGTGCACGAATGCGTGATCGTGATCGACACCTCCGAGACCCGCGACCAGCCCCGGGTGCTCATCAACCCGGCGCTGATCGGGCGCAGCGAGGAGATGGTGCTCGGCGACGAAGGTTGTCTGTCAGTGCCCACGGTGTACGACAAGGTCCCTCGCCACGCGCGGGTCAGCGTGCGTGCGCTGGGCCGCGACGGCCAGAGCTACGAGTTCGACGCCGAGGGACTCGAGGCGGTTTGCGTGCAGCACGAGATGGACCACCTCCTGGGCAAGGTGTTCGTCGAGTACCTGAGCCTGCTCAAGCGCGACCGCATCAAGACCAAGATGCTGAAGAAGACGCGCGACGAAACGGCGCGCGCGTGAGCGCGGGGCTGCGCGTCGGCTTTGCCGGCACGCCGGCATTCGCCGCAGCGGCGCTGGCCGAAATCTGCGCCGCTGGCTACACGGTGCCGCTGGTGCTGACCCAACCCGACCGGCCTGCGGGCCGAGGCATGAAACTACAGGCCTCGGCAGTCAAGCAATTTGCCCAGGCACACGGGCTGCCCGTGTTGCAGCCGACCGGGCTCAAGCTCGATGGCCGCTACGCTACCGAGGCAATTGCCGCCAGCCAGGCCCTGCGTGCCGCCGCGCTGGACGTGCTGGTGGTGGCGGCCTACGGTCTGATCCTGCCGCAGTGGCTCATCGCGCTGCCGCGCCTGGGTTGCCTGAACATCCATGCCTCGCTGCTGCCGCGCTGGCGCGGGGCGGCGCCCATTCAGCGTGCTGTCGAGGCGGGGGATGCGCACAGCGGCATCACCATCATGCAAATGGATGCCGGGCTCGATACCGGGGCCATCTTGTTGGTCGGGCAGGAGGTGATCCGCGCCGACGACAGCAGCGCCAGCCTGCAGGAGCGCCTGGCGGGCCTGGGTTCGCGCCTCATCGTGGCGGCGCTGGTCGCTGCCGAGAAAGGCGCGTTGCAACCGGTGCCGCAGCCGGCCGAGGGCGTGAGCTATGCCCACAAGCTGGCCAAGACAGAGGCTGCGATCGACTGGCTGCGACCGGCCGCCGAGATCGAGCGCCGCGTGCGTGCCTTCGATCCCCAGCCCGGCTGCCAGTTCGAGCTCGAGGGCCAGTTGGTGAAGCTCTGGCGCGCCCGCGAGGGCGGTCTCATGACCGCCCCGCCGGGTACCGTCGAGCGCGCTGCCGGTCGCCTGCGCGTGGCCTGTGGCGACGGCCGCGCCCTGGACGTGCTTGAACTTCAGCGCCCCGGCGGTCGGCGCATGGGCATCCAAGCCCTTCAGGCATTGCGCTGAGGGGCGCCGCTCAGCCTGCGGCCTGCGTCGGCCGCCGCCGCCGCTCAAGTCCGGCTCCAGAGCTGCCGATATGGCCGGTAGTGCACTCACCTTGTGTCGCCATGCCCCGCCCGATTCTTCTCGCTGCCCTGCTTGCGCCTCTCGTTCTGTTGGCAGGCTGCCCGCTGTCGGGCGGCGAGTCGGCTGAGGCCGTGGCAGCCCGCAAGGAGGCCGAAGGCAAGGCCGTCGGCGGCGCGTGCCGACATGCCGGCCGAGCCATCGAGGACTGTTTCGCGCTGAACAAGCGCGCCGACAAGGCCGCCCTGTTCGGCGGTTGGCGTGAGATGAACGACTACATGCGCGAGAACAAGATCGAGCCGGTGCCTCCGCAGGGCGCCGTGGTGGCCGACGCCGCGGAGAAGTCCGAGAAGCCGGCGGGCGACAGCCCGCCGAAGAAGGCCGACCCGCCGGTGCGTGACGAGGGCGGGGCCAAAAAGCCGGCCAAGCCCAAGAAGCACGACAGCTGAGTCGTTTCGTCGGCCGCTGCCGCATCCTGTCGTCCGGTTCGAGCCAGGGCCGTGCGCCCACGGCACACTGGCAACTTCACCGATGAAGGAGCCTCTGATGAACTCACTCACACACTTGCGCGCCCGTCCGCGCCGGCAGCTCCTGGCGTTGGCGGGCGCTGTGATCGCCACATCGACCCTGCTTTTCGCCACGGTGCCGGGCCATGCCATGACCACCGGCTCGGGCAATGCGACCAGCGAAACCCGCGTCGCCACCAGCTTCCAAGCAATCTCTCTGCGAGGCGGCATCAACCTGATCGTGCGCCAGGGCGCCAGCGAAGGTGTCACGGTACGCGCTGACGACAACGTGCTGCCCTTGGTTCAGACCCTTGTGGAAGGCAGCGGCGACGCACGGACCCTGCGCATCCAGTTCAAGCCGGGCGAATCCCTTCGCACCAAGACCCAGGTCCTGGTCACGGTCGATGTGGTCAAGCTCAGTTCGGTGGCCAGCTCGGGCGCGGGCGACATCACGGTCGAGGCCCTGAAAACCCCCGGCCTGACTCTGAGCATCTCCGGCTCGTCCGACGCCCAGCTGCGCCAGCTCGACACCGAGCTGCTGAGCATCAGCATTGCCGGCAGCGGCGACGTGCAGGCCAGTGGCCGCGCCAGTCGCCCGGATGTCTCGATCGCCGGCAGCGGCGATGTCCGCACGCGCGACCTGGCGGCCGCCGATGTCAGCGTCTCCATCGCTGGCAGCGGCGACGCCAGCGTCACGGCGCAGAAGACGATCAGCATCGCCATCGCGGGCTCGGGCGATGTCGAGTACGGCGGGAACGCCACGCTGGTCAAGCGCAGCATCGCCGGCAGCGGCTCGGTGCGCCAGCGCCAGCCCTGATCGCTGGCTGCGCCGGCGGGCGCGGGAGGGCACGCGACAATCCTCCGCATGAGTCTTGTCGAGACGGTGCCGCCGCCGCTGTGGCGCCACCCTGAGTTCGCGCGCGGTGCGCGTGAAATGAGCGGCGTGGCCCTGGGCATCGCCGCCTGGGGCCTGGTGACCGGCGTGGCAATGACCAAGAGCGGCCTGCCCGTCCCGTTGGCGCTCATGATGTCGCTGCTGGTCTTCGCCGGCAGCGCCCAGCTTGCGGCCCTGCCACTGATCGCGGGTGGGGCGCCGATCTGGGTGGTGTGGGCGACGGCCCTGTGCGTGAACCTGCGCTTCATCATCTTCAGTGCCGGTTGGCGACCCTACCTGGCCCACCTGCCGTTCTGGCAGCGCTTGCGCATGGGCTACTTCACGGCCGACCTCAACTACGTGATCTTCATGCGGCGCTTCCCGGAACCCCGTCCTGCGCCGGAGCAAGTGCCCTATTTCTGGGGTGGTGTGGTGACCAACTGGAGCGCCTGGCAAGTGCCGTCCATCGTGGGGATCCTGCTGGCCGACCGCATCCCGACGGCCTGGGGGCTGGGGTTCGCCGGCACGCTGGCCTTGCTCGGCCTGATGTACTCACTGGTGACGGATCGCGCCACCCTGGTCGCCGCCGGCGTGGCCGCCTGCGCCGCGGTGGCGGCCTATGCGTTGCCCTTGAAACTGAACATCGTGGTGGCGATCGCTGCGGCGGTGGCCATCGGCCTGTTGATGGACCACACGACGCCGCGCCGTGTCCTGCCCGAGGACGACCTGACATGACGCCGACCGAGATCACCATCACGGTCATCGGACTGGCCGTGCTGACGCTGGTGACGCGGGCCTTCTTCCTGATCCCGGAACGCGACCTGCCCTTGCCCAACTGGCTGCAGCAAGGCCTGCGCTACGCACCCCTCGCCGCGCTGATGGCCGTGGTGGCGCCCGAGGTGGTGCTGACGCAAGGCCAGTTGATCCAAACCTTGCAAGACGCGCGCCTGCCCGCCGTGGCCGTGGCCAGCGCCTACTATTTCTGGCGCCGCGGCATCCTGGGCACCATCGTCAGCGGCACGGCGGTGCTGCTTCTTCTCCGGCTCGGCTGGGGCTGGTGACTCCTAGAATCGCGCTCATGAACGTCCTTCGCTTCTCCGACCTCATCGCCCAGGGCCGCGTCGGCGGCCAGCGTGTCTTCATTCGCGCCGATCTGAACGTGCCGCAGGACGACGCCGGGCGCATCACCGAGGACACGCGCATCCGCGCCTCGGTGCCCTGCATCCGCATGGCACTCGATGCCGGTGCGGCCGTGATGGTGACTTCGCACCTGGGCCGGCCCACGGAGGGTGCCTTCACGCCGGCAGACACGCTCGCCCCTGTGGCCGCCCGCCTGGCCGAGTTGCTCGGCTGCGCAGTGCCGCTGCGCTCGAACTGGGTCGACGGGGTCGATGTCCAGCCTGGCCAGGTCGTGCTGCTCGAAAACTGCCGCCTCAACCCGGGCGAGAAGAAGAACGACGAAGCGCTGGCCCGCAAGATGGCCGCCCTCTGCGACATCTTCGTCCACGACGCCTTCGGTACGGCCCACCGCGCCGAAGCCAGCACCTACGGCATCGCGCAATTCGCCAAGACCGCCTGCGCCGGGCCGTTGCTGGCAGCCGAGATCGATGCCGTCACCCTGGCTTTGGCCCAGCCGAAGCGGCCGCTCGTGGCCATCGTGGCCGGCTCCAAGGTCAGCACCAAACTCACCATCCTCAAGAGCCTTGCGAGCAAGGTCGATGGCCTCATCGTCGGGGGCGGCATCGCCAACACCTTTCTGCTCGCGGCGGGTTTTCCGATCGGCAAGAGCCTGGCCGAGGCCGACCTGGTCGGCGAAGCCCGGGCCGTGATCGAGGCCATGAAGGCGCGCGGCGCCGCGGTGCCGATCCCCACCGACGTGGTCACCGCCAAGGCGTTCGCGGCCGATGCGCGGGCCACCATCAAGGCGGTGGCCGATGTCGCCGCGGACGACCTGATCCTCGACATCGGACCGCAGACGGCGGCCCGGTTGGCTGAGCAGCTGAAGGCCGCCGGCACCATCGTCTGGAACGGACCGGTCGGTGTGTTCGAGTTCGATGCCTTTGCCCACGGCACCGAGACCATCGCGCGCGCCATAGCCGCCAGCCCCGCTTTCAGCATCGCCGGCGGCGGTGACACGCTGGCCGCGATCGCCAAGTACGGCATCGAGAAAGACATCGGCTACATCTCCACCGGCGGCGGCGCTTTCCTCGAAGTGCTGGAAGGCAAGACCCTGCCGGCGTTCGAGATCCTTCAGCGCCGCGCCGGCGGCTGAAACCGCCTCAGCGCTTCACGCCAGGGCGCGACCGGCCGGCCTCGTCCCAGGCGGGACCATCGAACCAGGGGTCGTCGCGCAGGGCCGCGCGCAGCATCGGCAGGGCATCGATGCCCCAGAACAAGCGGTCGTCGAGTGCGAAGGTCGGCACACCGAAGAGGCCCAGGGCAATGGCCGCGTCCGTCGCGCCGCGCAGCTCGGACTTGACTTCGGTTGAGTTCGGGTCGCGCGTAGGCGCCAAGCTGTGCGTCAGGGCCGCGAGGCGGGCTGGATCGCCGGCATCATTGCCACCGACCCAGACATGGCGCATCACGGCCTCGACGACACGCCGGTTCGGCCCGCAGGCCAGGGCGAGCCGCAACAGCGGCAGGGGGTTGAACGGGTGCACGGCCGGGGCGTCCAGGACAGTTCCCTGTTGGTGTGCCAGCCAGGCCACATGGCGGAAGGTCCAGGCCCGCTTGGGCTCGATCTCGGCGGGCCCCTTCTGGCCCCAGTGCGCGAGCAGACCGGCGAACAACACGGGTTGGTAGTCGACGCTGTAGCTGCAACCCTCGAGCGCCTGCGGCAACCGCTCGAGCGCCAGGTAGGCAAAGGGCGAGATCGGATCGAACCAGAAGGTCAGCGTTTTCATGTCGCGCCCTCGGCAGCGGCAGCGGCCGTGGAGCGCAGCATCAAGTCTTCATCGGCCTCCAAGGCCGCGCGGCGTGCATGGTCGGCCGGCGCCAGCACAAATCCGAGCCGGGCGAGCAGGCGTTGCGAGCGCAGGTTGCTGCGCTTGAACACCGCCAGCAGGGCGTGCACGCCGTAGTGGCTTGTCAACTCTTCGATCATCGCAGTGACCGCCTCGGCCGCCAGGCCGCGGCCCCAATACGCGCTGCCCAGTTCGTAGGCCACGAAGGCCTGGCCGTCGGCCTCGACCGTCGCCTGCACGCACCCCAAGACGTTGCCGTCGACGCCGCGCAGCACCCAGTTCAACCACTGCTCGCTGCCGTCCGCCGAGCGCCGCACCTCCAGCTTGCGATAGCGCTCTTGCAGCCATTCCAGCGAAATCGGCGGCGCATTTTCGTGCGCATAGATCGCCGGGTCGCTGAGCACCTTGAACATCGCGTCGGCGTGGCTGGCGAGCTGCGGCTCCAGGCGCAGCCGCGGCGTTTGCAGCAAGCGCATCGGGTCGACGGGCCCAGGCGATGCCTCGAAGCCGGCATTCAGGCTGGCGAGTCGCTCCACGGTACCGACATCCGTCCAGGCGCCGGTCCAGGCCCTGGCACCCAGGCGCCCGCGCGCCATCGCGGCGTCCAGCAAGGGCCGCAACGGCAGGCGCGTGCCCTTGGCGATGCCGGCAAACATCTCGGCACGGAACAGGCCGACGCTGGCCCAGGTGCGGCGCGGCGCCTCGACGGTGGCCAAGCCGCTGTTGGCGTCGATACCGTAGTCTCCTTGCGGGTGGTGCGGCGCATTGGCAACCAGCCAGAGTCGCGCCAGCTCATGGCTGGCGGCGAAGTCGGCGGCGTCCGAGGCGGCAAAGGCAAAACCGGGCAGGAAGACATCGCCCGACACGACCCAGAAGCTGCTGCCCGTGCCGCGGGTCAGCCAGGGCAGGGCCTTGGCGATGCCGCCGGCGGTCTCCAAGGCGCCGCCGTGGTCGCGGCCCTCGGTCGAGTAGTGGATCGCCAGGCCCCAGCGCGAGCTGTCGCCGAGCTGCGCCGGAAACTGCTCCTCGAGCCAGGCCGTATTGATGACAACCTGGGTGACGCCTGCGGCGGCCAGGGCCTCGAGATGCCACTCGATCAAGGGCCGGCCGCGAACCTGCAGCAACGGTTTGGGGCAGAGGTCGGTGAGCGGGCGCATGCGCTCGCCGCGGCCGGCGGCGAGGATCAGGGCGGGGGGCTGAGCCGGACGCATCGGCGGGCAGTGTAGGCGTCGCGCGGGTCCGGCTCGCAGAGCAACTGCGGTCACGCGTGCGCGCTGCCGAAAGATCGCCCGGCACGGCAGGGCGGGCCTCTAAAATCGCGCCTCTGCCGCCCCCATCCGCTCCCACCGAGCCCGCCCGCATGTCCAGCCTCGACACCCAACGCGTTCCCGACACCGCCGCCCCGGTGCCCCTCACCAGTGCCAGTCGTGAGGCTTTGATGGCCAATGCCATTCGGGCCCTGGCGATGGACGCGGTGCAGCAGGCCAACTCGGGCCATCCCGGCGCGCCGATGGGCATGGCCGAGATCGCCGTGGCGCTGTGGGGCCGCCATCTGCGCCACAACCCGGCGCACCCGCACTGGCCCGGGCGTGACCGGTTCGTGCTCTCGAACGGCCACGGCTCGATGCTGCTGTACGCCTTGCTGCACCTGACCGGCTATGACCTGCCGATGAGCGAGTTGCGCAACTTCCGCCAGCTGCACAGCAAGACGCCCGGCCACCCGGAGGTCGGCGTCACCCCGGGGGTGGAAACCACCACCGGCCCGCTCGGCCAAGGCATCGCCAGTGCAGTGGGCATGGCGCTGGCCGAGAAGCTGCTGGCACACGAATTCAACCGGGTCGGTCACCGCGTGGTCGACCACCACACCTATGTCTTCCTCGGGGACGGCTGCCTGATGGAGGGCGTGAGCCATGAAGCCAGCGCCTTGGCCGCAGCGTGGAAGCTGAACAAGCTGATCGCCATTTACGACCACAACGGCATCAGCATCGACGGCCGCGTCGAGCCGTGGTTCGTCGACGACAGCGCCAAGCGCTTCGAGGCCTACGGCTGGAACGTCGTCCGCGATGTGAACGGCCACGACGTCGCCGCTGTCGACGCGGCGATTGCCCAGGCCAAGCGCAGCAGCGACAAGCCGACTCTGATCGTTGCCCGCACCACCATCGGCCGCGGCTCGCCCAACCGCGCCGGCACCGCCAAGGCCCATGGCGAGGCCCTGGGTGCTGACGAGATCAAGCTCACCCGCGCAGCCCTCGGCTGGACCCACGAGCCGTTCGTGATCCCCGAGGCGGCTTACAGCGCCTGGGACGCGAAGGCCTGCGGCGCCGAAGCCGAAGCGATGTGGGACGCGCGCTTTGCCGCCTACAAGGCTGCCCACCCTGAGCTGGCGGCAGAGTTTGTCCGCCGCACGCGCGGCGATCTGCCCAAGGGCTTCGCCCAGACCGTCGTCGATGCGATGGTGGCTGCGCACAGCAAGGCCGAGACGGTGGCCTCGCGCAAGGCCAGCCAGCTCGCGCTCGAGGCCTTCACGCTGGCCCTGCCGGAGATGCTGGGCGGCTCGGCCGACCTGACCGGCTCGAATCTCACCAACACCAGCAGCGCCACGGCCCTGCGCTTCGATTCGCTCGGCACCCCCAATGGCGGGCGCCACATCAACTACGGCGTGCGCGAATTCGGCATGGCCGCGATCATGAACGGCGTGGCGCTGCACGGGGGCTTCATCCCCTACGGCGGCACCTTCCTGACCTTCGCCGACTACAGCCGCAACGCCATTCGCATGGCCGCGCTGATGAAGCTGCGCGTGATCCATGTCTTCACCCACGACAGCATCGGCCTGGGCGAAGACGGGCCGACGCACCAGAGCGTCGAGCACGCCGCCAGCCTGCGTCTGATCCCGGGGCTGGATGTCTGGCGCCCGGCCGACACGGTGGAGACCACGGTGGCCTGGGCGGTGGCGCTCGGCAACCGGGCGCGGCCGAGTGCCTTGCTGCTGTCGCGCCAGAACCTGCCCTACCTGCCCAAGGCGGCGCTCGACACCATCAGCCAGGGCGCCTACGTGCTGGCCGAGCCGGGCGAAGTCGGCATGAAGAAGGCGGCGCAGGCGGTGATCATCGCTACCGGCAGCGAGGTGCAACTCGCGCTGCATGCGCAGCAACTGCTGGCTGCGGAGCATGGCATCGCGGTGCGTGTGGTGTCGATGCCGAGCACGACGGTGTTCGACCGCCAGAGCGTCGCCTACAAGACGCAGGTGCTGCCAGCCAAGCTGCCGCGCGTCGCCGTCGAGGCCGGTGTGACGGACGGCTGGTGGAAGTACGGCTGCGCTGCGGTGGTCGGCATCGACACTTATGGTGAGAGCGCGCCGGCGCCGGCGCTGTTCAAGTACTTTGGCTTCACGGCCCAGAAAGTGGCCGACACGGTGCGCAAGGTCTTGGCCTGACGGGAGCGTCGATGGATCCCGCCGCCCGATTCGTGTTCGCGCTGCTGATAGCCACAGCGGCCCCCGGCGTGCTGGCACAACAACAGACACTGACCGAGTCGGCGACGGTGGCCTGCCTCACGCCCGCGGGAGCCGAGCGCGGTTCGCCCAAGTACCCCAAGGCCAGCTTCGAGCTCAAGGAGGGTGGCACGTTTCCCGTCACGCTGGAGTTCACGGCGCCTGACCGCGAGCCCAAAGTTACCTTCACTGGCGTCGACGATTACAGCGAGCTCAAGGATGCGGTGCTCGACTTCGTGCGCGCCTACCGCGTTCCCTGCCTCCAACCTGGGCAAGTCGCGACGCTGAACCAGGAGTTCAAGTTCGTCCCGACCGATGACCGTCGAGTGCGTTGGCACACACCCGTTGACGACGACGACCCTAGGCGCGAACGGCTGCAGAAATGCATGAAGCACACATCGCCGGGCAGCAAGCCGAGCTACCCCGTCTGGGCCGTGGACAAGGACATTCAAGGCAGCGTGCTACTGAAGGTTTCATTCGATGCGGCAGATAGGCCCCCCAGCGTTGAGGTGCTCGACAACGCTGGCAGCGACAGGCTGGCTTCTCACGCCACGGATTTCGCGCGAGGCTGGCGAATGCCGTGCCACGAGGGAGCCTCGGTCAGCGTCAACCAACTCTATAAATTTCGTTTCGCCGGCGATTCACGCTTGGTCCTGAAGGATCTCTCATTGGTCACGCTGATCAGCGGCTTCAAGGGCATCCGGCAAGCCAACGTCTATTTCGATTTCAACGAGATGGGTTGCCCGTTCGACCTTCGTTTCTCGCCGTATCAGCCGAATTCACCGAACTTGGTAGGCGAGGTGGGTGACACGCTGCCCGCGCGCCGGTTCTTTCTCGATTGGCTGAGACGCCAGAGTCTTGATCTTCCCCCAAAGCAACGCAATGCCATCCTGGGGCAGATCACCACCGTGAGCGTGCCGTGCACTGTGCTCAAGCTCGGCACGGCGACCGGCGGTGGCGCTTCACAATAGGCACGTGCCGTCACAAACACAGGAGCCTTCACCATGAAGCACGCGACGATTGCTGCCTTGCTGATTGCCGCTTGGGCCGTGACGGCCGAAGCGCAAACCCTCTCGGGCATCAAGCTCGAACCGGCCACCGCCAAGGTTGGTGAGCCCGTGAAGATCACCGGCACCTTCGACAACGCCGACAACCCGAACTGCAATGTGCGTGTGCACTTTGGCGATGGCCAGACGCAGGACTTCAAGATCAACCAGTTGAAGGATGTGCCCCTGGTGACCTCACGCAGTTACGCCAAGGCCGGTGAGTACAAGCTGATGATCGAGCCGAAAACGGCGCTGCCGACCCTGAAATGCGTCGGCAAGAACCAGACCGCTTCGCTGGTGGTCACGGCGCCGGTGCCTACGGCGGCCGCAGCCGCGTCCGCCAAGTCGGCGGGCCTGTCTTGCCCCGAAGGCTGGAAGCTCGACGCCAAGAGCGTGAACAAGAAGACCGGCGCCTACACCTGCACGGCCAAGGCCGGCAGTGCGCTGCCGGCGGCCAAGCCCGCATGCCCAGCGCCGCTGGGCTACTTCGAGAACCAGTCCAAGGGCCAATTGGGCTGCAAGCCCTGAGCTCACCCGCGGCGGTCTCGCCCGGGCACCGTTGACCATTTTCTTTCCACATTGGAGTGCACGACATGACGATCAAGGTAGGTATCAATGGCTTCGGCCGCATCGGCCGCATGGTGTTTCGCGCCGCAGTGCAAAACTTCGCCGACGACATCGAGGTCGTTGGCATCAACGACCTGCTCGAGCCCGACTACCTGGCCTACATGCTGCAGTACGACTCGGTGCACGGCCGTTTCAAGGGCAGTATCGCGGTCGACGGCACCACCCTCATCGTCAACGGCAAGCGCATCCGCCTGACGGCCGTGAAGGATCCGGCCGAGCTGGCTTGGGGCGCCGTCGGCGCGGATGTCGTGGTCGAGGCCACCGGCCTGTTCCTGACCAAGGACACCTGCCAGAAGCACCTCGATGCGGGTGCAAAGAAGGTCATCCAGTCGGCGCCCAGCAAGGACGACACGCCGATGTTCGTTTACGGTGTGAACGACAAGACCTACGCCGGCCAGACCATCATCAGCAACGCCAGTTGCACCACCAATTGCCTGGCCCCGGTGGCCAAGGTGCTGAACGACAGCTTCGGCATCAAGCGCGGCCTGATGACCACGGTGCACGCCACCACCGCGACACAGAAGACGGTCGACGGCCCAAGCAACAAGGACTGGCGTGGCGGCCGCGGCATCCTGGAGAACATCATCCCGAGCAGCACCGGCGCGGCCAAGGCGGTCGGCGTGGTGATCCCCGAGCTGAACAAGAAGCTGACGGGCATGTCGTTCCGCGTGCCGACCAGCGACGTCAGCGTCATCGACCTGACCGCCGAGTTGGTCAAGGAAGCCAGCTGGGACGACATCTGCAATGCCATGAAGGCTGCGGCTGCCGGCCCGATGAAGGGCGTGCTCGGCTACACCGAGGACAAGGTCGTCTCGACCGACTTTCGCGGTGAGAGCATGACCTCGGTGTTCGACGCCGATGCCGGCATTGCCCTGGACAAGACCTTCGTCAAGGTGGTGGCCTGGTATGACAACGAGTGGGGCTACTCGAACAAGGTGCTCGAGATGGTGCGCGTGGTCGGGCGCTGAGCCCGCAGATGCAACCATTCGCAAGGGGGCCGCGCAAGCGGCCTTTTTTCATGGCGCATGCGCTCGCGCGCCACACGCCTTCACAACTTGCGTCTCCCCGGCGAGGGGCGACGCGCCTAGACTGTGCGACATGAAGAAGCTGCTGCCCACCTCCGTCCTCGCGCTGGCACTGCTCGGCGCCGCTCCTTTCGGCCATGCAGAGCGTGCGACGCCGCGGCCCTTGCCCTTGCCGGCCGAAGCTGCCGAGGCGCGGGTGATCGTCAAGTTCAAGGACGGCGGGTCATCGCTGCGAGCGCACGCGCTGGCCGCGAATGCCTCTTCGAGCGAAACAGCGCGCGTGCTGGGCGACCGGGCGGCGACGCTTGGCGTGCGACAGGGATTGCTGCTGTACGCGGGGGCAGCGGTCGGCGAACGCGTGCAGGTGGTGCGCGCCGACCCCGCGCACGGCCTTGACTCGCGTGCGCTGGCGGCGCGCCTGGCGGCCGACCCGGATGTGGCCTATGCCGAGCCCGATCGGCGCATGCGC
Source organism: Burkholderiales bacterium (assembly GCA_031379365.1). GTDB lineage: Bacteria > Pseudomonadota > Gammaproteobacteria > Burkholderiales > Burkholderiaceae_C > CADEEN01. The sequence goes on from JANNFB010000371.1 coordinate 53,671, forward strand.
CGCGCCGCCGTTCCCAACGACCCGCGCTTCACGACGGTGGCGGGCAACGGCCCGGCCGTGGGGCAGTGGTACCTGAAGGCCCCCGCAGGCGAGGTGCAGTCGTCTATCAATTCGGTGACGGCCTGGGACGTGCATACCGGCAGCCGCAACGTCATCGTCGCGGTGCTCGACACCGGCGTGCGGCCGAACCACCCCGACCTGGCAGGCAAGTTGATCGGGGGCTACGACTTCGTCAGCGATGTGACAGTGGCCAATGACGGCAATGGTCGTGACAGTGACCCCAGCGATCCCGGTGACTGGATCACGACCCAGGACAAGGCCACCGCCACCTTCGCCGACTGCGATGTGTCCGACAGTTCCTGGCACGGCACGCAGGTCGCCGGCATCACAGCCGCTGCCACCAACAACGGCGTCGGCATGGCGGGCTCGGGCAGCCATGTGCGTGTGATGCCGGTGCGCGTGCTCGGCAAGTGCTTTGGCTACACATCGGATATCGCCGCGGCCATCCGCTGGGCTGCGGGCGACACCGTCTCGGGCGTGCCGACCAACCTCAACCCAGCCAAGGTCATCAACCTCAGCCTGGGCAGCGACGGCGCCTGCTCGCAGGCCGAGCAGGACGCCGTCAATGCAGCACTGGCGCGCGGCGCTGTCGTGGTGGCTGCAGCGGGCAACAGCGCCGGCCGAGCCCCGGGCTCGCCCGCTAACTGCAATGGCGTCGTCGGTGTCGCCGCGCTTCGCCACATCGGCACCAAAGTCGGTTTTTCGGACGTCGGCGCGATCCTCAAGATCGCCGCGCCGGGTGGCAATTGCGTCAACGTCGGCAGTGGTCAGCCTTGCCTCTACCCGATCCTGACGACGATCGACAGCGGCACCACCGCCCCAGCGAGCCCAACCTACTCCGACAGCGTCAACCCCAGCGTCGGCACCAGTTTTTCGTCGCCGCTGGTGGCCGGGACGGCCGCGCTGATGTTCTCGGTCAATCCCAACCTCACGCCCGCGCAGGTGCTCAGCACCCTGCAGGCGACGGCGCGCCGCTTTCCGACCACGGGCGCAGCGGACGATCCGACGACCGGTCCGATCCAGACCTGTCAGGCCCCCGGCGCGGTCGACCAGTTGCAGTGCTACTGCACCACCAGCACCTGCGGCGCCGGCATGCTCGACGCCAACGCTGCCGTGCGTGCCGTGCTCGGCAGCGGCGCCGCATTGCAGCCGGCCGTGACGGCAACGCCGGCCGCACCCGAGGCGGGTGTCGCTGTCTCGCTGTCGTCAGCCAGCTCGCTCGTGCCGGGCGGACGCAGCATCGCCGCGCGGCGCTGGACCATCGTCGACGGCGGCGGCATCGCCACCGCCTTTGGCGGCGCCAGCGACGGCGACACGGCGACACTCACCGCCAGCGGCGCCGGCCGCGTCGTGGTGCAACTCACGCTCACGGACGATCGCGGCCTCGCCACGGCGACTGACTTCGCGCTCACGTTCGTGGCGGCGAGCGGTGGTGGTGGTGGAGCAGGCGGTGCGGGCGGTGGTGGTGGAGGCGGCGGTGGCGGGGGCGCAATGTCCTGGGCTTGGCTTCTTGCACTGCTGGCGGCCAGCCTCGCACTGGTCTGGCCTCTGTCGCGTCGGCGCTGAACATCAGGTAACACCTGCAACCGGCGGCGGATAATCCGCGGCCATGCACCTGTCACTCGCCATGCGCCCCCTGCTTGCCGCGGCAGTCGCTTGTATGGCGCTCGCCTTCGGCCTCACCGACGCAGAGGCCGCGCCACGCAACACCGAACAGCCCACCCTTGTCCACGGACTCCTGGTGCAGTTGCGCGACGCACCGAGCCACGGCGCCCTCGCGCGCGAACGCGCGCTGGCGCGCGATGGTGGCGTGGCACTGCCCGAGATGCAGCGCTGGAGCCGCTTGCTGGAGGAGCTGCGACGCGACGAGGCGGTGCTGCGGGAGTTGCCGTCGTGGCGCCAGACGGCGCCGCGGCGCGACCCGGTCGGTGCCAGCGCCCAGGTGCTGCGCTTTGCCCAGCCCTTGTCGGTCGCGCAGGCCGAGCGCGTGGCGGCGCGCTGGGCGGCCCGGCCCGCGGTGGCCTGGGTGGGGCTGAACACGCGCGAGCAGCGCCAAGCCGTCGCGTCCAATGCCCCGTCGGATCCCTACTTCGCCGGCAACACCGGCCAGTGGTGGCTGCAAAGCGTGGGCGGCAGTGACGCCAACGCCATTGCCGACCGCCGGCGCGGCGTGGCGGGCTTCTTGCCGGCCTGGTTGAACAACAGCATCGGCGGCCCCGAGGCCGTGGTCGCCGTGCTCGACTCCGGCATCACCTGCCACCCCGATCTCGGCAACCTCACGCCCAATTGCATCGGCGGCGCCATCCTGCCGGGCTATGACTTCGTCACCGATTGGGATGCGGCCGCGCAGCGCGGTTATGCCAACGACGGCGATGGCCGCGACGCCGACCCGCGCGACCCCGGCGACTGGGTCAATCAGGCGGACCGCAGCGCTGACGCCACGCGCTACGGTGGCTGCGAAGTGGCCGACAGCTCCTGGCACGGCACGGTGATCGCCGGGCTCATCGCGGCGCGCACGGACAACGGTGTCGGTGCGTCCGGGATCAACTGGAACGGCCGTGTGCTGCCGGTGCGCGTGGCGGGCAAGTGCGGCGCCGATGTCGCCGACATCATCGACGGCATGCGCTGGGCCGCCGGGCGTGACGATGTCTGCAAGCGCAGCGACGGGGCCGGCGGCTGCGCCGAGTTCGTGCCGCGCAACCCCAACCCGGCGCGCATCATCAACATCAGCTTCGGCGGCAGCGCGGCTTGCGGGGCGGCCTACCAGGCCGCGATCGACGAGCTGCGCGGCGTGGTTTTTGCCGGCGGCGCGGTGGGCGCGGTGGTGGTGGCTTCGGCCGGCAACGGCTGGGGTGCGCCAACCCGGCCGGCGAACTGCCAGCGCGTCATCGGCGTGGCCGCGCTCAACCGCGACGGCTTCAAGACCACCTACTCGGCCTTCGGCGCGGCGCTGGCCTTGTCGACGGTTGGCGGTGACGACGCTGACGGCGCCTGGGGCGCCAGCCTGGGCCCGAACTCGCTCGCCGACAGCGGCGTCCTGACCGTTGGCAACAGCGGCCCGACGGCTCCGGCCAATTGCAGCCTGGCGGGGGCCAATTGCTACTTCAATCACTTCGGCACCAGTTTCTCGGCACCCATCGTGAGTGGTGCGGTCAGCCTGATGTTGTCGGTCAAGCCGGACTTGTCGGTAAGCCAGATCGAACAAGGCCTGGCGCGTTCGGCGCGTCCGCATGTCGGCTCGGCGGTGGCTGGCGTGCGCACCTGCAGCGACAGCAACCCCGGCCGCTGCTTGTGCACCACCGCGACCTGCGGCGCGGGCATCCTCGACGCGACACAAGCGCTGCGCTACGCCGCCGAGCCGGCGACCTACCAGGCGCCGGTATGGCCGGCGGTGAGCTTGAACACGTCCGAGTTGCGGGCCGCGGCGGCAAGCGGGCCCGACCGGCCGGCGAATGCGCCACCGCCGCCGCCCGCGCCAAGCACGGGTGGCGGTGGCGCAATGAGCCTGGCCTGGCTCTTAGCCCTGTTGCTCGCGACGGCGGCGCTGCGCGCTGCTGCGCCGCCGGCTAACTTGGCGCGCAAGGCGCGAACGCGACGCCGGCGAGTTCGCCACTGAGCGCACGCAGCTGCTGCGCTTGCGCTGCCGTGGCGCTGTCGAAGCGCAAATGCACTTCACTGCCCGCCGGCCGCAGTTGCAGCACGCGCGCGGTGCGAACACCGCGCTGGGCATAGCCGGCCAGCGCGCTGTCGGCCGCTGCCCGGTTGTCGTAGCGGCTGAGCGCGAGTCCGGGTTGGGGCGCGGACGCTGCGCCGGTACCGGGCAGGTTCACCGCCTCCAATGGCAAACGCAGGCGGGCGATCTCCTCACGCTTGTTGCGCAGCGCCTCATTGCTGTTGAAAGGCCCGAGCACGACGGCGTACTGCGCCGGCAGGTCGGCGCTGCGGCGCACCCAGCTGCCCTCGGTAACACCGCCGGCCAGCAACGCGCGCTCGGCGCTGGCCAGGGCGGTCAAGGGCAGCGGCCCGGTTTCCAGGCATTGCGATGACAGGCCCCGGCTCTCAGCGCCGGCCGCGGTGGCTGGAGTCGCCGTGGTTGGCGCACTGGCCGCGCTGACGTTGACGGCCGCGGCCATCGCGGCCTCGGGCGGCAGCAAGCGCACGGTCTCGGCCCCGACTTGCAGCGCCAAGCGGGCCGGATCGCGTTCGCGCGCAGGCGCCCAGCCCAGGCTCTCCAAGGCGCCGGCGCTCCAGGCCCAGAAGCCGAGGTTGGCCAGCAGCAGCACAGCAACCAGGGCGCGCAGCATCGAGGAATCAGGGCGCGGCCGGGGCGGCCGCCATGCGCACGTTGACCTCGCCACTGGACACCAGGTGCAGGGCCGAGCCGACGCGCAGCAGCAGCGAGCCGCTGCGCGACACGCCTTCGACCCGGCCCTCGAGGGCACCGTCCGGCCGCGCCGGGTCCAGGGCCGTCACCTGCTGGCCGCAGAGCAAATCGCGCCTTGCATAGGCCGCCGCGAAGCCCGCAAAACCCTCGCGTTCGAACTGGCGCAGCGCCTTGATCAGCGGCAGCGCCACGCGGTGCAATGCCGCGGGTGCGGTCGCCGCCGGGTCCAGCTCCTGCAAGCAGGCATAGCCATGGGTCAGTTCACGCGGTGGCACTTGCGGCAGCGCGGCGATGTTCAGGCCCACGCCGACCACCACCATGCGTTGTTTGCCGACGGCCACGGTTTCGATCAGCACGCCGCCGAGTTTGCGGCCCAGCGGTCCGGCGTTGGCATCGATCAGCCAAAGATCGTTCGGCCACTTCAGCTGCAGGCGCGCGGCGCGGCCCGGATCCGGCATTTCAAGCGCGTCGGCCAGGGTCACGCCGACGGCCAGCGACAGGCCGGACCAATCGCGCGGCGACAGCGGCAGGCTGATCGAGAAGGTCAGGGAGGCACCGGCACTGGCCAGCCAGGTGCGGCCCTGGCGGCCGCGGCCCAGGGTCTGGTGCTCGGCCACGAGCAGGGTCGGCTGGGTGTCACCGGCGCGGCGGCCGAACGGCCCCGCTTCAGGGCCGACGCCGTTGACATCACGTCCCTGGGCGCGCAGCAATTCGAGCTCGCCTGGCGTCGTCACCGGTGCATCGAAACGGCCGCCGCCCAGGCGGGCGCGCTCTAGCAGCACGCTGTTCGTCGACTCGGCGCTGGCAACGACCTCGACCGACAGACCGGGCAGGTGGGGTTCGAGCTGCTGCCACAGCGTCTCCGTGCGCCAGGCCAGGCGCGCGTGCGGGGCACCGGCGGCGGCGTTCAGGGTGGTGCTGTCGTCAGGGCTCACCGCTTCGGGGCCAGCAAGGTGTGACGGCAGCCGCGGGTGCCGCAGCGGCACTCGTACTGCTTCTTCAGCTTGGGCGTGTAGCGCTCGTCGATCGTCAGGCCGTAGTCGTAGAACAGCTCTTCGCCGGCGGCGATCTTGCGCAGGGCCTTGATGAAGACGCGGCCCTCCTGCTCATCGGCCTCGCAATTGGGACTGCAAGCGTGGTTGATCCAGCGCGCTGCGTTGCCGCCCACCTTGGCGTCGATGACGTGCTTGTCGTCGATGTGGAAGTAGAAGGTGTGGTGCGGGTCCTTGGGGTCGTGTGGGTGGCGCCGCAGTGCCTCGCGCCAGCTGATGACCTCGCCGGTATATTCGATCACCGTCTCGCCTTTGGAGAGTGGCATGAGGGCGAACACGCCTTTGCCGTGAATGCCCGAGCGACGCACCTGGATGCGCCGACCCGACGGTTTGCGAGGCGCTTGAGGGCGGGTGTCGACGGTGCTCGAAAGGACCCGTTCGGTGCTGTCTGTTTTCATTGAGTACATTGAATCCATGGGTGCGCGCGCGTGTGTGTGCGTGCGCGCGAGACGCCGGATTGTATGTAGGTCAGCTGGAGTCGCCGCCAAGTGGGCGTTCTTGAACAGGAAGAAGAGAACATGAGCAAGTCATTGATCATTGCCGAGAAGCCCAGCGTGGCGCAGGACATCGTGCGCGCGCTGACCCCGAGTGCGGGCAAGTTCGAGAAGCACGCCGAGTACTTCGAAAGTGAGCGCTATGTCGTCACCTCGGCGGTCGGCCACCTGGTCGAGATCAAGGCGCCGGAGGAGTTTGATGTCAAGCGCGGCAAGTGGAGCTTCGCCAACCTGCCGGTGGTGCCGCCGCACTTCGACCTGGCGCCGATCGACAAGGCCAAGACGCGCCTGAACGCCGTCGTCAAGTTGGTCAAGCGCAAGGACGTCACCGACCTGATCAACGCCTGCGACGCGGGCCGCGAGGGCGAGCTGATCTTTCGCCTGATCGTGCAGTACGCCGGCAGCGAGAAGAAGCCGATCGATAAACCCATCACCCGGTTGTGGTTGCAGAGCATGACGCCGCAGGCCATCCGCGAGGGGTTCGAGGCCTTGCGCACGGACAAGCAGATGCTCGGCCTGGCGGACGCCGCGCGCAGCCGCAGCGAGGCCGACTGGCTGGTCGGCATCAACGGCACGCGGGCGATGACGGCCTTCAATTCACGCGACGGCGGCTTCTTCCTGACCACGGTCGGGCGGGTGCAGACGCCCACGCTGTCGATCGTCGTCGAGCGCGAAGAGAAGATCAGGAAGCACATCTCGCGGCCGTACTGGGAGGTCAAGGCCAGCTTCGCGGCCCAGGCTGGCGAGTACGACGGCAAGTGGTTCGACCCGAAGTTCAAGAAGGACGAGGACACCGACCGCCGTGCCGACAGGCTCTGGACCGAGTCCGATGCCCAGGCCATCGCCCAGGCCTGCCGCAGCCAGCCTGCCACCGTGACGGAAGAGGCCAAGCCGAGCACGCAGGCCAGCCCGCTGCTCTACGACCTGACGACCCTGCAGCGCGAAGCCAATTCGCGCTTCGGCTTCTCGGCCAAGACCACCTTGTCGCTGGCCCAGGCGCTGTACGAGAAGCACAAGGTGCTGACCTACCCGCGCACCGACTCGCGCGCGCTGCCCGAGGATTACGTCAAGGTGGTCAAGGACACCATGACGATGCTCAGCAAGGAAGACCTGCCGGGCCCGCTGCGCCCGCTGGCCGGCCACGCGGCGAAGGCGCTGAAGGAGGGCTATGTCAAGCCGATCAAGCGGGTCTTCGACAACGCCAAGGTGTCGGATCACTTCGCCATCATCCCGACGCTGCAGGCGCCCAAGAGCCTGAGCGAGATCGAGGCCAAGCTCTACGACCTGGTCGTCAAGCGTTTCCTGGCGGTGTTCTACCCCAGTGCCGAGTCGATGGTCACGACGCGCATCTCGACCGTCAAGGCGGGCGGCAAGGAGCACCAGTTCCAGACCAACGGCAAGGTCCTGGTCAAGCCGGGTTGGCTGGCGGTTTACGGCAAGGAAGCGCAGGAAGACGACGCCAACTTGGTTGCCGTGCAGCCCGGTGAGGTCGTGCGCACCGAGAGCGTCGACGTCAATGCGCTCAAGACCAAGCCGCCGGCGCGCTACACCGAGGCCACGCTGCTGTCGGCGATGGAGGGCGCCGGCAAACTGATCGACGACGACGAGTTCCGCGAAGCGATGGCCGAAAAGGGCTTGGGCACGCCGGCGACGCGGGCGCAAGTCATCGAAGGCCTGCTGTTCGAGAAGTACATGTACCGCGACGGCCGCGAACTGGTGCCCACCGCCAAGGCCTTCCAGTTGATGACCCTGCTGCGCGGCCTGGACATCGAGGACCTGACCAAGCCCGAACTCACCGGCAACTGGGAGTACCAGCTGGCCGAGATGGAGCATGGGCGCCTGAAGCGCAGCGCCTTCATGGCCGAGATCGCGGCCATGGCCGAGCGCCTCGTCAAGAAGGCCAAGGAGTACGACCGCGACACCATCCCCGGCGACTACGCCACGCTGGCCACGCCGTGCCCGAACTGCGGCGGCGTCGTCAAGGAGAACTACCGCCGCTTCGCCTGCACCGGCCAGGCCACAGCAGCCGACGCCACCGGCTGCGGTTTCTCCATCACCAAGATCCCGGCCGGACGCGCCTTCGAAACCGCCGAGGCCGATGCCTTCCTGCGCGACAAGAAGATCGGCCCGCTGGAGGGCTTCCGCTCCAAGGCCGGCTGGCCCTTCACCGCCGAGATGAAGCTGGTGCGCGACGACGAGATTGCCAACTGGAAGCTCGAGTTCGACTTCGGCGACGATGCCAAGCAGGGGGACGGCGAGCCGGTCGACTTCAGTGCCCAGCAGAGTCTGGGCGCCTGCCCGAAGTGCCAGGGCCATGTCTACGAGCACGGCAGCAGCTATGTCTGCGAGCATGCCGTCGGGGCCCACATCACTTGCGACTTCAAGAGCGGCAAGATCATCCTGCAGCAACCCGTGGCGCGCGAAGAGATGGCCGGTCTGCTGGCCAGCGGCAAGACCGCCTTGCTGGAGAACTTTGTCTCCAACAAGACGCGGCGCAAGTTCAAGGCACGCCTGGCCTACGACAAGAAGGAAGGCAAGGTGATCTTCGAGTTCGAGCCGCGCGCGGCCAAGGCACCGGCGGCGGCGAAAGTGGCCCGCAAGAAGGCCGCCTGATCAAATTCGGCCGCCCGCGGCCGGGCGGCCCGCCTATTTCTTGGGCGGTGGCGGGGTGCCGCCCGCGCCGGCGGCCGCCGCGCCCGACGCGGCCGGCGATGCGGGGGCCGCGTAGGCGAAAGTCAGACGCGCCTCGCGCATCACGACGCGGTGAAAGCTCTCGGCCTTGTCGAGCCAGGCGACGAAGGGCTCGCCGCTCATCGCAGAAGGTTTGAAGGCGCCCTGGGCCATGAACTCGCGCCACTCGGGCAGTGCCCTGACCTTGTCGAGGACACCGACGTAGTACGCCACCTGCGCCGGGCTGGCGCCCGGTGACATGAAGATGCCACGCATCATGAGGTACTCCACCGGGATGCCGAAGGACATGCAGGTGGGCAGGTCATTCCAGCTCTGGCTGCCGGCCACCTTGCCGAAGTAGTCCAGCTTCCTGCCGTCGAAAACGCAGAGCGGCCGCACTTTGCCCTCGGTCCAGAGCTTGGCAGCCTCGATCGGGTTGTTGACGGTGATGTCGACCTGGCGCTCGGCGAGCGCACGGGCCACATCGCCACCGCCCTTGAGCGGCTGGTAGCTCAGGCGCGTCGAAGCCGCCGTCTCGAGCAGCACGCTGAGCAACTGGTCTTCCTGTTTGCTGCCTGTGCCGCCCAGCTTGATGCTGCCGCGCGCACTGGTGCGCATCGTGTCCAGCAGGTCCTTCGGTGTCTTGTACGGCGATTCCGCGTTGACCCACAGCACGAACTGGTCGAGTGCCAGCATCTGCACTGGCGTGATGTCGCGCCAGCTGAAGTCGGTGCCCGTGGCCAGGGGGGTCGTGAACAGGTTCGACAGCGTGATGATCAACTTGTGCGGGTTGCCGCGCGCTGCCTTGACCTCGAGAAAGCCCTCGGCACCGGAGTTGCCGGTCTTGTTGACGACGGTCAGCGGCTGCTTCATCAGGCCGTTCTTGGTCACCGCCTGCTGAATGAAGCGTGCCATCAGGTCCGCACCGCCGCCCGCACCGGCCGGCACGACCAGTTCGACCGGCGCCGTCGGCTCCCAGGCCATGGCAGGGATCGCCAAGCCCAGCAGCCAGGCCGCCAGGCCGCCGCGCACAAGGCGCCAGGGCATCACGCGCCCCGCGGACCGTGCTGAAGTGCGGTGAGCAAAGCGGGGAGTCGTGTGTGTGTTCATTGGCGACCTTTGCGTCCGTGAGGGGCGCGTCAGACAGGCGAGCTCGGATGCTACGGTGCACGGCGGCGACTTGCCGGGCCGGTTTGTGCATTTCTGTGAAAGGGTTGACGAACCGCCCGCATCCAGCATGCCCCCGTGCCAGCCGGAGCGCAGATCGCGGTGCGCCAGCGACCGCCCTATGATCAAGCGCGCGATGAACCACTGGCTCGACCTCTCCCTGGACCAACGCGGGCACGACGGGTCGGTGCCTTGCGGGCTCGGCGCAGGCCACCGGTGATGCCGTGACGCTCCTGGTGCTCTACAAGCTGCTGGCGATCCTCTGCATCGTCCTGTTGGGTTGGGGCGCAGGCCGCTTGCATTGGCTCGGCACGGGCAATGACAGCAGTGATCCGGCACGGGTGTTGAGCAATGCAGCGCTGTACATCTTCATCCCCGCGCTGCTGCTGCGCACCACGGTCCGGCTGGACTTCGCGGTGCTGCCCTGGCGCACGATCGGCGCCTTCTTTCTGCCGGCGATTGCGCTGTTGCTGCTGATCTATGCCTGGCAGCGCGGACGCGGCGCTGCACAGCGTGACGGCGTGGCGGCGCCGGCCGTGCGGGCCATCTCGGCCTGCTTTGGCAACTCGGTGCAGTTGGGCATCCCGCTGGCGGCAGCCCTGTTCGGCGAAACCGGCCTAGCCATCCACATCGCCTTGATCAGCCTGCACGCGCTGGTCCTGCTTTCGCTGGCCACGGCACTGGTCGAGCTCGATCTCGCCCGCGCCGCGCAACGCCACGGCGGCGCATCCACCCGCCTGTATGCCACGCTGTTGGCAACCCTGCGCAACACCGTGGTCCACCCCGTGATGTTGCCCGTCCTGCTCGGCCTGGCCTGGAACGCCAGCGGCCTCGGCCTGCACCCGGTCGTCGACGAAACCCTGCTCGTGCTGGGCTCGGCGGTCGTGCCGGTCTGCCTGGTGCTGATCGGCTTGTCCCTGGCCTACTACGGTGTTCGCGGTCACCTGCGCGGCGCGCTCGGGCTCGCCTCGGCCAAGCTGCTGCTGCTGCCGGGCCTCGTGCTGGTGGTGGCGCACTGGGGCTTCGGATTGGGCGGCGTGCCCCTGGGCGTGCTCGTGGTGATGGCCGCCTTGCCGGTGGGTAGCAACCCGCTTGTGTTTGCCCAGCGCTACGACACCTTGAAGGGCGAAGCCACGGCAGCCATCGTCTTCTCGACCCTGGCCTTCGTCGTCACCCTGGCGGGGTGGCTGGCCGTGCTGGCCTGGGTCGGCTGAGGGACAATCGCAGCATGGAATCGAGCAACGTTTCTGTCTACATGGCCCATGTCGGCGCTGCGGCGCGCACGGCGTCGCGGGCCATGGCAGCAGCGCCGACGGCGGCGCGCAACCACGCACTGGTGGCCCTAGCGCAAGGCTTGCTCGAGCAGCGCGCGGCGTTGCAGGTGGCCAACGAGAAAGACTTGGCGGCCGCCGAAAACGCGGGTCTGGCACCTGCCATGGTCGATCGGCTCCGACTCACACCGCAGATCATCGAGACCGTGGCCGAGGGCTGCCGCCAGCTCGCCGCGATGCCCGATCCCGTGGGCGAGATCAGCGGCTTGCAGCGCCGCCCCAGTGGCATCAGTGTCGGCCGCATGCGTGTGCCTTTGGGTGTCTTTGGCATGATCTACGAGAGCCGGCCCAACGTCACGATCGAAGCGGCATCCTTGGCCATCAAGAGCGGCAATGCGGCCATCTTGCGCGGCGGTTCCGAGGCGCTGCACAGCAACCTGGCGCTGGCCGGGCTGGTGCAGGCCGCGTTGCGCGAAGCCGGCCTGCCGCCCGAAGCGGTGCAGCTGGTTGCCACCGTCGACCGCGCGGCGGTCGGCCACCTGATCACCATGACCGAGTTCGTCGACGTCATCATCCCGCGCGGCGGCAAGAGCCTGATCGCGCGCATCAGCGCCGAGGCCAAGGTGCCGGTGATCAAGCACCTGGACGGCAATTGCCATGTCTACGTCGATGCCGAGGTCGATCTTGACCTGGCATTGCGCGTGACGGACAACGCCAAGACGCAGAAGGTCAGCCCGTGCAATGCCGCGGAGTCGCTGCTGGTCCACCGCGATGTGGCGGCCGCCTTTCTGCCGCGCATCGGTGCAGTGTTCGCCGCCAAGGGGGTGGAGATGCGCTGCGGCCCGCGCGCCAAGGCCATCCTGGCCGGCGTGCCCGGCGCGATGCTGGTGGATGCGACCGAGGCCGACTGGTCCGAGGAGTACCTCGCGCCGATCATCAGCATCAAGCTGGTCGACTCCCTCGACGAAGCCATCGCCCACATCAACCGCTATGGCTCGCACCACACCGACGCGATCCTGACCAGCCACCACGCGCACGCGATGCGCTTCCTGCGCGAAGTCGACTCCGCCAGTGTGATGGTCAACGCCAGCACCCGCTTTGCCGACGGCTTCGAGTTCGGCCTGGGCGCCGAGATCGGCATCAGCACCGACAAACTGCACGCCCGCGGGCCGGTCGGGCTTGAGGGGCTGACCTCACTGAAGTGGGTGGTTCTGGGCGAGGGGCAGGTGCGACTCTGAGCCGCGGATCCGAGACCACAGGCGTCGACCCCCGAACGGCCCTGGTGCTCTTCTCGGGCGGCCAGGACTCCACCACCTGCCTGGCCTGGGCCCTCGAGCGCTACCGCCGCGTCGAGACGGTCGCGTTCGACTATCGCCAGCGCCACCGCATCGAACTTGACTGTCGTCTGGTCGTCCTGAGCCAGCTGCGCGCCCACTTTCCGCAATGGCTCAGCCGACTGGGCGATGATCACTTGATCGACGCCGGTGTGCTGACCCAGCTCGGTGACAGCGCCCTGACCACCGAGCGCGCCATCGAGATGCAGGCCAATGGCTTGCCCAACACATTTGTGCCGGGGCGCAATCTGCTGTTCTTGACCCTCGCCGCCGCTCTGGCCTACCGCCGCGGCGCGTCGGTCCTGGTGGCGGGCATGTGCGAGACCGACTACTCCGGCTACCCGGACTGCCGGGACAACACCCTCAAGGCATTGCAGGTGGCGTTGAGCCTGGGCCTGGATCAGCCGACGGCGTTGGACACGCCGCTGATGTTCATCGACAAGGCAGCCACCTGGGCCCTGGCCGAGCAGCTGGGCGGGCCGGCACTCAGTGCCCTGATCGTCGAACACACCCACACCTGTTACCTCGGCCAGCGCGATCAGCGTCACGCCTGGGGCCATGGCTGCGGCGAGTGCCCCGCCTGCAAGCTGCGGCGCGAGGGTTTCGCGCGCTGGCGAGCCGCAGGAACCTGAGCGCACCCCCTCCAAGCCCGGGTCCCTGCCAGTCGCGCAGGCGCCGCGGTTCGTGTTGCAATCATAAACATGTCGGCCTCGCCTTCCACTCTGCCCCGCGCGGCCAACCTGGTCCATGTGCAGGCCCCCCGCATCGACCGCAGCGATCCCGCCCTGCGCGACAGCCTGGGCCGTCTGCGCGGCCTGAGCGAGCCGGCGCAATGGCAGGCTGCCGTGCTGGCGCTGATGCTGGCACCCGAGAGCCGGCGCGAGCGATCACATTGGTTCGAGGAAACGCGCGGACTGCCCGAGGCAGAACGGCTGCTGGCGGACGTGCTGGCGCTCCCGCAAACGCACCGCCTGCCCTGGTTCGAGAGCCTCGCCCGCCAGCTTGCCCCGGGGCCGGTCGAGTTGCGCCACGCAGTCGTCGGCGCAGCGCGCCGCCTGATGACGGCCGATGGCATGGTCAGCCAGATGGACCAGTTGCGCTGGGTCGCGCTGCGTCACCTGCTGGCCGGCAGCGCGGTGGCGGCACCGGCTGCGGCCGAGAGCGACCTCGCCGAGCTCGACGATGGCCATGCGCTCAAGGTGTGTCTTTACAGCGCCTTCCTCTCGCACATGGTGCCGGCCCCCGAGTTGACGCTGGACCTGACGGGGCTGGAGTCGACCAGCCAGACCTGGTACGACAGCGTCGTCGCCCCCTGGCGCGACCGCCTCGCGCTGCCACCACGCGAGCGCCACGACATCGATGCCACCTTGCGCGCCCTGCGTGTGTTGCAGGCCATGCCGTGGCTGTTGCGGCCCGTGCTGGTGCGCATGTGGTTTGACGCGGCGCGTGCGCTCACCGACGGCCCGGTGCTGCACCCGGTGGCAGCGGACGCCTTGCGCTTGACTTGCGCCCTGCTGGATTCCCCGGTGCCACCCGAACTCGAGCGCCAGTACATTGAGGTCGAAGCCGCGCGGCACTGAACTCGCCCGGTGCAACCGCTTGATCAGGAGAAGACCCCCATGCGATTGGATTTGTTGTTGGCCTACAAGGCCTTGTTGACCGTTGCCCTGCTGGCGGCGACGGGCGCCGCCATGGCACAGGACGCTGCGGCCCTGCGCCAGCACGCGCTGGCGGCCACCTGCGCCAACTGCCATGGCACACAAGGCCGCGCGGTCGACGGCGCGGCCGTACCGGGCCTGGCGGGCATGCCGGCGGTCTACCTGGTCGAGCAGATGAAGGCCTTCAAGGCTGGCACCCGCCCGGCCACCGTGATGCACCAGCTGGCCAAGGGCTACAGCGATGCGCAGATCGACCAGATCGCCGCCTACTTTGCGGCCCAGAAGAAGTGAGGGGGCGCGCCATGATGCAACGACGACACCTGCTGCAACACGCGGCCACTGGCGCAGGCGCGCTGGGCTGGCTGTCACTTTCGGGGTGCGCGAGCGAGACGGGCGCGCTGCTCAACTCGACAGCTGGCGGCCGCGTGCCAGCCAAGACCCGCGTTCTCGTGGTCGGCGGCGGCTACGGCGGCGCTACGGCGGCCAAGTACCTGCGCCTGTTCTCGGGCCAGACGATCGACGTGACCCTGGTCGAACCGGGCGATGCCTTCGTCTCCTGCCCCATGAGCAACCTGGTGTTGGGGGGCAGCAAGACCCTGGCCGACATCACCGCGCCCTATGCCACCTTGACGAAGAGCCACGGCGTGCGGGTGATCAAGGACATGGTCGCCAGCATCGATCCGGTGAAGAAGGTCGCCGTGCTGGCGTCGGGCCCGACCATCGCCTACGACAAGCTGGTGCTGTCGCCCGGCATCGATCTGATGTGGGACAGCATCGCTGGCCTGCGCGCGGCGCAGGGCGAAGGGCGCATCCTGCAAGCCTGGAAGGCCGGGCTCGAAACGCAGGCGCTGCGGCGTCAACTCGAAGCCATGCCGGATGGTGGTGTGTACGCCATCACCATCCCCGAGGCGCCTTATCGTTGCCCGCCCGGGCCTTACGAGCGGGCCTGCCAGGTGGCGAGCTATTTCAAGGCGAGCAAGCCGAAGTCCAAGGTGCTGATCCTCGACGCCAACCAGGACGTGACCAGCAAGGGACCGCTGTTCAAGAAGGTCTGGGCCGAACAGTACAAGGGCATCATCGAATACCGCGGCCAACACAAGGCCACGGCGGTCGACGCCAAGACCAATACCGTCAAGTTCGAGGTCCAGGACGATGTGAAGGCCGACGTGCTCAACGTGCTGCCGAGCATGCGGGCCGGCGCGATTGCGGTGCAGACCGGCTTGGCCAACGCCAACGCGCGCTGGTGCAACGTCAACTACGTCAACTTCGAGAGCACGGCAGCCAAGGACATCCATGTGCTGGGCGACTCGATCCAGATCGCGCCTGCCATGCCCAAGAGCGGGCACATGGCCAACAGCCACGCCAAGGTCGCAGCGGCGGCCATCGTGGCCGAGTTGGCCGGCTGGGAGATCAACCCGGCGCCGATGCTGACCACCACCTGCTACAGCTTCACCGACGCGAAGAACGTGATCCACGTCGCCAGCGTGCATGAGTACGTGGCAGCCGAGAAGACCTTCAAGACGGTGGCCGGGTCGGGCGGTGTCTCGCCCGGGCCGACCGAACTCGAAGGCGCCTACGCCTGGAACTGGGCGAGGACGATCTGGGCCGATACCTTGGCCTGAGCGCTGCGCGCGAAGCTTAGGGTCAGGCCTGACCCATCACGGCGGCGGTGGCCACCAGTTCCTCGAACAGGGCCATCGAGACCTTGCCGCTGACCGCGTAGGGGTCGAGCTTGGCGCACTCCGAGTACTTCAGCAGCAGGGCGGGGTTGAGGCGCGCCATGTTGACCTGGCCCATCGACCAGCCTGCGAAGCGCCGCTCCGCGATCTCTTCGTAGTGCAGCAGCACGACGTCGCTGTGGCGCGCGTCGGCGGCAATGCGGTTGTAGAGGTGATTGACGGCGACGCGCCCCCCTTCGAGCACTTGCATGAAGATGCCCTCGGAGAAGCACAGCACACCGGTGACGCCGGCCTTGGGGTTGTTGGCCTTGCTCTTCTTCAGGATGGCGATGAGCTCTTCCTGGTCGACCGCAGGCACGGCACGACTGGCATACATCAGGCGGACAAGCATGCTCAGCTCCCGTTTTTCTTCGACAGCAGCGAGAGGAATTCGCGCCGCAGGTTGGCATCCTTGAGGAAGGCGCCGCGCATCACCGAATTGGTCATCATCGATTCGTCGTCCTTCACGCCGCGCCAGTGCATGCAGAAGTGATCGGCCTCCATCACGATGCCCAGGCCGTCG
Organism: Burkholderiales bacterium; assembly: GCA_031379365.1. Taxonomy (GTDB): domain Bacteria; phylum Pseudomonadota; class Gammaproteobacteria; order Burkholderiales; family Burkholderiaceae_C; genus CADEEN01. Next base: position 70,002 of record JANNFB010000371.1, read on the forward strand.
GGCTTGACGCGGTCCTGCAGTTCGTCGGCGAGCATGATCACAGCCTCTTCCTGGATCTGAGGCCGGCTCATGATCCAGTCGCAGATACGGGCGTACTTCGACAGGCCAATCAGGTTCGAGTGCTCGTTGGGCATGATGCCGATCCAGATCCGGCCCAGGATGGGGCAGAGATGGTGTGAACAGGCGCTGCGCACCTTGATCGGGCCGACGATCATCAACTCGTTCAGGCGCGACGCATTCGGAAACTCGGTCACCGTCGGCGGCTTCACGTAGCGACCGCGGAAGACCTCGTCGATGAACATCTTGGCCACGCGCTTGGCGGTGTCATTGGTGTTGTGATCGTTGTCGGTGTCGATCACGAGGGCCTCGAGCACCCCCTGCATCTGCGCCTGGACCTCGGCCTTCAACTCGTCGATCTCGCCGTCGCGGATGTACGCGGCGATGTTGTCGTTGGCGTGGTAGCGGCAGTCGGCGCCCACCAGCCGGTAGCGGATGCGTTCGGACGCGGGCAGGTTCGCCAGGTCGTCCTCGCTTCGAAAAATCGGCATGGTCGGGTTGGGCATCGCGCATTCCTGGCTAGGGCTGGGCTGCTGATTGTGCCGCTTTGCTGATTCGCTGCTCCCGCGGCAGGCCCTAGACTGCCAGCGTGAGTTCAGCCCCGCCGCCCTCGATCGCTCTGTCGCACCTGCTGAACCACGCCGCCGACATGGTGCAGGGGGTCGGCGAGGGCCGCTCGCTCACCGAACTGATCGGCCGCGTGCCGACCCCCGCCCGTGGCGGGACCCAGGCGCTGGCTTTCGAGGCGCTGCGCCGCCTGGGCGGCGCGCAGGCCGTGCGCAGCATCGTGGCCGCCAAGGCGCCGCCGCCAGCGGTCGACGCCCTGCTGGTGACCGCGATTGCGCTGCTTTGGCCACCGGCCGTGGGGGGGCGTCCGGCCTACCCCGACCACACCCTGGTCGACCAGGCCGTGCAGGCCGCGCACCAGCGCACGCCCGCCGCCGTGGGCTTCGTCAATGCCGTGTTGCGGCGCTTCGTTCGTGAGCGCTCGGCCTTGGTTGCCGCCGCAGAGCGCCAGCCCGTTGGCGCCTTCAACCACCCGTTGTGGTGGATCGAGCGCCTCAAACACGACTGGCCGACCCATTGGCAGGCCTTGCTGAACGAGGCCAACCGCCACCCCCCCATGACCCTGCGTGTGAATGCCCGGCGCGGCACGGCCGCGGCTTATGTGCAGCGCCTGGCGGCCCAGGGGCAGGCGGCCGTGTGCCTGGGTGAGCACACGCTGGTGCTGGCCGAGCCCTGCCCGGTAGGCCAGTTGCCCGGCTTCGCCGAAGGCGAGGTTTCGGTGCAGGACGCGGCTGCGCAACGCGCGGCGCCGCTCTTGCTGCAAGGCGGCCTGGCGCCTGCTCGGCAGCGCGTGCTGGACGCATGCGCTGCACCGGGTGGCAAGACGGCCCACCTGCTCGAGCTGGCCGACCTCGATGTGCTGGCCCTCGACAACGATGCGACCCGGCTGGGTCGGGTCCAGGAAGGCCTGAACCGGCTGCAGCTGACCGCCACGCTGCGCTGTGGCGACGCCTGCCAGCCGGCGGCCTGGTGGGACGGACGGCCCTTCGACGCCATCCTGCTCGACGCGCCGTGCACCGCGTCGGGCATCGTGCGCAGACACCCAGACATCCGCTGGCTGCGCCGGCCCGAAGACATCACCACCCTGGCACGCTTGCAGGCGCAAATGCTCGATGCCTTGTGGCCGCTGCTGGCCCCGGGTGGGCGCCTGCTGTACGCCACCTGCTCCGTGTTTCCGGCTGAAGGGCAGCGCCAGATCGACGCTTTTTTGCAACGCCTGGGGCCAGGCGCCGCCCGTCTCGACCCCGCCGCCCCGGGCCACCTGCTGCCCCTGCCGGACAATGCCCAGACTGCAGTCCCGACGGCAGACGGCTTCTTCTACGCCCTGATCCACAAACCCTGAGCGCCTCCATGCCTTGCTTCGTTGCGGTGTGCCAGCCCCTCGGGCACCGCGCGACGCGGCGCCCGGGGTGGGTCATCGTCTCGGGCTGGATCGTCGCCATGATGCTGTGGGCCTGCTGGCTGCCTGTGCCCGCTTGGGCCCAAGGCGTCGAAGTGCTCGAGCTCAGGGCCAACCGCGACGACGCCGCCGTCAGCCTGGACTACCAACTGCGTGTGACCCTGCCGCCGGCTGTCGAAGCGGCGGTTTTGCGCGGGGTGCCGGTCTACTTCAGCGCCCAGGCCACGCTGTGGCGACCCCGCTGGTATTGGCGCGACGAGCGAGCCGGGCGGGTCGTCCGCGACTGGCGGCTCAGCTTCCAGCCGCTGACGTCGACCTGGCGCATCAGCCAGGGGGGCCTGGGCCAGAGTTTCCCCACCCTGGCGGAGGCGATGTCCGCCATGACCCGCAGCAGCGGTTGGCGCGTCGCCGACGGGCGCGATGTAGAGCCCGACGGCCGCCACTACATCGAGTTCAGCTGGCGCCTGGATACATCCCAGCTGCCGCGTCCAATGCAGATCAGTCTGGGCGGCATCAGCGGCGCAAGTGAGTGGTCGCTGGGCGTGGAGCGAAGCGTGCGCCTGGCTGTCGATCCGGGGAAGTGACGGGCCGATGACCAAGTCGGCGCGCTGGGGCTGGGTGGTGACGCTGGTGGCCGCCACCGGTGTGGCCCTGGTGCTGGCCTTCGTGGTCGCGCTGACCGGTGATGCGCCGGCTTTCTACGAGCGGCAGTTCGTCTGGCTGTTCTGGCTCAACATCACGGTGGCCGCGTTGCTCGCCTTGGTGATCGTGCTGGCCGCGGTGCGGCTGGTGGTGCGCAAGCGCCAGGGCAAGTTCGGCACCCTGCTGTTGATTCGGCTGGCCAGCATCTTCGCCTTGGTGGGTGTGCTGCCGGGGGCGGTGATCTACACCGTGAGTTACCAGTTCGTGTCGCGCAGCATCGAGGTCTGGTTCGACGCGCGCGTGCAGGGTGCGCTCGATGCCGGCCTGGACCTGGGGCGGGGAACCCTCGAGGCCCTGGTCAACGATCTGGGGGCCAAGACCCGTGTCGCCGCCGACCGCCTGGGCGAAACCCGCGGCCTGCCGGCGCCACTGACGCTCGAGCGGCTGCGCGAGCAGCTTTCGGCGCAAGACGTCGCCATCATCGGCGCGGGTGGCCAGATCCTGGCCAGTGGCAGCGGCAGTGCCGCCGGCATGGCCCCCGACCGGCCGAGCACGGCCATGTTGCGCCAGGCGCGCAGCCAGCGCGTGGTGAGCCAGATCGAAGGCCTCGACGATGAGCTTGCCCCCGGCGCGGACCCTCGGGCCCGTGTGCGGGCGCTGGCGCGCCTCCCGTCCAACGACATTCTCTTGGGCAGTGAAGAGCGTTTCCTGCTCGTGGCCCAGCCGGTGCCGACCGGTGTGGCCCGCGACGCCCTGGCGGTGCAGAGCGCTTACCGCGAGTACCAGCAGCGCGCGCTGGCGCGCGACGGCCTGCGCAAGATGTACATCGGTACCCTCACGCTGGCACTCATCCTGGCCGTGTTTGGCGCCGTGCTGCTGGCCGCCGTGCTCGGCACGCAACTGGCCCGACCACTGTTGTTGCTGGCCGAAGGCGTGAAACAAGTGGCGGCCGGCGACCTGACCGCGAAACCGGTCTCGACGGCGCGCGACGAGATAGGCGGCCTGACGCGCAGCTTCGCTGACATGACCGAGCAACTCGGGCACGCACGTGAACAGGTTCAGCGCGGCGTGAACCAGCTCGAAAGCGCCCGCACGCACCTGCAGACCATTCTCGACAGCCTGACCGCGGGCGTCATCGTGTTCGATGCCGAGCGCCGCATCGACACCGTCAACCCCGGTGCCACGCGCATCCTGAAGCTGCCTTTGTCGGCCTACCGCAGCCGCATGCTGGCCGATGTGCCCGGCCTGGAAGCCCTCGCGCTGGTGGTGTGGCAGCGCTTCGAGTTGCACCGCGCCAGCCCGGAAGCCGGCGAACGCGACCATTGGCAGGACTCGTTCGAGCTGCAACTGCCCGGCGCCGAGACCCTCAGCCTGTTGTTGCGTGGCGCCACCTTGCCGATGGACGCGCGCCTGCTGGTCTTCGACGACATCAGCGAGGTCGTGTCGGCCCAGCGCTCGGCCGCGTGGAGCGAAGTGGCACGCCGCCTGGCGCATGAGATCAAGAACCCGCTGACGCCGATCCAGCTCTCCGCCGAGCGCCTGGAGCACAAGTTGGCGGCCAAGCTGCAGCCCGACGATGCCAGCCTGCTGACCCGCTCCGTGGCCACCATCGTGACGCAGGTCCAGGCCATGAAGCAGCTGGTGAACGAGTTCCGCGACTACGCCCGCCTGCCGGCCGCCAAGCTGGCGCCCTTGGACCTGAATGCGCTGGTGGGCGAGGTGCTGGGGCTGTATGGTGAGCCGAGCGACAGCGGGCGGCTGGTCTCGAACTGTGCCCAGGCCTTGCCCTGGATCGTTGGCGACGCGACCCAGCTGCGCCAGGTCATCCACAACCTGGTGCAGAACGGGCTCGACGCCGTCGCCGACCGGCCGGCAGGCCAGGTGCGCATAGCCACCGAGCCGGTGCGCAATGAATTGGGGGAGGTGCGCGCGGTGCGACTCGCAGTGCACGACAATGGGCCGGGCTTCGCCGACAAGGTGCTCAAGCGCGCGTTTGAGCCCTACGTGACCACCAAGAGCAAGGGCACCGGGCTCGGCCTGGCGGTGGTCAAGAAGATTGCCGACGAGCATGGCGCGCGGGTGCGCATCGGCAACGCCGCCAACGGGCCGGCCGACGGCACGGCGGTCGGGGCGCAAGTTTCGCTATCATTTTCCAACCTCGCCGCCGCGCCGGGCGCCGACCTTACCCAGCCTGCGGACTCGCAGGTGCACTGAGTCTCCATGGCCACCATCCTTGTTGTTGACGACGAACTCGGCATCCGCGCGCTGTTGTCGGAAATCCTCACCGACGAGGGCCACGCCGTCGAGTTGGCCGAGAACGCCGCTCAGGCGCGCGCCGTGCGCGAGCGCATGAAGCCCGAACTGGTCTTGCTCGACATCTGGATGCCCGATGTCGATGGCATCTCGCTGCTCAAGGAGTGGGGCGCCTGCGGCCAGCTGACGATGCCGGTGATCATGATGAGCGGCCACGGCACCATCGACACCGCCGTCGAGGCGACCAAGTTCGGCGCCATCGCCTTCCTCGAGAAGCCCATCACGCTGCAGAAGTTGCTGCGCGCGGTGGAGCAGGCCCTGGCCAAGCCGGCACCGCGCCCGAGCCAGGTCCCCGCCCCCTTCGGTGCGCAGGCCGCGGCCGCGCCCCCCGGGGCCTTGGGCGCGATGCGCACGGACATCGCCTACCTGCATGAAGCCTTGCCATCGATGGTGGGCCACAGCCACATCGCCGCTGCCCCGGTCGGCCCGCAGAGCGAACAGAGTTTCGCCCTCGACCGCCCGCTGCGCGAAGCCCGCGACGCCTTCGAGAAGAGCTACTTCGAGTTCCACCTGGCCAAGGAGAACGGCTCGATGACCCGCGTGGCCGAGAAGACCGGCCTGGAGCGCACGCACCTTTACCGCAAGCTCAAGCAACTCGGCGTGGACCTGGCGCGCAGCAAGCGCGGCGGCTAGGGCCGCGGCGAGGCCAAGGCCCCTGGCTATAATCCCGATCCCTTACGGCCTGGTAGCTCAGTTGGTAGAGCAGCGGATTGAAAATCCGCGTGTCGGTGGTTCGATTCCGCCCCAGGCCACCAGTCAAATCAACGGCTTGGATGCATCGTCCAGGCCGTTTCTGTTTGCGGCCGCCGTGCCGTCAATCGCCGCGCATCAGCTTCCACGCCGCCAGCAACCCGAAGGCCACGTTGAGCAGCGCAATGGCGCCGATCAACAACAGGCCGAGTGTGTTCAACGGCAGGGCCCGCATGGCCCAGGTGCACAGTGACGACAGCGCGTTGAAGCCGAGCATCATCCAAAACAGGCCCTTGCGGGGCTGCCACAGTCGGCGCAGGTTTTCCATGGGCCGAGCGTAGCGCAGCGGATGGCCGGCGCTGCCTCAGCGGCCGTGCGTAAGATCGCGGCCCATGAATATCCTGATCCTCGGTGCCGGGCGTGTGGGTGAGAGCGTGGCCGAGAGCCTGGCTTCGGAGCAGAACGACATCACCGTCATCGACGTCGATCCGTCTCGCCTGGCCAGTTTGCAGGACCGCCTGGACCTCAAGGGCGTGGCCGGCAACGGTATCCAGCCCTCCGTGCTGCGCGAGGCCGGCATCGAAGACGCCGACCTGTTCATTGCCTGCGCGCCGCTCGACGAGACCAACCTGGTGGCCTGCAAGATCGCGCACCAGTTGTTCAACGTGCCGACCACCATCGCCCGCCTGCGCAGCCCGGAGTTCGAGGACGGCACGCCCCTGGTGGCCGAGCGCGACGGCTTCGCGGTCGACCGCGTGATCTGTCCGGAAGAGTCGGTCACGCGCACCATCGGCAAGCTGATCGAGTACCCCGAGGCGCTGCAGGTGCTGGAGTTCGCCGAGGGCCTGCTCAGCCTGGTGGCGGTGCGGGCGGTAGCGGGCGGGCCCTTAGTGCAGCACAGCCTGGCGGAGATCCCGCAACTGGTGCCAGCCGCGGAGATGCGCATCGTCGCCATCTACCGGCAGGACAAGCCGCTGACGGAGCTGGTCGGCAGCACGCGCATCGAGCCCGGCGACGAAGTCTTCGTGCTGGCCGCCACCGGCTCGCTGCGTGCCGTGCTGGGCGCGCTGCGCAAGATGGACCGGCCGGTCAAGCGCGTCATGATCGCCGGCGGCGGCAAGGTCGGCCTGCGCCTGGCGCGCCAGCTGCGTGGCCAGGTGCATGTCAAGATCATCGAGACCAACCGCGCGCGCTGCGACTACCTCACCTCACAGCTGCCGAGCGACATGCTGGTGCTGCACGGCGACTCCACCGACGAAGAGTTGATGGCGGACGAGAACGTCCAGGACATGGATCTGTTCCTGGCCCTCACCAGCGACGACGAAGACAACATCATGGCCGGCCTGCTGGCCAAGCGCATGGGCGCGCGCCGCGTGCTGGCCCTCATCAACCGCAAGGCCTACGCCGACCTGGTGCAGGGCACCACGATCGACATTGCCTTGTCACCGGCGCACGCCGTCATCGGCGAGCTGCTGGCCTATGTGCGGCGGGGCGGCATCGAGGCGGTGCACTCGCTGCGCCGCGGTGCGGCCGAGGCGATCGAGGCCGTGGTGCGCGGCGACGCCGGCTCCTGCCGCGTTTCGGGCCGGCGTGTCGAGCAGGTGGCGCTGCCGCGCGGCGTGCAGATCGGTGCCATCGTGCGCGGCCTGCCGGTGCCAGGCGATGTGGCGGGGCAGACCAAGCTGGCCGAGGGCAGCAGCGCGCCACCACCCCAGGTCATCATCGCCCACCACGACACCGTGATGCAGAACGGCGACCGCGTGATCGTCTTCATGTCGAGCAAGAAGCAGGTGCGCGAGGTCGAGAAGCTGTTCCAGGTCGCCGCTACGTTCTTCGGCTGACGGGTCATGCAAAGCGTTCTGCCGGTCCTGGCCATCCTCGGCGGCATCGTCATGCTGTTTGCCATGACGATGCTGGTGCCCTTGGGCTTTGCCTTCTTCGGCGGCGACGCTGCCTTGCCGGCCTACGACGGGGCGATCCTGATCACCTTCTTTGCGGGCCTGGGCTTGTACCTGGCCTGCCGACGCTTCAAGCGCGAGCTGCAGCCGCGCGACGGCTTCCTGCTCGTCAGCCTGGTGTGGGCTGTGCTGCCGGCCTTCGGTACCTTGCCGCTGCTGTTTCACATCCCCGGCCTGTCTTTCACCGACGCCTACTTCGAGGCGGTGTCGGGCCTCACCACCACCGGGGCCACCGTGCTCACCGGCCTGGACACGCTGCCGACCTCGATCAATGTGTGGCGCTGCTTCATGGTCCTGCTCGGCGGCATGGGCATCCTGGTGCTGGCGGTGGCCATCCTGCCGCTGCTGGGCGTGGGTGGTTCACAGTTGTTCAAGGCTGAAACGCCGGGCCCGATGAAGGACCAGAAGCTCACGCCGCGCATCGCTGAAACCGCGCGCGGCCTGTGGGTCGTGTACTTCACGATCGCGCTGGCCTGCTTCTTTGCCTACCGTGTGGCGGGCATGGGCTGGGCCGATGCCTTCATGCACATGTGCTCGACGATGGGCCTGGGCGGCTTCGCGGCTTACGACGCCAGCTTCGGCCATTTCGATTCGCCGGCCATCGAGGCTGTCGCCGTCCTCTTCATGCTCATCGCGGGCGTCAACTTCGCGCTCTACTTCGTGGCCTGGAAGCGGCGCAGCCTGCGCGGTGTGTGGCGCGACAGCGAAGTGCGCATGTTCTTGTTGACCATGGTCGTCTCGGTGTTCGGCATTGCCGTGTTTCTGACGGCGCACGGGGTCTACCCCGATTTTCTCCAGTCGCTGCGCCATGCCGCCTTCAGTGTGGTGTCGATCGCCACCACCACCGGCTTTGCCACGGTGGACTACGCGCAGTGGCCGATCTTCGCGCCGGTGGCCATGCTCTTCCTGTGCTGCTTCGCCACCTGCGCCGGCTCCACCGGCGGCGGCATCAAGATGGTTCGCGCCATGCTGCTGCTCAAGGGGGCGCGGCGTGAATTGCGCCGCATCGTGCACCCGCGCGCGGTGGTGCCGGTCAAGCTCGGTGGTGCCACCGTCGATGCGCAGGTGCTGTCCTCCGTGTTGGCCTTCATGTTGTTCTATGGCGCCGTGATCGTCACGGCCACCATGCTGCTGCTGTTCTCGGGCCTGGACGTGGTGACGGCCTTCACTGCCGTCATCGCCTGCATCAACAATACCGGCCCCGGTCTGGGCCAGGTCGGCCCGGCGGCCAACTACCAGGGCCTGAGCGACTTCCAGACCTGGGTCTGCACGGTCACCATGCTGTTGGGCCGCCTGGAACTGTTTTCCATCCTGGTCCTGTTCACCGCGAGTTTCTGGAGGAAATAGGCCCACCCCGCAGTGGCTCCGCCGCTGGACAATTCCGGCGGTGGGTGTAGGCTGCTTTGCAATGAAACCCGCCATCGACTTCTACTTCGACTTCTCGTCTCTGTACTCCTACATCGCCAGCGAGTGGGTCGAGGCGGTGGCTGCGCGCCACGGCCGAGCGGTCGAGTGGCATGCCATCCTGCTGGGGGTGACCTTTCAGGCGGCCGAGTTGAAGAGCCCCGTGTCGCACCCGATCAAGCGCGAGTACTCGATCCGCGATTTCGGCCGCTCGGCGCGCTTTGCCGGCCTGCCATATGTGATGCCGGCCAAGTTCCCGATCTCCACCCAGAACGCCGCGCGCATCTTCTGGTGGCTGCACGACACGCAGTCGCCGCAGCGCGCCGCAGCCTGGGCACATACTGGTCTGCGCGCCTACTTCACGCGCGGGCTCGACCTCAGCGACGTGGCCACGCTCGGCGCTGTGGCGGCCGAGGACGGCCTGGACCCCGCTGCCGCCCAGGCCGCATACACCGATCTGCTCTGGAAGGACCGCTTGAAGCGCGAGAACGAGGCGGCGATTGCCGCTGGCGTGTTCGGGGCACCCTTCTTCATCGTCGACGGCGAGCCTTTCTGGGGCAACGACCGCCGCGGCCAGATCGAGCAGTGGTTGTCAGGGCAAGCCGACTTCGATCACACCGTGATGTGAGGGCCAGGTCATGAAGAAATCCGTGAAATCGATGGTCGACGACGCGATGGACGTCATCACCACCTACAGCGTCGACGACGCGCGCGAACTGCACGGCCGCGACGACGTGCAGTTCATCGACATCCGCGACGTGCGCGAACTCGAGCGCGAGGGCGTGATCCCCGGCGCCTTCCACGCGCCACGCGGCATGCTCGAGTTCTGGGTCGATCCGGCCAGCCCGTATCACAAGCCCATGTTCATGCAGGACAAGCGGTTCGTGCTCTTCTGCGCCATGGGCTGGCGCTCGGCGCTGGCCACGCAGACGCTGCAGGACATGGGCGTGGCCAAGGTGGCGCACATCGAGGGCGGCTACACGGCCTGGAAAGAGGCGGGCGCGCCGGTGGCCGACAAGGCGCTCAAGCCCGACAAGGCCCCGAAAGTGTGACGCGCATTGCCAGTGTGCGCGCCCGCGTTCTCAACGTCTCCGCCAAGACCAACTGGTTCTTCGTCGAGTTGCTTGCGCAAGATGGTGCGGTGGCCTGGGGCGAGGCCTCGCTCAATGGCCGCGAACCCGAGCTGGAGCAAGCCACGGCGCGGGCGGCGGTGCAATGCGTCGGGCTGAGCTTGGAGGAGGCCGCTCGGCAACTCCAGGTCGACCCCAACGCGCCCGGCGGCCTGTCTGTCAATGCCGTGGTCAGTGCCTTGCAGCAAGCCGTGCTGGGTTTGCTGTCGCGGCAGGCGGGGGTGCCGGCGCACGCGCTGCTCGGACCGCAGGTGCGCGCAGCCGTCATGGCCTACGCCAACATCAATCGCGCCACGACCCAGCGCAACCCGGCCGGCTTTGTCGCCACGGCACGGCGCGCACAGCAACGCGGCTTCAAGGCCTTCAAGGCCGCTCCCTTCGACAGTGTGACGCCGCACAACTGCGGCAGCGCCGAAGGCCAAGCCCGCATCCATCACGGCATCAACTGCCTGCTGGCCCTGCGCGATGCGATCGGCCCTGGCGCGCGCCTGATGGTCGATTGCCATTGGCGCTTCGATGAGGCCCGCGCGTTGGCGGTGCTGCGCGCACTCGCCCCCGCGCGCCTGCACTGGTTCGAATGCCCGCTGCCGGAGACACCGGCGCATTGGCCAGCCCTGCGCCGCATCCGAGCCGCGGCGCGCGAACAGGGCGTGCTGCTGGCCGCCGCTGAAACCCAGGTTGGCCTGGCTGCCTTCCAGACGCTCTTCGACGAAGCGCTTTACGACGTCGTGATGCCCGACGTGAAGTACTGCGGCGGCCCTCGTGAGATGCTGCGCATTGCCCAGAGCGCTGCCGACGCGGGGGTGCAGTTCTCGCCGCACAACCCCACCGGGCCCGTCTGCAGTCAGCACAGTCTGCATGTGGCTGCCGTGGCCCCGGAGTGCGACTTGCTCGAGTTGCAATTCGATGAGAGCCCCCTGTTTGATACCTTGGTGAGCGCACAGAGCGCCATCCTGGCAGACGGCAAGCTGGCGGTGCCGTCATCGCCCGGCCTCGGCCTGGTGATCGACGACGCCGTGCTCGCGGCCCATCCCTATCGGCCTGTGCCGCTCGGGATCGAGTCGGTCGGCGTGGGTTGAGTCGCTGCCAGTGGACGGGTCCACGAAGGGGCAAAGGGGCGCTTGCGCAAGCCCGTGGTGGGGTTGCCGCGCGGCTGAGTGAACGCCCAGCGCACAGCAGCGAGCAGCCGCTGGCCAGAACTCGGGTTTACACGACTGGCTGAGGTGCGGCGTGTGCAGTCCCATTGGCACCCCGACCGCTTCCGACATGACAGCAGCAAGAGGCTTCGCCAGCGGTTGGACGGATGGAAACCGTCTTCGACCAAATCACCAAACACAGGAGCGAGTAAACATGGCCCACATGATGAGAATTGCGTTGACAGCCACGGTTGGCTTGGCGCTATCGGGCGGCTTGTACGCGGCTGCACCGACCGTTTCGACGGATGTCTTCGTCGACAAGCTGGATTCACCTTGGGACATGGCGTTCATGAAGGACGGCACCATGTTCTTCACCGAAAAGTGCAAGGGACTTTCCGTTCGAATGGCGTCAGGCGCCATCAACAAGTTGCATGGCGTCGGCACCACCGCCGGCTACTCGTCGGCGAGTGCCGACCTGTTCTGTGACGGACAGGCCGGCATGATGGGTGTGGCGATCGACCCGCAGTTCACCAGCAACCGCTACATCTATGTGTACTCCAGCTCCAACCTCGGTGGCAAGCTGGGCAACCGGGTGATGCGCTTCAAGCTCAACGACACGATGACGGCCGTATCGGATCGCATCGACATCGTCGGCGACATCGGCTACAAGCCCAAGGCCACCAAGCACCCGTTCGGCGGTCCCGGCGCGCACAACGGCGGGCGCATCCGCTTCAGCCCCGCCGATGGTTTCCTGTACGTGACAACAGGCGACAACCACCTGGGCATCGCGCCCCAGAGCCCGACCTACATCGGCGCGAAGGTGCTGCGGATCGACAGGGACGGCAAGGCCGCACCGGACAACAAGCCCCCGGCCGGCTTCGATCCGCGCGTGTTCACTTACGGTCACCGCAATCCGCAAGGCATTGCCTTCCGACCCGGCGACAACCGACCGTTCACTGCCGAGAACGGCCCGTGGCACAGTGATGAAGTGACGGCACTGACAAACGGCGGCAACGCCGGCTGGGACCCGCGCCCCAACATGGCAGGCCGCAAGGACTGCCCCGACGATTACTGCGGCTACTCGCCCAACCAGATGGGCGCCATGGACCCCAAGAAGCGTGCGGCCTACATGCCCATGACCGACCTGAAGACCTACCCCAAGGCGATGAAACCGGCGTGGAATAACAACGGGCTGTCGCAGGGTATGTTCTGCAACGTCTTCCTGTCGGGGGCGAAGTGGAAGGACTGGAACGGCCAGATGGTGGTCGGCTATGCAGGCATCGGCATTCACGGCACGCCGGTGGGGAACCGGCTCGATCTGCTGAAGATCAGCGCCGACGGCCTGACCGCCAAGAAGACCGACTTCCCCTGGCCCACGGTGGCCGGACGCTTCCGCGCTTGTGAACTGGGCTCGGACGGCGATCTGTATGTCGCGCTCGAAGACCAGGGCAAGATCATCCGCGTGAAGCCGGAGTGATGCCGCAGTAAAGCAACGCGCAATCGCGCTGCCGCGCAAGAGCGAGGCAGCGCGTTTGTCTTTTTGCAGGAAGAAGGAGAACCCGTTGCGAATCATGCTTCGATGGATTGCCGCGATCGGCGTGGCTGGCTTGCTGGGCGTTGCCGGGCCGGTGTGTGCGGACTACGACCTGGTCGTGAAAAAGAACTGTCTCGCCTGTCATCAGCTCGAGAAGAGAAAGTACGGCCCCAACTTCAAGGAGATCGCTGCCAAGTACGCGGATCAGAAGAACGCCGCCGAGGTGCTCGCGAAGAAGATCCGGCGCGGTGGCACGGGGGTGTGGGGCGAAGACGTGATGCCCCCGCAGCCACAAGTGTCGGCCGCCGAGGCGCGCGCGCTGGCGAACTACGTGCTCACTGTGAAGTGAAACCCCCGTGCCTGCGCGACCGGCGGGTGCGCGCGTTGCCCTTGCTGGGCACCTTGCGCACCGCGAGAGCCACAGGACCGCGGTGAGGGCCGTTTGCAAAGCCCTGGTGTGGCTCGCCTTTGCCTCGGGGGCAGAGCATGGCGCTTGCCAGAGCTTCCACTACGTCGAACCCGGCGTTGCCGCCTGTCCAGCGGCGCCTGTACCCAGCACCGCCGCGCCGAAGGCGGTGGCACGCGGTGCGCCCGTGCCCGGCAGCATCCGCGTGGCCTGCGGCTTCGACAAGGGGTCCTACACCGTGGCCTTGAACTCAAGCGATCCCAGCGCGACCTTCACCCCCAAGACCTTTCTCGTCAATTTCGGCCGCATCGTCGGCAACGGTGTCTTTGCCGTCCGGTTCTCGACGCTCGGCGTGCAGAGCGTCTCGACGAGCATCACGTCGAACATGGGCAGCCCCGCGGTGCGGGGCCACTTTGCCAGCGCAGCCAACGAGTTCAACGTCGTGCTGCCTTGATCAGCCTGCGTCGGCAAACGACGGCAGCCGTTGGATGGCTGCCCACCGCAACCGCGCGATGACCTCCTGAAAGTGCCGCCGCAGACCTCCGCGTCAATCCGCGCGAATCTGCTTCTCGGCGGCCAGCTTCTTCCAGCGCGCCACGTCACCGTTCACGCGC
>JANNFB010000375.1:0-10177 GCA_031379365.1 Burkholderiales bacterium
CAAGGTCGCGCCGCCGTTCAAGGTGGCCGAGTTCGACATCCTGTACGGCGAAGGCATCAGCCGCGAGGGCGAGATCATCGACATGGGCGTCAACGCCCGCATCCTCGAGAAGAGCGGCGCCTGGTACGCCTACAACGGCGAGAAGATCGGCCAGGGCAAGGACAACGCCCGCGAGTTCCTGCGCGAGAACCCCGAAATCGCGATGGAAATCGAGAACAAGGTGCGCGAGTCGATGGGCATCCCGCTGCTGCCGGCGGCTGAAGCCTAGGATGAGACCACCCCCGAGGCCCGCGGCTCCACGCCGACCTGCGTCGGCGTGAGCGGGCCGAGGAATGGCTGCGTCGCGCAGCCATGCGGCCTGCAAGGCACGTCAGCGAGCCGGCAAAGCCGGATCCGCGGCGTTTGCTGGGAGGCAGTCCGTCGGCTGATCCTGACAACTCCAGGCAATGTGTTGTGCCCGCTCCGCCGCTGTCGCTGAAGGCTCGGGCGCTGCAATGGTTAGCGCAGCGCGAGCAAAGCCGCGTGGAGCTGCGGCGCAAGCTGCTGCGGCTGGCACGCCAGCGTGCTGCCGATGCAGCTGCGGCCGCGGCGGCAGACGGCACCCCAGAGGGCGATAGCCAAAGCGCGCCTGACCCGCAAGCCGAAGTCGACGCGCTGCTCGACTGGCTGCAGGCGCATCGCTACCTCAGCGACGCCCGGTTCGTCGAGTCTCGCGTCAACGCGCGCAGTGCGCGCTACGGCAACCTGCGCATCCGCCAGGAACTGAGCCAGCATGGCGCAGTGCTAGACAGCGAAACCGCCGGGCGCCTGAAAGACAGCGAACTGGCCCGCGCCCACGCCGTTTGGCTGCGCAAGTACGGCGGCACACCGCCCGACAGTGCTGCCGAGCAGGCGCGCCAGATGCGTTTCCTGGCGGGCCGTGGCTTTTCTGCCGAGGCCATTCGGCGCGTCGTCCGTGGCGCCCGCGGCGACGACGGCGGTGCCTGACGCCCGCCGGGCGCGATGCTAAAGTGCAACGCGCCCGCCAGCCCCTGAGGCTTCCGGGGCGCACGCGTCAGCGTCGCGAAACCTGACAACTGCAGAATCTGAAAAGCGTGCACCCTGCGCTGCGCCCCGGGGCTTGGCCCCGGCCCTCGACCTACCTGCCCCAAGCCCATGAAGATCCACGAATACCAAGGCAAGGAACTCCTGCGCCAGTTCGGTGTGCCCGTTCCGCGCGGCTACCCCGCTTTCTCGGTCCGGGAAGCCAGTGAGGCCGCGCAAAAGCTCGGTGGCGGCGTGTGGGTCGTCAAGGCGCAGATTCACGCTGGCGGCCGCGGCAAGGGCGGGGGCGTCAAGCTGGCCCGCTCGCTGGAAGAGGTCGGCAAGCTGGCGGGCGAGATCCTGGGCATGCAGTTGAAGACCCACCAGACCGGCCCAGCCGGTCAGAAGGTGCGGCGCCTGCTGGTGGAAGAAGGCGCCGACATCAAGAAGGAGTATTACGTCGCCGCCTTGACCGACCGCGCCACCCAGAGCGTGGCCCTGATCGCCAGCAGCGAGGGCGGCATGGACATCGAGGCCGTGGCTCACGACACACCCGAGAAGATCCTCAAGGTCTTCGTCAACCCGCTCGAGGGCCTGAGCGACGCCAAGGCGCAGCAACTCGCTGCCGGCATCGGCGTGCCCCCGGCCAGCCAGGCCCAGGCGGTCGAGGTGTTCCAGAAGCTCTATCGCTGCTACATGGACACCGATGCCAGCCTGGCCGAGATCAATCCGCTGATCCTCGAGGGCAACGGCCACATCAAGGCCCTCGATGCGAAGTTCAACTTCGACAGCAACGCCTTGTTCCGCCACCCCGAGATCGTTGCCTACCGCGACCTCGATGAAGAAGACCCGGCCGAGATCGAGGCCAGCAAGTTCGACCTGAGCTACATCTCGCTGGACGGCAACATCGGCTGCTTGGTCAACGGCGCCGGGCTGGCGATGGCCACCATGGACACCATCAAGCTGTTCGGCGGCGAGCCGGCCAATTTCTTGGACGTCGGCGGCGGCGCCACGGCTGAGAAGGTCACCGAGGCCTTCAAGATCATGCTGGCCAACAAGAGCGTCAAGGGCATCCTGGTCAACATCTTCGGCGGCATCATGAAGTGCGACACCATCGCCGAGGGTGTGATTGCCGCCTGCAAGGCCGTCAACCTGTCGGTCCCGCTGGTCGTGCGCATGAAGGGCACCAACGAAGATCTGGGCAAGAAGCTGTTGAAGGAATCGGGCCTGCCGATCATCAGTGCCGACACGATGGCCGAAGCTGCGACGAAGATCGTCGCAGCCGTGAAATAAGGAAGAGCTCGATGTCCATCTTCATCAACAAAGACACCCGCGTCATCACCCAGGGCATCACCGGCAAGACCGGCCAGTACCACACCCGGGGTTGCCGCGACTACGCCAATGGCAAGAACTGCTTCGTGGCGGGAGTGAACCCGAAGAAGGCCGGCGAAGATTTCGAGGGCATCCCGATCCACGCCAGCGTCAAGGACGCCAAGGCCGCCACCGACGCCACCGTCAGCGTGATCTACGTGCCGCCCCCCGGCGCTGCCGCGGCAATCTGGGAAGCCGTCGAGGCCGATCTCGATCTGGTGGTCTGCATCACCGAAGGCATTCCGGTGCGCGACATGCTCGAAGTGCGCAACCGCATGGCCGCACGCGAAGCCGCCACCGGCCGGCGCACGCTGCTGCTGGGCCCGAATTGTCCCGGCCTGATCACGCCGGAAGAAATCAAGATCGGCATCATGCCGGGCCACATCCACCGCAAGGGCCGCATCGGCGTGGTCAGCCGCTCCGGCACCCTGACCTACGAAGCCGTGGCGCAATTGACCGAGATCGGCCTGGGCCAGAGCAGCGCGGTCGGCATCGGCGGCGACCCGATCAACGGGTTGAAGCACATCGATGTGATGCGCGCCTTCAACGACGACCCCGACACCGACGCCGTGATCATGATCGGCGAGATCGGCGGGCCCGACGAAGCCGAGGCCGCGCGCTGGTGCAAAGCCAACATGAAGAAACCCATCGTCGGCTTCATTGCCGGCGTGACGGCCCCAGCCGGCAAGCGCATGGGCCATGCCGGTGCGCTGATCTCGGGTGGCGCCGACACGGCCGACGCCAAACTGGCGGTGATGGAGGAGTGCGGTTTCACCGTGACCCGCAATCCATCGGAGATGGGCCGGCTGCTCAAGGCGCTGCTCTGACGGCATAGGTAGCACCCGCAGCATCGCGCGGGGGCGCCGGCCCCTAAACTCGCTCATGGGTCGGAGGGTCGCACGCTAGCGCCCCTGGCCTGAGGAGGAATCATGGAACAGCTGTCAGACGCGACCTTCTGGATCGCCTTGGGCAAGATCGTCTGGGTCAACATCCTGCTGTCGGGCGACAACGCAGTGGTCATTGCCCTGGCCGCCCGCGGCCTGCCCGAAAGCCAGCGCAACAAGGCGGTGCTGTTCGGCAGCGCCGCGGCCATCGTGCTGCGCGTGGTGCTGACGCTGTTTGCCGTCGAACTGCTTCACTACCCCTACCTGAAACTGATCGGCGCGGCGCTGCTGTTTTGGATCGGCGTTCAGCTGCTGGTGCCCGAGGGCGACCACGAAGGCGGCACCAAGACCGCCAGCAATCTCTGGACGGCGGTGCGCACCATCCTCATCGCCGACCTGGTGATGAGCCTGGACAACGTCATCGCCGTGGCTGCGGCGGCCGAGAGCGGCCCACCCGCGGCGCGCACCCTGCTGCTGGTCATCGGCCTGGGGCTGTCGATCCCGCTCATCATCTTCGGCAGCCAGGTGCTGATGAAGGTCATGGAGCGCTTCCCCGTCATCATCGTCCTGGGTGCGGCCCTGCTGGGCTTCGTCGCCGGCGAAATGCTGGTGCATGACCAATCTGTCGAAGGCTTCTTCATCGGCCTGGGCGGTGCCACGACCACCATCGTGGAAGTGGCCGGCGCCGTGGGCGTGGTGCTGGTGGGCAAGTGGCTGGCCTCGCGGCGCAATGCGGCAACGGCCGCCCACGCGGCCGCCCAACCGCGCGCCGCGGTGGTGGCCACGCCTGCCGGGCTGCAACGCGTCTTGCTGGCGGTCGACGGCTCGGAAGGCGCGCTCAAGGCGGTGCAGCACCTGATCGGCTTGCGCCAGGACCTGCGCGACCGCGAGTCGCTCGACGTGCACCTGCTCAGCGTGCAGCGCCCGCTGTCGGGCGACGTCAACCGCTTCCTGTCCGGCCAGACACTGGACGACTACCACCGCGAGCGCAGCGAAGAGGCCCTGGCGCCGGCGCGCGCCGCGCTCGACGCCGCCGGCCTGGCCCACCATGACCATTCGCGCGTCGGCGAGCCCGGCCCGACGATTGCCGAAGTCTGCCGCGAGCAGGCCTGCGACATGATCGTGATGGGCGCACGCGGCGTGGGCGCTGCCAGCGCTGCGTTGCTCGGCTCGGTGGCGCAAAGCGCGATCGAGCACGCCACCGTACCGGTGCTGGTCGTCAAGTAAGTCACTGAGGCCCCATCGGCCCGCGGCGCCGCCGCGTGCTAACGTGCCCGGCGCATGGCCGCCCACCCTGAATCGCTCCACGCCAACGGCCAGTTGGCCGCGGGCACGCGGCTGGGCGGCGTGCGCATCGAGCGCTTGCTGACGCGCAGCGCCATGGGCGCGCTGTACCTTGCTTTCGACGAGGCCGATGGCGCACCGCTGGCGGTCAAGGGCGTTGCCTTGGGCCAACCCGGTGACCCGGCCCTGGCCGGCGCCCAGGGCCGCTTCCAACACGAAACCCTGAACGCGATCCGGCTGCACCATCCCGGCATCGTCGTCACCCACGGTGCCGTGCTGGAGGGCGGCATGGGCTACATCGCCATGGAGTTGCTCACCGGCAGCGACCTGGGCCGGTACACCCGCCCGAGCCGCCTGCTGCCCGAAGCGCTGGCGCTGGACATCGCTGCCCGGGTGGCCGAAGCCCTGGCCTTCGCCCACCGCGCGGGCGTGGTGCACCGCGACGTCAAGCCGGCCAACGTGATGTACGACCCGGCCACGGGCAGCGTGAAGCTCACCGACTTCGGCCTGGCACGCGCCGTCGACGCCGAAGCCACGCGCAGCGGCGTGCTGCTCGGCTCACCGGCCTACATGGCCCCGGAAATGCTGGCCGGCGCACGCGCCGACGCGGCCGGTGACCTGTACTCGCTGGGCGTGTTGCTGTTCGAGCTGCTCACCGGCCGCCTGCCCTTCGAGGCCGACACGATGGGCGCCTTGCTGCGCGCCATGGCCACCCAGGCGCCGCAAACCGTGCGCATGTTGCGGCCTGATCTGCCCGCCGCGCAGGCGGCGGCCCTCGACGCAGTGCTGGCCCCGGTGCTGGCCCGCTCGCCGGCCGAGCGCCAGCGTGACGGCGACGCCTGGGCCGCCTCCCTGCGCGCCGTGCAACAAAGTGTTTTCTGACCGCGGCAAATCGCACGTTCGCCCGGCGTGCGGTGAGCCCCCCGCGCCGAGGCGCCCTGGCAGTCGGGGCACAATCGCTCAGCCCCTTCTCAGCGCAGCTCCTGCCGAACTCTTTCGCAGTGCATGAACCTCGAATACTTCTGCGCCACTGACACCGGGCGCGCGCGCTCCAACAACGAGGACTCCGTTGCCCTGGACGAAACCAGCTCGCTGGCCGTGCTAGCCGACGGCATGGGCGGCTACAACGCCGGCGAAGTGGCCAGCGGCATGGCCACCGGTTTCATCAAGAGCGAGCTCGGCCGCTGGCTGGTGGAGGCCGGCGCCAACGCCACCGACGCCGAAGTGCGCCGCGCGATGGACATCTGCGTCGACAACGCCAACCGCGCCATCTTCAATGCCGCCAACGCCAACCCGCAGTACGCCGGCATGGGCACCACGCTGGTGGTGGCCCTCTTCCGTGGCACCCGCGTGCTGATGGGCCATGTGGGCGACTCTCGCGCCTACCGCCTGCGCAGCGGCCGCCTGATGCAGATGACGCGCGACCACTCGCTGTTGCAGGAGCAGATCGACGCCGGCTTGATCACCCCCGAACAAGCCTCGTTCTCGGCCAACAAGAACCTGGTGACCCGGGCCGTGGGCGTCGAAGACACTGTGCTGCTGGAGATTCACCAGCATGAGGTTCACCCGGGCGACCTGTACCTGATGTGCTCCGACGGCTTGTCGGACATGCTCGACGACGAATCGCTCTCGCAGTTGCTGCAAGGCTACGACTCGCTCGACGAGGCCGGCCGCGCATTGATTGCCGCGGCCAATGATGCGGGCGGGAAGGATAATATCGCCGTCGTCCTGGTGCGTGCGCCAGGTTCTCCGGCAGCGGCCTCGAAGTCCTGGTGGGCGCCGTTCCGCCGCTGACCGCACATATAGAGAAGAGGCAAAGCATGGGCAAGCTGGTGGTGTCGCTCGACGGCGTGGTGATCAAGGAAGTGCAGATCACCAAGGACAAGACCACGCTCGGGCGCCGGCCTTACAACGATATCGTGATCGACAACCTCGCCGTCAGCGGCGAACACGCCGTGCTGCAGATGGTGGGCTCCGATGTCTTCATCGAAGACTTGAACAGCACCAACGGCACCTACATCAACGGCAAGGCTGTGAAGAAGCAGCTGCTGGCGCACAACGACACGGTGGAGATCGGCAAGTACAAGATCAAGTACCTGGTGGAAGACGGTGTCGACTACGAGAAGACCATGATCATGAAGCCGGGGGCCGTGGTGCCCTCGGTGGCCACCGGCGACCGCGCCACCTTCGCCCACACCGCGCCGGCCAGCGTCAACTCCGGCTTCGGCAGCCTGAACAGCTCGCCCGGCGGCGCCGCCATCAAGGTGCTCAACGGTGCCGCGTCGGGCCGCGAAGTCATGCTCACCAAAGTGGTCACCACCGTCGGCAAACCCGGCGTGCAGGTGGCCTCCATCACCAAGCGCCCGGGCGGCTATGTGCTGGCGCACGTTGAAGGCGTGGCCAAACCCACCGTCAACGGCTCCCAGCTGGCTGGCGACTCCGCGCATCTGCGCAACGGCGATGTGATTGAACTCGCCGGCACGCAGATGCAATTCATCCAACTTTGAGCCCCTCCGGCCGCGACGACGCGGCCCCCCGATGACTGCTTCCACCATCCGGGTGCTCGGCTGCTCGGGCTCGATTGCCGCCGGCAGCCGCACCACCTCTTTCCTGCTCGACGCCGATGTGCTCATCGACGCCGGCACTGGCGTGGGCGACCTCACGCTCGACGAGCTGGCGCACATCGACCACATCTGCATCAGTCACTCGCACCTCGACCACGTTCTGTCCATCGGCCTCTTGGCCGACAGCGTGGCGCGGCGCCGTGTGAACGCGCCGCCCATCGTCGTGCACGCCTTGCCGGCCACGCTCGAAGCCTTGCGCAAACACATCTTCAACGGCGTGATCTGGCCCGACTTCACGCGCCTGCCCAGTGCCGAGAAGCCGATGCTGGCGTTCGAGCCCTTTGCCGTCGGCGACGTGCTGGCGTTGGGCGCGCACCGCATCGAGGTACTGCCCGCCACGCACACCGTCCCGGCCGTCGGCTTTGCGGTGCTACCGCGAGAAGGGGGTAGCGACGCCGGCGCGTGGGTGTTCACTGGCGACACCGGCCCCAACCCGGCGCTGTGGCAGCGCCTGCGCAGCCTGCCGCTGGCGCATCTGGTGATTGAAACCGCATTCAGCGACGAAGAGCGTGCCCTGGCCAAGATCTCCAGCCACCTGTGCCCGTCGATGCTCGGCGCCGAGCTGGCCCAGCTCGAGGGCAGCGTCACGGTCCACATCACCCACATCAAGCCGGGCGAAGTGAAGGCGGTGATGGCACAGATTGCGGCGCTGGGCAGCCGGCACCGGATCTCGGCGCTGCAGAGCGGGCAGGCGATGGAACTCGGCGCGATGTGACGATACTCGTCACTCGTTGTGCTGAATGTGACGTGCGGCGTCGGCCGGCTCGCGCGAAAAGAGTGAATTGAGGGCGAAAGGCCCTCCAAACCCTCGGGCATAGGTTATGCGTGACAAGTTGTCACAAGACTTTCCTATCAACCTCCTGAGGAGAACCCCATGAAGCGCATGCAACAAGGTTTCACGCTGATCGAACTGATGATCGTCGTGGCCATCATCGGCATCCTGGCCGCTGTGGCCCTGCCGGCGTATCAGACTTACACCATCAAGGCCCGCGTCTCGGAAGGCATCCTGGCCACCAGCCAGTGCCGCACCGCCATTGCCGAGGTCTATCAGACGGGCTCGTCGGGCACGTCCACGTCACCGGGTGCAAACGGCTGGGGCTGCGAGCAATCCGTAGCCGGCTCTTCATCCAAGTACGTTTCGACAGTCACCACCGACAACAATGGCGTGATCACTGTGTTGCTGGCCACCTCAACCGATTTGGGTACCGCCTCGGGCACAAGCATCCAGCTGGTTCCTGCGAACGCCACCGGCGGCGCCCTTGGTTTTGCGAGCATCGGTGGCACTCAGGTCGGAACCTTCCGCTGCGGGCCAGCCTCGGTGGGCGGCATCGAAGCCAAGTTCCTTCCTGGCTCCTGCAAGGGTTGATCACACCCCCTTCGGAACATTCCCTTAGGGCGGCTTCGGCCGCCCTTTTTGTTGGCGCTGCCGAACTCCCTTTGGTTGACCAGTTGTGTCAAGCAACCGCCGATCAGCGACGTGCAATGTCAGCTCATTCGCGAAAAAGTGGGCAGAGCTCTCCCCAGGAATCGGCTCGTTTGGCTGGCACAGCTCGTGCTGAAGTGCAGCCGCGAATTCACCAACCTCAAGGAGAGCAATCCAATGAAGCGCATGCAACAAGGTTTCACGCTGATCGAACTGATGATCGTCGTGGCCATCATCGGCATCCTGGCCGCCGTGGCCCTGCCGGCGTACCAGACCTACACCATCAAGGCCCGCGTCTCGGAAGGCATCCTGGCCACCAGCCAGTGCCGCACGGCCATTGCCGAGGTCTATCAGACGGGCTCGTCGGGCACGTCCACGTCACCGGGTGCAAACGGCTGGGGCTGCGAGCAATCGGTTGCGGGTTCGTCATCGAAGTATGTCTCGACGGTGACCACCGACAACAACGGCGTGATCACGGTCTTGCTGGCTACTACAACAGACCTTGGTACCGCCTCAGGCACCCGGATCCAGCTTGTGCCCGCCACCGCCACCGGCACCGCCCTTGGCTTCGCCAGCATCGGTGGAACCCAAGTCGGCACCTTCCGCTGCGGCCCTGGGTCGGTTAGCGGCATCGAAGCCAAGTTCCTGCCAGGTTCTTGCAAGGGCTGATAGCCCGACCGACAACTGAGCGATGAGAAGGGCGGCTTCAGCCGCCCTTTTTTTTGCACCAGAAGCGACGCTTTGCGACTACAGGGCCGCTGGAAGTGACCTGAATGGTCGGTAAAGCAGGGAAAAACTCTCGCCTAGCGCTGGTTTTGGAGTGTTTGCGGGCTGGCACAGGCCGTGCGAACTAGACCCGCGGCATCTACCCAACACTCTACGAAAGTATTCCCATGAAGCGCATGCAACAAGGTTTCACGCTGATCGAACTGATGATCGTCGTCGCCATTATTGGTATCTTGGCCGCTGTGGCCCTGCCGGCATATCAAACCTATACCGTGAAGGCACGCGTCTCGGAAGGTATCCTGGCCACCAGCCAGTGCCGCACGGCGGTTGCCGAGGTGTACCAAACAGGCTCCTCGGGCAGCACGACGTCGCCTGGCGCAAACGGTTGGGGCTGCGAGCAGTCGGTTGCCGGTTCGTCGTCTAAGTACGTCTCGACCGTCACCACCGACAACAACGGTGTGATCACGGTTCTGCTCGCAACGTCGACGGATCTGAGCACAGCCTCGGGCAGAAGTATTCAGCTGATTCCGGCCAACGCGACCGGCGGCGCTCTTGGCTTCGCCAGCATTGGCGGAACCCAAGTCGGCACGTTCCGCTGCGGCCCAGCCTCAACCAACGGCATCGAACCCAAATTCCTGCCAGGTTCGTGCAAGGGCTGATAGGTCGAACACCTGAACTCTAAGAATGGGCGGCTCAGGCCGCCCGTTTTGTTTTTGCCTTCGACTTTGAACGCCGCCCGAACCACCGCCTTCGATGATCTACGTACTGGCATTCGCCGCATTCGTCATTGCCTGGTTGCTGCCAGGCCATTACTTTCCGTGGCACAGCTTTCAGCAGGAGGC
>JANNFB010000042.1:0-7726 GCA_031379365.1 Burkholderiales bacterium
CGCATCGTAAGCGCAAAGAGAGAGTGTCTTTCATGGCCGGTCATTCCAAGTGGGCCAATATCCAGCACCGCAAAGGGCGCCAGGACGAGAAGCGCGGCAAGGCCTGGACCCGGGTGATCCGCGAAATCATGGTCGCTGCGCGCCTGGGCGGCGGTGACGTCAGTGCCAACCCGCGCTTGCGCCTGGCGATCGAGAAGGCCAAGGCGGTCAATTTGCCGGTCGAGACCGTCAAGCGCAACATCGACAAGGCCACCGGCAACCTCGAGGGCGTCAACTACGAGGAGATCCGCTACGAGGGCTACGGCATCGGTGGCGCGGCCATCATCGTCGACTGCATGACGGACAACCGGGTGCGCACGGTCGCCGAGGTGCGGCATGCCTTCAGCAAGTACGGCGGCAACATGGGCACGGAAGGCTCGGTGGCTTTCCAGTTCAAGCATTGCGGCCAATTGTTCTTTGCGCCGGGCACCAGCGAAGACAAGGTCATGGACGCGGCCCTGGAGGCCGGCGCCGAGGACGTGATCGCGGGTGACGACGGCTCGATCGAGGTGCTGACACCGCCGACCGAGTTCGAGTCGGTGAAGAATGCGCTCGAAGCGGCGGGCTTGAAGGCTGAGATCGGGGAGGTCACGATGCGCGCCGAGAACACCATCGAGCTGACCGGCGACGACGCGCAGCGCATGCAGAAACTGCTCGACGTGATCGAGGAACTCGACGACGTGCAGAATCTTTATCACAACGCCGAGCTCGGCGAATGAAAGTCCTGGTCATCGGTGGCGGCGGACGCGAGCATGCGTTGGCCTGGAAGCTGGCGCAATCGCCCAAGGTGCAGCGGGTCTACATCGCGCCAGGCAATGGGGGCACGGCGCTCGACCCAGCGCTGCGCAACGTGCCGATCACCGATCCGACGGCACTGGCCGACTTTGCCGCGGCAGAAAAGATCACGCTCACCGTGGTCGGCCCGGAGGCGCCACTGGCGGCCGGCATCGTCGATTTGTTCCGTGCCCGCGGCCTGCGCATCTTCGGCCCGACCCGAGCGGCGGCGCAACTCGAGAGCTCCAAGGCCTTCGCCAAGGACTTCATGCAGCGCCACGGCATCCCGACCGCGCTGTACGCGAGCTTCACCGAGGCGGCGGCAGCGCATGCGCATGTGGAGCGCCACGGCGCACCCATTGTGGTCAAGGCCGACGGGCTGGCGGCGGGCAAGGGC
The DNA here is from genome assembly GCA_031379365.1 of Burkholderiales bacterium. Classification (GTDB taxonomy): domain Bacteria; phylum Pseudomonadota; class Gammaproteobacteria; order Burkholderiales; family Burkholderiaceae_C; genus CADEEN01. The sequence continues at coordinate 1,211 of JANNFB010000042.1, forward strand.
GTGGTGGTAGCGATGAGTGCCGACGAAGCCCACGCCGCGATCGACTTCATGCTCGACGGCAAGGCCGGCGCCCGGGTGGTCATCGAAGAATTCATGGTCGGCGAAGAAGCCAGCTTCATCGTCGTTGCCGACGGCAAACACGTGCTGCCCCTGGCCACCAGCCAGGACCACAAGCGCATCGGCGACGGCGATACGGGGCCGAACACCGGTGGCATGGGCGCCTACTCGCCGGCACCGGTCGTCACGCCCAACGTGCATGCCCGTGCCATGCACGAGATCGTGCTGCCCACCATCGCCGGCATGGCCGCCGACGGTCACCCTTTCAGCGGCTTCTTGTACGCCGGGCTGATGATCGACGCCGCTGGCAACCCGCGCGTCGTCGAGTTCAACGCCCGCCTAGGCGATCCCGAAGCGCAGGTGTTGTTGATGCGCTTGAAGACCGACTTCTTCGATGTGCTGATGGCCGCCACGGCCAGTGGTGATCAACCGGGGCTCGACAGCATCGAACTGCAGTGGGACCGCCGCGTCGCCCTCGGTGTGGTGATGGCCGCGCAGGGTTACCCCGGCACGGTGCGCAGTGGCGATGCCGTCACCGGCCTGCCAGCCGTCGAGGCCGACGCCTTGGTGTTTCATGCCGCCACCGAGCGCCGCAGCGACGGCACGCTCGTGACCAGCGGCGGTCGCGTGCTCTGCGTGACCGCCCTGGGCGACTCCGTCAAGGCCGCGCAGCAACGCGCTTATGCCACGCTGGCACCGATCCGGTTTGCCGGCGCCCAGTTGCGCAGTGACATCGGCCACCGGGCGCTGAAACCCCGATGACGAACATCATCCCCCTGACGGCGCGGCCGGTCCAGCTGCGGGGCAGTCGGCTGGCCCGCGCGGCCCTGGGCTTGGCTGGCTGGCGGGTGCAGTTCGACGGCCTGCCGGCACGCCAGGGCGTGCTCATCATCTACCCGCACACCTCGAACTGGGACTTCGTGATCGGCATGCTGGCCAAGTGGGCCATGGGCATCCCCGTGGTGTTCTGGGGCAAGGACTCCTTGTTCACGCTGCCGCTTTTCGGTCGCTGGCTGCGCTGGATCGGCGGCGTGCCGGTCGACCGCCACATCCCCGGAGGGGCTGTGGCCACCATGGTCGAGCGCTTCGCCCGAGCCCGCGCAAACGACAAGTTTCTCTGGCTGGCACTGTCGCCGGAAGGCACGCGCAGCTACCGCGACAGTTGGCGCAGCGGCTTCTACCAGGTGGCCACGCAAGCGGAGTTGCCCTTGGCGCTGGCCTTCTTCGATTACAGCGCTCGCTGCGTTGGCGTTGAGACCTTCGTTCGCCTGAGCAGAGATGTCGGGCGCGACATGGCCTACATCGAGAGCGTTCTGGGTAGCCGTCGCGGCTGTCGGCCCGAGCTGGCGGCGCCGGTGCGCCTGCGGCAATCACATTGAGGACAGCATGAGCCAGGTTTCACCCGTTCACGCCGCACGCGACTACCTGCTGGGGCTGCAACAGCGCATCGTCGATGCGGCCGAAGCTGCCGACGGCCACGGCCGCTTCATCCGCGATGTCTGGACCAAGCCGCCTGGCGAGAAGCTGCAGGGCGAGGGCGTGACGCGCCTGATCGAGGAGGGTGGCCTGCTCGAGCGCGGTGGTGTGGGCTTCTCGCATGTGCGCGGCGGCTCCCTGCCGCCATCGGCGACCCAGCACCGCCCGGAGTTGGCGGGTGCGCCTTTCGAGGCCATGGGGGTGTCGCTGGTCTTTCACCCGCGCAACCCCTACGTGCCGACGGTGCACATGAACGTGCGCATGCTGGCCGCCTTGCCAGCGGGCGCCGAGCCCGTGACTTGGTTCGGTGGGGGCATGGACCTGACGCCCTACTATGGTTTCGAGGACGACGCAGCGCACTTCCATCGCACCAACCGCGACGCGCTGGCGCCCTTCGGTGCCGACAAGTACCCGCGCTTCAAGCAGTGGTGCGATGAGTATTTCTTCCTCAAGCACCGCAACGAGCCGCGCGGCATCGGTGGGGTGTTCTTCGACGACTTCGCCGAGCTCGGCTTCGAGCAGAGCTTCGCCATGCTGCGCGCCGTCGGCGACGCCTTTCTGCTCGCCTACCTGCCGATCGTGCAGCGCCGTCGCGACACGCCCTTCGGCGAACGCGAGCGCGACTTCCAGGCCTACCGGCGCGGCCGCTATGTCGAATTCAACCTGGTGTGGGACCGCGGAACGTTGTTCGGCCTGCAATCGGGTGGCCGCACTGAGAGCATCCTGATGTCACTGCCGCCGATCGTGAAGTGGCGCTATGACTGGCAACCCGAAGCGGGTACACCCGAGGCCCGCCTTTACACCGATTTCCTGCGTCCGCGCGATTGGGCCGGGGCCCCGTGATTCGCCGTATCGGCGTCTTGGGCGGCAGCTTCGACCCCGTGCACAACGCCCATGTGGCGCTGGCCTGCGTGGCGGTGGACTCCCTGGCGCTGGACGAACTGCGCTGGGTGCCGGCGGGCCAGCCTTGGCAAAAGACGCGCCCCATCACCGACAGCGTGCATCGACTGGCCATGCTGAGGCTGGCGCTCAACGGTGAGCCGCGCTTCGTGCTCGACCGCTGCGAGATTGACCGCAGCGGGCCCAGCTACACGTTGGACACGGTGCGCGAACTGCGCCAGCGCGAACCGGCGGCCCAGCACTACCTCATCCTGGGCCAGGACCAGTTCGCCAACCTGCCGACCTGGCGTGGCTGGCGTGAGCTGCTCGCGCTGGTGACTCTGGCTGTTGCGGCTCGCCCGGGTTCTGCGATGCCGACGGCGCCGGAGCTGCAGGGGCTGTCCTACCAAGTCTTGCCCTTGGCGGCGATGGACATTGCCGCCACGGCCATCCGTGAGCGGCGCGCCCACGGTCAGAGCATTGAAGCGCTGGTGCCGCCCGAGGTGGCACGGTATATTGAACAAAACGCCCTTTACTTGCCCGACCGGGCGCCCCTTGAGAGCTGAATGGACATCCGAAAACTACAACGCGCCATCGTCGATGGACTGGAAGACACCAAGGCACAGAACATCCGCGTGTTCAACACGGAGCATTTGTCGGCCCTGTTCGAGCGTGTGATCGTGGCGTCTGGCACCAGCAATCGCCAGACCAAGGCGCTGGCCGCCAGCGTGCGCGACAGTGTCAAGTCGCGCGGCATGGCGGTGCTGCGCACCGAGGGCGAAGCCAACGGCGAATGGATCATCGTGGACTGCGGTGCGGCAGTGGTTCACATCATGCAGCCGAGCATCCGTGACTACTATCACCTCGAAGAAATCTGGGGTGACAAGCCGGTGAACATGAAGCTCGACACGGCTGTCAAGGGCCTGGTCAAGGCGGCCGAGCCCCCGCCGGCCGCCAAGCCGACTGCGGCAAAGTCGGCACCGAAGAAGGCCGCCGCGAAGAAGCTGGTGGCCAGAGTGCCCAGGACGCCGGCACCCAAGAAGGTGACCTTGGCCAAGAAGACGGCGGCTGCGAAGGCGCCGGCCAAGAAGGGCGTGACGCGCACGGTGGGCGTGAAGAAGGCGCTGGCCAATGTGGCGCGCAAGCCGGCCGTGAAACCGCCGGCGAAGTCAGCCGCCAAGGCGCCCGCGAAGAAGGCGGCAGCCAAGGCCACGCCGGCGCGCCGCCCGCGGTGAAGCTTGCGCTGGTCGCCATTGGCCAGCGCCAGCCGGCCTGGGCCGAGGCGGCTTTCGAGGACTTCGCCAAGCGTTTCCCGCCCGAACTGCGCCTGGAGCTGAAGGCCGTCAAGGCCGAGCCGCGCACCCTGGGCAAGAGCGCGGCGGCGCTGATGACGGCCGAGGCCCAGCGCATCGAAACCGCGATCGCGGCAGTGGCCAAAGGCGCACGACGGATCGTGCTCGACGAGCGCGGCGAGCGCCGCAGCACCCTGCAGCTGGCCGATCGCCTGCGCTTCTGGCTTGGCGATGGGCGCGACGTCGTCTTGATCATCGGCGGCCCCGACGGCCTCGACCCCGCGATCAAGGCCAACGCCGACGAGACCCTGCGCCTGTCGGACCTGACCCTGCCCCATGCGTTCGTGCGCGTGCTGTTGGCCGAGGCCCTGTACCGCGCCTGGTCGGTGACCGCAGGCCATCCCTACCACCGCGAATGATGTCCGCCCACGCCGGCGCTTTCGTCTACCTCGCGTCGCAAAGCCCGCGCCGCGCCCAACTGCTCGACCAACTCGGCGTGCGTCATGCACTGTTGCTGGCCGAGGCAGGTGAGGACGCCGAGGCGCTCGAAGCCGAGCGTGATGGCGAGCTGCCCGCAGCCTATGTCGAGCGCGTCACGCGGGCCAAGTTGACGGCGGCCCGACAGCGACTGAAGAGGCGCGGCCTGGCCGACGCCCCCATCCTGGCGGCCGACACGACGGTGGCGATCGGCAGGCGCATTCTCGGCAAGCCGGTCGATGCCGCGCAAGCCGCCCGCATGTTGTCGTCCCTGACCGGGCGCACGCACCGCGTGCTGACTGCCGTGGCGGTTTCGTCGGGCCGGCGAACACTCTTTGCGCTGAGCGTTTCGCGCGTGCACTTCGCCGCCGTGGGCGCGAGCGAGATCGACGCCTACATCGACAGCGGCGAGCCTTTCGGCAAGGCTGGTGCCTACGCCATTCAGGGCCGCGCCGCGGCCTGGATCAGCCGCATCGACGGCAGCTACACCGGTATCATGGGGTTGCCATTGCACGACACGGCGCGGCTCCTGCGTCAGGCCCACGTGGAGTTCTGAATGCACGACATCCTGATCAACTGGACGCCGCAGGAAACCCGGGTCGCAGTGGTCGAAAACGGCGTCGTGCAGGAACTGCACCTCGAACGCAGCCTCGAGCGCGGGCTGGTTGGCAACATCTACCAGGGCAAGGTCGCGCGCGTGCTGCCGGGGATGCAGAGCGCCTTCATCGACATCGGGCTGGAACGCGCGGCTTTTCTGCATGTGGCCGACCTGCATGCCGGCTTTGGCGGTGGTGGCGCAAGCAGCAACGGCGGCACCGCGAGTGCACCGCCGCCGATCGAACGCCTGCTGTTCGAAGGCCAGGCCCTGACCGTGCAGGTGGTCAAGGATCCGATCGGCTCCAAGGGTGCGCGCCTGTCGACGCAGGTCAGCATCGCCGGGCGCATGCTGGTGCATCTGCCGCAAGACAACCACATCGGGATTTCGCAGAAGATCGGCTCCGCCGAATTGCGCGAGCAATTGCGCCAGCGCATGAGCGTGCTGGTAGGCAAGCCGGAGGAGGGCGGCGGCGGCGGTTTCATCCTGCGCACGAACGCAGAAGAGGCCAGCGACACCGAGTTGGCTGACGACATCGCCTATTTGCGGCGCACCTGGGCGGCGGTGCGCGAGCGGGCCTTTGCCTCACCGCCCGGCACCCTGCTGCACCAGGACCTGACCCTGGCCGAACGGGTGCTGCGCGACCTCGCCAATGACGACACTCAGGCCATCCGCATCGACTCGCGCCTGCAGTTCGAGCACCTGACTGCTTTTGGCGCCTCGTTCACCCCTGGGGCCGTGGGCAAACTCGCGCACTACCAAGGCGAGCGGCCGATCTTCGATCTGTGCAACATCGACGAAGAGATCCGCCGGGCACTGGCACGCCGCGTCGAGCTCAAGAGCGGCGGCTATCTGGTCATCGATCAGACCGAGGCGCTGACCACGATCGACGTCAACACCGGTGGCTTCGTCGGCGCGCGCAACTTCGATGACACCATCTTCAAGACCAACCTGGAGGCAGCCGGCGCCGCCGCCCGGCAGCTGCGCTTGCGCAACCTGGGCGGCATCATCATCGTCGACTTCATCGACATGACACGCGAAGACCACCAGGCCGCCGTGCTGGCCGAGTTTCGCAAGCAGTTGGCGCGCGACCGAACGCGCACCACGGTGAGCGGCTTCACCCAGCTGGGCCTGGTCGAGATGACCCGCAAGCGCACGCGCGAAAGCCTGGCCCACGTGATGTGCGAGCCTTGCCCGACCTGCGAAGGCCGCGGCCAGATCAAGACCGCACGCAGCGTCTGCTACGACATCCTGCGTGAAGTGCTGCGCGAGGCGCGCCAGTTCGACCCCAAGGAGTTCCGCGTCGTCGCCAGTGCGGCCGTCGTCGAGATGCTGCTCGACGAAGAGAACCAGCACCTCGCTGGGCTGTCGGAGTTCATCGGCAAACCGATCTCGCTGTCGGTGGAACCGAGTGCGAATCCGGAGCAGTACGACATCGTTCTGCTGTAAGGCTTGAGGCGCTCTGGCTGCTGAACGCTAACCGCCGATCGGCGGCTTGTGCAGGGTCCCGATCCCACAGACAACAGCTGCGGACTGCTTTCGGCCCGTTGCGGCTGTTCGTGTTTCTTTGCTTTGCGGGTTTTGGTGGCGAGCCAGCCAGCCGGGTCCCGGCCCGGCGGCCGGGTAACTTTCATTTGCAGGGCCAAATGAAAGTCACGGCGGTTTCAAGACTGAAGTGCAACACTCATTGTGAGCAAGAGGAGTCGTTGCATGACAAGAAGGTACGAGCAACTCGGCGCC
>JANNFB010000071.1:0-11307 GCA_031379365.1 Burkholderiales bacterium
CCGTCGTCGCTGACCAGCTTGGGCGGCATGCCCTTGAGCCGGCCGCCGAAGAACATGTTCATCAGCAGGGTGACGACCATGTCGTCGCGGTGGTGGCCCAGGGCGATCTTGGTGGCCCCGAGTTCGCTGGCGACGCGGTAGAGGATGCCGCGGCGCAGGCGCGAACACAGGCTGCACATCGTCTGGCCTTCGGGGATCAGGCGCTTGACGATGGAGTAGGTGTCCTGGTTCTCGATGTGGAAGGGCACGCCCACTTTGGCCAGGTACTCGGGCAGCACGTGGTCGGGAAAGCCGGGCTGCTTCTGGTCAAGATTGACCGCCACCAACTCGAAGCGGATCGGTGCGCGCTGCTGCAAGCCCGTCAGTACATCGAGCAGGGCATAGCTGTCCTTGCCGCCCGAAACGCAGACCATCACCTTGTCGCCGGCTTCGATCATGTTGAAGTCGGCAATCGCCTGGCCGACCTGGCGGTACAGGCGCTTGCTCAGCTTGTTGGCTTCAAAGGCCGCTTTCTTGACGGCGGCGGCATCTTGGGGCGCATTCATGGCGTTGACTCTGGGTGGTACGGGCATGTCCAAGCGGGCGCCGCGGATCCGGCTTTGCTGGTCCGCTGGCGCCGCCCCCTTGAGGGGGAGCGGCGCAGCCGCTTCGGGGCTGGTCTCATTTCATGCCAAAGACTTCGACGCCGACCGCGTCGCAATCCGGGTACACATCGGGCTTCTCGCTGACGACACGGGCGGCCTTGACGCGCGGGTGGGCCAGCATCAGGCGCAGGACATCGTCGACCAGGGTTTCTTGCAGGTGGATGTGGCCCTGCACCACGCGCTGGGCAATGGTGCGGCGAATGAAGTCGTAGTCGACGACCTCGTCGAGTTCGTCGGCGGTGGGGGTCGACAGCGCCAGCGGGATGTAGAGGTCGACGTTGATGAGCACGCGCTGCTCGCCGCGCTTCTCGAAGTCGTGCACCCCGATGTTGATCCAGATCTCGTAGTCGCGCAGGAACAGCCGGCGGCAGTCCATCAGGGCAGGGTGGGTGAGGGAACTGTGCATGGACTCAGGGTTTCGGGGTGAGAAAGGCGACGTCGCGCGACTGCGCTGCTAGATGCTGGCCACCGTCGACCACGATGGTGGTGCCGGTGATGGCCGGGGATTCGAGGATGAAGCGCACCGCGCGCGCCACCTCCTCCGGTGTGGAACTGCGCCCCAGCGGTGTCATGGCGTGGGCGGCGGCGAATCCTTCGGCGCTCATCGCCGGCCCGGACACCAGGGTCACGCCGGGCGCGACGCCGGCCACCCGCACTTGCGGCGCCAGGGCCTGGGCCAGCAAGGTGGTTGCGGCCTCGAGCGCAGCCTTCGACAGGGTGTAGGACAGGTAGTCGGGGTTCGGGTTCCATAACTTCTGGTCGAGCAGGTTCACCACGCAACCCGGTGTGCTGCAACCCCGCAGGTGCGCAGCCAGGGCCTGCGCCAGCACGATGGCCGGCGCGGTATTGGCGCGCCAGTGTGTCTCCATCGCCGCAAAGCTGAAGGTCTCGGTGTTGTCGTACTCGAAGTGCGAGGCGTTGTTGACCACGCCGTCGATGCGGCCCAGACGCGCCACGACGCTCGGCAACAAAGCGCGGCAGGCGGCTTCGTCTGCCAGATCGGCCTGAAAGCACTCGGCGCGTCCACCCAGGGCGCGCACGTAACTGGCGGTCGCTTGTGCTTCGTCGGCCGATTGGTGGAAGTGCAGCGCCAGGTCACAGCCCGAGCGGGCGATTTCGATGGCGATGGCTCGGCCCAGGCGGCGCGCGGCGCCGGTGACCAGCACGACGGGACGGGGGGCGGGAGAGGGCATTCCTACAATGCGCCGATGGCGCAGGGACCCGGGGACACAGAACAGATCAACAGTGTATCGGCCGCGCTGTCGTCGATCACGCCCATGGCACGGCTGCTGCAGCGCGCGCTGCAAGCCGGCGGCGGCTGGTTGCCCTTCGACCGCTTCATGGCCCTGGCCCTCTACGCCCCTGGCCTGGGCTACTACAGCCGCGACAGTCGCCAGTTCGGTGCCATGCCGGCTTCGGGCAGTGACTTCGTCACGGCCCCCGAACTGAGCCCGCTGTTCGGCGCGGCGCTGGCCAGCCAGATCGAGCAAGCGCTGGAAGCGACCGGGTGCGACGAAGTGTGGGAGTTCGGCGCCGGTTCCGGTGCCCTGGCCGCGCAACTGCTGCAGGCCCTGGGTGAGCGTGTGAGGCGCTACACCATCGTCGATTTGTCTGGCAGCCTGCGCATGCGCCAGCGCGAGCGGCTGGCGCCGTTCGGAGAGCGCGTGCGCTGGCTCGACGCGCTGCCTGAATCGATGTGCGGCGTGATCGTCGGCAACGAGGTGTTGGATGCGATGCCGGTGCAGTTGTTGCATTGGGATGGCACGGCGTGGTTCGAGCGCGGCGTGGCAGCGGCGGGCGCTGGTTTCGCGTTCGCCGACCGACCGACCGACCTGCGCCCCCCGCTGGCGGCGGCCTTCGTGCCGGGCACCACCGTCGAGATCCACCCCCAGGCCGAGGCCTTCATCCGCACCCTGGCCGAGCGTCTCGAGCAGGGCGCTGCCTTTTTCGTCGACTACGGCTTTCCCGACGCCGAGTACTACCTGCCCGAGCGGCTCGGCGGCACGCTGATGTGTCACCGCGGCCACCGGGCCGACAGCGACCCGCTGGTCGACATCGGCGACAAAGACATCACGGCGCATGTCAACTTCAGCGGCATTGCGCTGGCTGCGCAGGACGCCGGATTCGAGGTGCTGGGCTACACCTCGCAGGCCCGCTTCCTGCTCAACACCGGTTTGGCGGCGCTGATGGCCGACGCCCAGCAACGCAGCGATTGGCCCGCCCTGGCGGCGGCGCAAAAACTGATCGCCGAGCACGAGATGGGTGAGCTGTTCAAGGCCATCGGCCTCGTGCGCGGCGCACCGGCCTTCGATGCACTCGGGTTTCGCGTCGGCGACCGCAGCCACCGCCTGTGACGATGGGCACGCGATGCGCTGGTTGATCGTCTTCCTGCTGGCCTTTGTGCTGTTCAACGGCCTAGCCGGCTGGCTGCGCAAGATCGGCCTGGGCCGCCTGCCGGGGGACTTCAGCTTCATCTGGCGCGGCCGCGAACGTTTCGTGCCGCTGGCCAGCAGCTTGCTGCTCAGCCTGATCGCGATGGCGATCGGCGCACTGCTGTGATCAGTCGGTGATGGTCCAGCGGTGCTGGCATTTGTTGCAGCAGACCCGCACCGAGCTGTCTGTGGCGTTCTCGCTCTCCAGCTTGAAGCGGCCATAGGCCTGGCAGCCCGGGCAATCGGCTTGGTGCGCTGTGACCTCGGCGTGCAGCAGCAAGCGCAAGTAGCGGCGCAGCGCCCAGATGCCCAACCCGGTACAGATGGCGATGGCCAGGATGTCGGTCAACTGGTCGCTGAAGGAACGAAAGCGGCCCAAGGCCTCGAAGGCCACGAACAGGCCGATGGCGCACAGGAAGGTCAGCACGAGGTGGGCGTGGCTCTGCATCAACTCGCGCTCGTACCATTTGCGAAAACCATGCTTGCGGATGCCATCGGCCAGTTTCATGCTGCTGCCAGGGTTGTGTGCGGCAATGGTGGCACAAAGCGCGGCGGTTCAGAGGACGCCGGCCAGGGCTTCTTCCCGCGCACTGCGCACCGCCTCACCGATCGCCGGCCCGGTGATGCCACGCTCGATCGCGCGCGCGGCCGCCGCGCTGGCATCCACGGCCAATACGTGCTGCAAGGCCGCCGCCAGCTGCTGACGCTGCGGGTAGGCGGCTTCGGTCAGGCCGAGCCGGCCGCGGGCATCGCACTCGCAAGCCCACAGGGCCAGCTCGAAGCGCTCGGGTCGGCGCAGCGCGTCGCAACGCTCAAGCAGGCGCAATGTGGCGGCGGCACCGAGGGAAGCACTGCGGTGGATGTTGCCGTGCTCGCGGGCCACCACGGCGCCGAGTTCGCGGCACTCGCCCGGCACACGCAGGCGCTCGGCCAGGGCCTCGGCGAGTTTCACGCTGCGGGCCTCGTGGGCGAGGTGGCGCGGCCATTGTTCGGGCGGCGTGGTGCCCTTGCCGAGATCGTGCACCAGGCAGGCCCAGCGCACCGGCAGCGGCGCGTTCTGTCGTGCTGCGCTGTCGAGCACCATCATCAGGTGCACGCCGGTGTCGACTTCCGGGTGGTGCTCGGCCGGCTGCGGCACGCCCCACAGCCGGTCCACCTCCGGCATCACGCGAGCCAGCGCGCCGCAGTCGCGCAGCACGTCGAACAGACGGCTCGGCCGCGCTTCCATCAGACCGCGTGCAAGCTCTTGCCACACGCGCTCCGGCACCAGGGCATCGGCCTCACCGTCGTTGACCATCTGCCGGCACAGTGCCATCGTTTCTGGCGCGACCTGAAAGCCGGGCCATCGCGCAGCGAAGCGCGCCAGGCGCAGGATGCGCACCGGGTCTTCGGCGAAGGCCGCCGACACATGCCGCAGCACACCGGTCTGCAAGTCGCTTTGGCCACCGAAGGGATCGATCAGCGTGCCCTCGGCATCCTCGGCGATGGCGTTGATCGTCAGGTCGCGCCGCGCCAGGTCTTCCTCGAGCGTGACCGTCGGCTCGGCGTGAACAGTGAAGCCGCGGTAGCCCGGCGCCGACTTGCGTTCGGTGCGCGCCAGCGCGTACTCGTCTTTGGTCTGTGGGTGCAGAAAGACCGGAAAGTCGCGCCCGACCGCGGTGTAACCGGCGGCCAGCATCTCATCCACGGTGGCGCCGACGACCACCCAGTCGTGGTCGCTGACCGGCAAGCCCAGCAGGCGATCGCGCACAGCGCCACCGACGGCATAGACCTTCATGCGTTTCTCAGGCGCCTGTGCGTCCTGCCCGTCCACGCCAGCGATCGAGCTGCTCGGCGCGTGTCCGACCAGGCTGCAGGTAACCGGGTGCCACGCTGTGCACCGAGGCCGCATCGATACCCAAGGACGACAAGCCAGGTAAGTGGCCGCTGGCCACGTTGGGCGTCTGCATCGAGGCCAGGTTGTCGCGCGACATCAGCGGCTGGCCCGGCAGCCACTCCATCAGCCCGGCCTGCAGGCGACCGATCGCCAGAGGCAGGGGCAGGATCGGCCGCTCGTGACCCGACCAGCGGCCGGCCAGGCGCACCAATTCGGCCAGCGTCAACACATCGGGACCGGCGCATTCGATGACCTGGCCGACCGTCGATGGCTCGTCCAGGCAGCGCACGATGGCATCGGCCACGTCGTCGACCCAGACGGGCTGGAAGCGCGCACCGCCGCCGGCCAGCGGCATGAATGGCGCGAAGGCCTGCAGCGTGGCGAAGAGGTTGAGGAACTGGTCCTGCGCGCCGAAGATCACCGAGGGACGCAGCAGGGTCAGGTCCAACGGCGCCGCACGCAACACCGCCTCGCCGACCGTCTTGCTGCGCAGGTAGTTCGAGGGCGCTTGTTCACCGACGCCGAGTGCGCTGACATGCACGACACGGCGGATGCCAGCGGCTGCACAGGCCGCGGCCAAGCGGCGTGGCAAGGCGACGTGAACGTGGTCGAACGCCGCGGCGCTGCCATGCAGGATGGCGACGAGGTTGATCACGCTGTCGCAGCCACTCAGCACGCTGCGCAAGGCCTCGTCGTTGTGCACATCGGCCACGCGCACGTCGACTGTCGGCAGCGATCGCACGGCATTGGCGTGCAGCGCGCGCCGGGTCGGCACGACGATGGCGCCGCCCGCGCTGCGGCGCGCCAGGCGCTCGCAAACGGCGCGGCCGACAAAACCGGTGCCGCCGAGCACCGCAATGCGCCGGGCCGTCATGGCCTCCGACCCTGGCCTGGCGCACGGCAGTGCGCGGCGGTCCGTTGAACCTCAAGCGTCATGGCAATTCCTTGTCGGGCGGCGGGGCTGAACTGGCCCGCGGGCCGATCAGCGCTCCGAGCCGCGCCTTGAGTGATGGCAACTGTGCATGCACGACAGTCACCGGGGGCGGCAGGGCGGCGGCTGCGCTCGCTGCCGCCGTCACAGCCTCCGAGGCGCCAGACGCCGTTGCAAGGGGCGCGCTGCTCGGCAGCGCCGGCGGCGCGGCGGCCACCTGCGTGCGTCCGGCCAGCAGCGCGGCGTAGACGGTGGCGTTGGACAACACCTTCTTGACGTAGTCGCGTGTCTCGTTGAAGGGAACGTTCTCGGCCCAGATCGCCGGCTCGATCAAGGCACCCTCGCGCCAGCGCCGCGGCCGGCTCGGGCCGGCGTTGTAGGCCGCCGCCGCGAGCAGTTGCGAGCCGTCGAAGTCGTCGAGCACCAGCTTGAGGTAGCCGGTGCCGATGCGCAGATTGGTGTCGCGGTCGGTGATCATTTCGGCGCTGAAGGGCAGGCCGATCTTCTTGGCTGTCCAGCGTGCTGTCGCCGGCATGACCTGCATCAGGCCGGACGCGCCAACGCTGGAGCGTGCGTCCATGATGAAGCGCGATTCCTGACGGATCAGGCCGTAGACATAGGCCGGGTCCAGGCCGATCTCAGCGGCTTTGGCCAAAACATCGGCGCGGAAGGGCGTCGGGAACCGTTGCGCCAGATCGATCTCGGTGCGGGTGCGGTCACTGGTGTTGATGCAGCGATCCCAGACTTCGCGCTGGCAGGCGCGGTCGGCTGCAGCCAGAAGGGCGCGGTCGTTCATGCCACGCAGGGTGAAGTTCCACTCGCGCACGCCTTCGTTGCGCAGTCCGAGAGCGATCAACTGCAGGCCACGGCTGAGTCCCGGCAGGCCGTTCGCCGCCGCGCGCTCGGCGTCGCTCAACGGCGCGGGCAAGGGCGGCAGCGCCACCGACTGGCCGAGGTCTTCGCTGGCCAGCTTGCCGTAGAAGTGAAGCTCGCCAGCGAGTTGCTGCAGGGTCGCCAGCGCTTGTGTCAACGGACGGTCGCCGGCGGCGCCCGGCGCGGCGGTCTCGCGCATTGCGCGCGCCTGCCAGTAGCGCCAGGCCGGGTCGCGCTGCTCTGCGCTGCCCATGTGGTCGATGGCGCGCTGCACGGCGCGCCAGCGTTCACCGCCGACCTGGCTGCGCAGAGTCGCCCGGACGTTCCAGGCCAGCACCTCGTCGCTCCAGTCGGGCCTGAGCTTGGCCTGTTCCGCTTCACTCCAGCCCGCGTTGAAGTGGCCGGTGGCCTCGGGCGCCAGCTTCAATGCGGCGCTGCGACCGACCTGGCCCCAGGACCAGACCACCAGGTCCTTGGGCAGGCGTTGCTGCCAGCGCTCTCGCAGCAGGGCGGCGGCGACTTCGGGGTCGTTGGCGGCCACCCGCGCCAGCGCCATGGCCGCCACCTCGCTGTGGTTGCGCGTGCCGACCGTGGCGCCGGCGTTCAAGTACAGCCCGGGGTTGTCGAGGGCCTGGGCCACCTGGGCCTGCAACGCCGGCGCCACCAGGGCCGCCGCAGCGCGCGCGGCGCGCGGCTTGTTGCCCTCGGTGGCGATGCGCGCCTTGGCCCAGGCATCTTCGGCGTTGAAGACGCGCGCTTCGACCAGGCTGGTCGCGAGCTGGTGGCAGCCGTCGTCGAGTTCGCGCTGCGCCTGCCAGGCCTCCAGGGCACGCAGCTTGAAGCCGGCCGGCACCTCCCGGTTACCTTGTTTGGCGTCCAAATGCTCCGTCAGCAGCGCGTAGCACGTGACCTCACGGTCGTCGTTCATGCGAAAGCGCGGGAACTCCTGGGCGAAGTTGACCCAGTCGCGGCGTTTACCGAGCTCGAGCAGCCAGTCGTTGCGCAGCCGGTCTTCGACATAGCTGCCGCGCCAACGGGCATAGAAGGCATCGAGATCGGGCTGCTGCGCCTGGCCCAACCGATTGCCGAGTTCCCAGTAGTCGACCCATTGCGCCAAGGGGTGCTGCTGGCTGACGGCGCGTTCGCGCAGTTGCGACAGTCGCGGCGCATCGCGCTTGCGCAGCGCGTCGCGGGCTTCCACGGCGAGGTCGGCCGCCACCGGCTGGGCCGTGGCAGGCCCGGCCGCCATGCAGACAAGCAGCGCGATCAGCCAGCGGTGCAGGCGGCGAGGGGTCATCGGGGGTCGGGTCGGCATGGTCGGGAGAGCGATCGCAGAGCAGAACAGCCGCGGTGCGGCACGAGTGGGATTGTCAGGCTTGCCAATGGTTCACGCTGGCAGACCGTTGACCTCGATATCGGTCGCTTGACTGGTTTGTGCGGCCTGCGCGATCAGCCAGCGTGCAAACAACGCAACTTCGGGTCGCGCTGCCTGACCGTTCTGGAACTCGATCAGCCAGTAGGCGAAAGGCGATGCCATGCGGCCTGCGGTGCCGAAGGGCTCGACCAGTTCGCCACGCTCGAGCGATTCGCCCACGAGCGGCAGGCGTGCCAGCACCACGCCCTGGCCCGACAAGGCGGCCTGTACTTTCTGGTAGTCGTAGTTCAAGACCAGTTCGCGCTGGGGCTCGAGCAAGGGCAGGCCTTGCTCGCGCAGCCATTGGCGCCAGGAGCGGCAGTTGCTGCTGGGCTGCACGTTGTCGCCTTCGATCAAGGTGTGGCGGGAGAGGTCTGCCGGCACATTGAGCGGCGGCGCATGCCCGCGCCCGGCTTGCTCCGCCAGGCCCCGGCCGACCGCCGGCGTGACCACTTCGCCGAACAGCCGCTTCGCGCCGGCAGGGGCAGCGTCGGGGTGGCAGTAGCGCAGGGCCAGATCGATGTCGGGGTCGTCGACATCGATCAGGACGTCATTGGCTGAGATGCGGATGTCGATGTCGGGATGCTCGCGCTGGAACTGGCTCAGGCGCGGCAGCAACCACAACGAGGCGAAGGAGGCGAAGGTGGTGATGCTGACATGGCGCCGGCCGCGGGCGCTGCGGATCTGACGCACGGTGGTGTCCAGGCGCTGCAGCAGGGGAATCACGCTGCGCAGCAGTTGGCTGCCAGCGACGGTGAGGTCGACCCGGCGCGTGCCGCGGCTGAACAAGGGCGCGCCGAGCTCGTCCTCCAGCCCCTTGATTTGGCGGCTGATGGCCGGTTGCGTCAGGTGAAGTTCTTCGGCAGCGGCCGAGAAGCTGGAGCGACGGGCGACCGCTTCAAAGGCCCGCAATGGGCCGACCGCGAGCGCGCGGTGAGCCGTTCTATTCATGCGAAATTGATATCAATAGATGGTTCAGATGTCATTCGACTTGAGGTCGATGGTGGTGGATGATTGCACCACGGAACAGGCGAAAGAAGGAGATTTTCATGGAACAGGTATTGATGCACGATGCGCAACGCTGGGTGGCCCCCGAAGCAGCCTGGCTGGTGGCCCGAGAGGGGATGCTGTGGGTGACGCGCAGCGGCGATCTCGACGACCATGTGCTGGCGCGCGGCGAGCGTCTGGCCGTGACGCGCGGCGACGACCTCGTGCTTCAGTCCTGGCGCCGCGACCTGCCCGCGGTGTGGGACTGGCAGGCAAAGCCGGTCGCGCGCTACGGCTTGCGCCGCGGTTTGCTGTCCTGGGCCTGGGGCCGCACCGCCCGCGGCTTGCGCGGCGCCGCTGAAGCTTTCGCCGCCCTGGCGCGCAGTGCTGCAGACAGGGCCTGCCGCGCCCAGGGTTGCATCAATGCGGGCGATTCCATGGCCTCGGCCGGCACAGCCCAATAAGACATCGCGATGGCGCTCGCCGGCGCTGCAATTGCGCCCGCGCAGGTACTTCGACGCCCTGGAGCGCACTGCCGAGTTCGGTTTCTGCGAGCGCATTCGGTTCGGCGCTGTCTGCCAGTATCCAGGGCCTCTGACGCGGGGCGACGGCGTGGGCACAATCGGCCTGTGTTCCCCCCGTGCCGCCGCCCATGACCCCTGACTTCAATCTCCAGCCGACGCGCGACAAGAAGCTGCTGCGCCGCCAGTTGCAGGCCGAGCGCATGGCCCTGCATGACCGCCACCAGCGCGCGATGCACCTGCAGGAGGTGCTGCGGGTCTGGCTGGTCAACCGCGACGAGACGGCGATCGGCGCCTACTGGCCGATCAAGGGCGAGTTCGATGCCCTGCCCGCGCTTTACCGCTGGACCGAGGGCGAGGATGTGAAGGGCCGGCACCGGCAGATCGGCCTGCCCGTCATCAACCGGGAGACCAAGCGGCTGCGCTTCCACGTCTGGTACCCCGGCTGCCCGATGGAAGACGACGCCTATGGCATCCCCAAGCCCAAGGACACCGATCCGTTCGAGCCGCAGCTGTTGCTCGTGCCCTGTGTCGGCTTCGGGCCGCAGGGCATGCGCCTGGGCTATGGCGGTGGCTTCTACGACCGCACGCTGGCGACGCTCGAGCCACGGCCCTTTACCGTAGGCGTTGGTTATGGCCACGGCTTCGTGCCCTGGCTCGAGGCCGAGCCGCACGATGTGCCGCTCGACGCCGTGTTGACCGAGGACGGCGTCGCCTGGCAGCGCGAAGACTGAGCTGCTCGGCAGGCGCGATCCAGCCTCAGGCCCTGGCGGCGCTGCGGGTCAAGCCGTCGCGAGCGCCGCCACCGCCTGCCGCAGTGGCTGGCCCACCGCCAGACCAAGCAATGCAGCGCTTTCGTTCAGATGGGACACGATGCCGTCCTCGAGCGTCGAGCGGGCTTCGCCGATGCGCGCGCTCGTGTGCGCCACGGTGCACGCCGCGACGCCCCGCGCCTGGAGCAAGGGCAGCGCGGCGATGCCGGCGCTGTCCTTGCCCACCCCTGCGTCGTTGAACACCGCCAACAGCGGCGCGGCCTGCAGCGCGTAGCGCTGCCGAACTGAGCCCGCCGTGTGAGCCGCTGACGACGATGCGACCGGCTCCAACACCCACCGCCTCGGTGATGCTGTCAACCAGTAGCAGCGTCTTGCTCAATCCGTTGAAGGGCTGCCACCGGCAGCCCGCTGATTTCAGCGAAGCGCCTAGTCCGCGTACTGACCAGCCGCCTTGATGGCCGGCCCCCACTTGCCGATCTCGGCTTCAACGAACTTCTTGTGTTCGGCTTGCCCCAGGCGCGCGTCGCTGATGATCACCGACCCGAGTGCCTCCTGGCGCTTGATGAACTCGGGGTCCTTCAGTGCCGCCCGCAAGGCGACGTTGATCTTGTCCTGCGCCGCCTTGGGCGTGCCCTTGGGGGCGTACAGGCCGTGCCAGACGCTGACGTTGAAGCCCTTCAGGCCGGAGGCGTCGAGCGTCGGCAGCTTGGCCAGCACCGGCGTGGCCAGCGGCTTGAGCGTCGTCACGGCATACGCCTTGACCTTGCCACCCTCGATCTGGCTGGTGGTGTTGGTGCTCTGGTCGCACATCAGATCGACCTGGCCGCC
Organism: Burkholderiales bacterium; assembly: GCA_031379365.1. Lineage (GTDB taxonomy): Bacteria > Pseudomonadota > Gammaproteobacteria > Burkholderiales > Burkholderiaceae_C > CADEEN01. The sequence continues at coordinate 11,280 of JANNFB010000071.1, forward strand.
GAGCAGGTCGGTCATCGCTGGCGCGGTG
>JANNFB010000076.1:0-12524 GCA_031379365.1 Burkholderiales bacterium
GCTGGCCAGGATGCCGGAGTTCATCACCGCCATCTCCACCGTGCCGCCCTGGATCGAGGTGGTGACGGCCTGGTCGGTGCCGAGCGACGAGTTGTAGAACAACTGCACCTTGATCTTGCCGCCCGACTTGGCGGCGACAGACTCGGCGAACTTCTTCATGCCGGCCACGGCCGGGTGGTTCTCGGGGCCGGCGACGCCGAATTTGATGGTGCGCTCCTTGATGTCTTGCGCAGAGGCAGCGCCGACGGCAGCGAAGGCCACGGCGGCCAGAACGGTCTTCATGAACAAACGCTTCATCAGTGTCTCCTTGGGGGGTCTTGGTTGGGGGTGAAGGAACGGGGTCAGTAGAAAAGCTTGAGCGGCCAGAGCACGATTTGCGGGAACAGCACCAGCAGGAAGAGCACGGCCAGCTGTGCACACATGAAGGGCAGCACGCCCACAGTCACGGCATCCATCTTCATCTTGCCCACGCCGGCCACGACGTTGAGCACGGTGCCCACCGGCGGCGTCACCAGGCCGATGGCGTTGTTCATCACGAACAGCACGCCGAAGTAGACCGGGTCGATGCCGGCGGCCTTGACCAGGGGCATCAGCACCGGTGTGAGGATCAGGATGGTGGGCGTCATGTCCATCGCCGTGCCCACGGCGATGACCAGCAGCATGATCACGACCATCAACAACATGGGCTTGTCGAGTAAGGGCTGCAGCAGCGAGATCAACTCCTGCGGCAGGCTGGCTACCGTGATCAGCCAGGCCGAGACCATGGCTGCGGCCACCAGGAACATGATCACCGAGGTGGTCGTGGCTGCGGCGACGAAGACGCCGTAGAGCTGTGACAGCTTCATCTCACGGTAGATCACGGTCGAGACGAAGAGGGCGTAAACCGCCGCCACCACCGCCGCTTCGGTGGGCGTGAACACGCCCATCTTCAAACCCACCAGCACGATGGCCGGCAGCACCAGGGCCCAGGTCGACTCGCGCAACGCAGTCATGCGTTCGGCGCGCGTGGCCTTGGCGGGCGGCGTGACCCTCTCCTTCTTGGCCACCACGAACCAGGTCAGGGCAATCGCCACGCCCATCAGCAGGCCCGGCACGATGCCGGCCAGGAACAGCTTGGTGATGGACACGTTGGCCGCGACACCGAAGATGACGAAGGCAATGGACGGCGGAATGATGGGCGCGATGATGCTGGCCGAAGCGATCAGGCCGCCCGCACGCGCTTTGTCATGGCCGGCCCGCACCATCATCGGCAAGAGCAAGGCCGCCAACGCCGCGGCGTCGGCCACGGCCGAGCCGGACAGCGCCGCCATCATCACGGCCGCCAGGATGACGACGTAGCCCAGGCCGCCACGCACGTGGCCGACCAGGGTCATGGCCAGGTTGACGATGCGCCGGGACAGGCCGCCGACGTTCATGATCTCGCCGGCCAGCATGAAGAACGGAACCGCCAGCAGCGGGAAGCTGTTGGCGCCTTCGAGCAGGTTCTGCGCCAGGATCTGCGGATCGAAGTTGCCCATGTAGAGCATCAGGGCCACGCCGCACAGCAGCAGCGAGTAGGCGATCGGGATGCCCAGCGCCATCGCGGCCAGCAGAGAGCCGAGGAAGACGGCGACGGTCATGGCTTGCCGCCTTCGGTTTGGGCGTGAGCCAGGTCTTCGGACTCCTGCACCCCCACCAGTTCGTCGTCCGACAGGCGCCCTGTGGCCAGACGCAGCAGCTTGAGCCCGTGCAGCAGGGCAGCAGAGACGGCAAGAACGATGCCGATGCCAGACACCCAAGCCAGCGACCAGCCGGTGACCGGGGCTTCGACCCCCAGGTTGATGCGCGTCTGCGCCAGGCTGCCCGCGAAGATCAGCCAGCAGCAATAGAGCATCAGCGTCTCGGCCAGGGCCAGACAAATCTGCTTGCCTCGGCGCCCCAGACGGCCGATCAGCAGATCGGTGCCGAGGTGACCGCGCTCCTTCAGGGCCACGATGGCGCCCAGGAAGGTCATCCAGACAAAGGCCCAGCGCGACAGCTCTTCCGACACCGTGATGCCGGAGTTGAAGACGTAGCGCAGCACAACATTGCCGAACACCATGACCACCATGGCCACCAGCAGTGCCACGATCAGGCCCTCGAGCAGCTTGCAATAGGCGCTGGCGCCTTTGTCGATCCAGTCAATCATGCGGCTCCGCGGAGGGGTGACGCCACGGTCGGTGCTCGACGCAGCGGCGAGCGCCCATAATGTACGAACTGGTTAGTTTGCGTATCCGGACAAACCCGAGATCGTGCGAACAACGGTGTCGGACTCGCGCCGACGGGCCGCAGCCGCTACTTGCGCACGAAGCGCACCACCATCTCGATGATGCTGTCCCGCCGCGCAATCAAGGCGCCCGGAGACTCGAGATCACGCTCGAAGATCAGGCCGAAGGTGTGCCGGTTGGCGACATTGAAAACGGACAGCGCACTGATCGACATGTGCAGGTCCACCGCATCGATGGCGGCACGGAACACCCCCGCATTCTGGCCCCGCTCGAGGACCCGGCGCAAGCCCGCGATGGCCGGCACGTTGAGTTGGCGGATCGACTTGCTCTGCGCCAGGTACTGGGCGCGCTGGATGTTCTCGCTCTGCACCAGGCGCACGAAGTCGGGGTGAGCCCACTGGTAGTCAACCGTGTGGCCCACCAGGCGGCGCAGCGCATCTTCAGGTGCCAGATCGTCGAGGTGGGCCTCGGCCTCGATCGTGCGGATGCGCCGGTAAGCCTCCTCGAGCACGGCCAGGTACAGACCTTCCTTGCTGCCGAAGTAGTAATAGATCATGCGCTTGCTGGTGCGCATGGCCGCGGCGATCACGTCGATGCGCGCCCCGCTGAGGCCCTTCTCGGCGAACTCCCGCGTGGCCACCTCGAGGATGTCGGCCATGGTGCGTGCCGGGTCATTGGTGCGCGGCGCGGTTTTCTTTGCGGCCGCCTTGCGCGGCTTGCGCGCCTTGGCTGCCGCACGGGCAGTCGCCGCAGAATGTACTGTTCCGTTCATTTTGCCAGTGTAGGGCAATCCGGCCAGGCCGCAACAGCCCGCGCCGGGGCACCCGGCGCGCGGCGGGGCTAGCGAAACACCACCGTCTTGTGGCCGTTGACCAGCACCCGCCGCTGTGCATGCCAGGCACCGCAACGCACGGCTGAAGGCATCGCAACGCGAGCGACAATTGCGCCATGCAACTGCCCTTCATGCGCTGGGCGCCGGAGTGGCGACAACCCGGCACGGTGCGCGCCGACCTGCTCGCCGGCCTGACGGGCGCGGTGGTGGTGCTGCCGCAAGGCATGGCCTTTGCCACGCTGGCCGGGCTGCCGCCGCAGTACGGGCTGTATGCGGCCATGTTGCCGTGCATCGTCGCCGCGCTGTTCGGTTCGAGCCGCTTGATGGTGACCGGTCCGGCCAATGCCATCTCGTTGACCACGATGGCCTTGATCGCGCCTTTGGCCGCCGTGGGTTCACCCGACTACGTGCGCCTGGTGCTGACGCTGACCTTCCTGGTCGGCGCGATGCAACTGCTGCTCGGCCTGGCGCGCGTCGGTGCCATCGTCGACAAGGTGCCGCACTCCGTGATCGTCGGCTTCACCGCCGGCGCGGCCGTGCTCATCGTCAACAGCCAGCTCGGCGCCCTGCTCGGCCTGGGTTTGCCACGCGGCACCTCGGTGTTGACGAACCTGCAGACGGCGGCCCTGCAGCTCGACGCGGTGCAGTGGCCCAGCATCATCGCCGCCGGCGCAACCGTGCTGACGGCCGTGCTGTGGCGGCCGCTTAACCGCTACCTGCCCGCGATGCTGGTGGCGGTGATCGCCGGCACCTTGGTGGCGCATGCGCTCGCCGCATGGATGCCGGCCTGGCCGCAGCTGGCCACCGTGCAGGCCCTGCCCGGCGCGCTGCCGCCCTTGTCCCTGCCCGATTTGTCGATCGACACCGTGCGCAGCCTCTTCGGCGCCACCCTCGTGATGACCCTGTTGGGTCTGACCGAGGCGGTGGCGATTGCCAAGTCAGTGGCGCGCCGCTATGGCGACACGCTCGACGGCAACCGCGAGTTCATCGGCCAAGGCCTGGCCAACCTGGCGGGCGCCTTCACGTCCGCGCTGCCGGCCAGCGGCTCCTTCAACCGCTCGGGCGTGAACCTGGAAGCCGGTGCGCGCACACCGCTGGCTGCTGTCTTCGCCGCCGTGCTGCTGGTGCTGATCCTGTTCTTCGTCGCACCCTGGGCGCGCTGGCTGCCGCTGGCCGTCATCGCCGGGCTGTTGCTGGTGGTCGCCTGGGGCTTGATCGACGGCCGAGAAATCGCGCGGCTCTGGCGCGAAGAGCCGATCGAGCGCCTGCCACTCGCCGTGACCCTGCTCGGCACCGTGACCCTGTCGCTGGAGTGGGCGATCCTGCTGGGCATCACCAGCGCCCTGATCGCGCGGCGCATGACGCGAGCGGACTGAGTGTCGGATCTGTGCCGCTGCAAGCGTGACAGGCGTCAAGCCGAGCGCAACCGCTTTCGGCCATCATTGGCCGCGCTGCGCCTGACGCGCGAGCCCACACAGCGAACATGTCCCGTCGCTCACTGATTGCCTTGACCGTCCTCGCCCTGCTGGCGGGTGGCTTCGTGGCCGCACGTTGGCTGCGTGCGCCCGAGGCAGCTGCAGTCACCCTGCGTGTCGAGCCCCTGGTGCGCACGCTGCAGTTCTCGGCCCGCGTGGCGACAGCCTCGCGGGTCGATGTCGGCGCCACCGTGACCGGCCGCGTGCTTCAGGTGTTGGTGGCCGAAGGCGCGCAGGTGCGGCGCGGCGAGCCGCTGGTGCGCCTGGAAAGCAGTGAATTGCAGGCGGCGCTGGCCCAGGCGCAGGCCAGCGAGCGCCAGGCGGCGGCCCGCATGGCGGGGCTGCGCGGCACCGGGCGCAACAGCGCCCAGGCGGCGGTGGCGCAAACTGATTCCGTGCTGGTGGCCGCCGAGGCCGATTTGCAGCGCACGCTCGAACTGGTGGCCAAGGGCTTCCTCAGCCCGGCGCGGCTCGACGAAGCAAGGCGCGCAGTGGCAGTAGCGCAGGCTCAGCAGGCGGGTGCCCAGGCCCAACGTGCGGCCATCGCCGATCAAGGCAGCGAGATCCAGCAGGCCCAGGCGCAGCTTGCGCTGGCCAGTGCCGCCAGCGTCGCGGCGCGCGCCCGCCTCGAACAGGCCACGCTCAGCGCCCCCGCCGACGCCAGGGTTCTCGCCCGCCGAGTCGAGCCGGGCCAGATCGTGCAGCCGGGGCGCGCCCTCCTGGCACTGGCGCTGAGCGGCGCGCCCCAGTTGGTGGCCCAGGCCGACGAGCGCTTTCTCGAGCAGTTGCAGGTGGGTCAGGCGGTGACCGTGGTGGCAGACGCTTACCCGGCGCAGCGCTTCGCGGCCCGGGTGCAGTCGATCGCCCCCCTGGTGGACGCGCAACGCGGCGCGATCGAAGTCAAGTTCTCGCTGCCGCAGGGCGCCCCGCCCTTCTTGCGCGAGGACATGACGCTGTCGGTCGAAGTCGAAACCGGCCGGCGCGACCGGGCCCTGGTGTTGCCGACCGCGGCCCTGCGCAGCCGCGACCCCGCCGCACCGGACGCCAGCGTGTGGATCGAGCGGGATGGCCGAGTCGAGCTGCGCACGGTGCGGCTGGGCCTGCGCACGCTCGACGCGGTCGAGGTGATCGATGGCTTGGCGGCCGGCGACACGGTGCTCGTCGGCCCGGCACCGCCGCCGGGCCGGCGCGTACGAGCAGACACCTCGGCCGCGGCAACCGTTGCGGGCAAGCGAGCGAGCGAGGATGCCGGCTCGGCGATGACCAACGCGATCGGCCGCTGAGGCCCATGATGAACAGCCTGGGCTTCGAACGCCGTGTGGCCACGCGCTTCCTGCGCGAAGGGCGCATGCAGACCGTGCTCATCATCGTCGGCGTGGCCGCCGGCGTAGCCGTGGTGACCTATATCTCGGCGCTGATCACCGGGCTGCAACAGAACACCCTGGACAAGACCCTGGGCGCCCAGGCCCACGTGACGCTGAGCGAGCGCGACGACGCGGTGCTGCCGGCGCTCGGACCGACGCCCGGCACCCAGGTGATTTCGCAGACGCAGTCGCGCGCGCAGCAGCCGCGCTCGATTGCCAACTGGCAGGCCGTGGTGCCCCTGCTCGAGGCTCTGCCCGGCGTGACCGCGGTGTCTCCCATGGTGGCCGGCGCGGGCTTGGCCCTGCGCGGCGAGGCCACCAAGTCGATCGCCCTGGTCGGTGTCGAGCTCGAACGCTACGACCGCGTGATCGGTTTGCGCTCGAAGGTGATCGCCGGCACGGCGCGCCTCGGCCCCGGTGACGCCATCGTCGGCCGCGAACTGGCAGCCGACCTCGGTGTGCGCGTGGGCGACCGCATCACCGTGAGCACCGGCAACGACGCGACGGCCGTCACCGATGCCGTGCTCATCACCGCGCTGGTGGATCTGGGGGTGCGCGAGCTCAACCGCCGCAGCGTGATCGTGCCCCTTCGCACGGCACAGAGCCTGGTGGGCCTGCCCGGCGGTGTCACCAACCTGGACATCACGCTCGCCGACATCTGGTCGGCGCAGGCACTGGCAGACGACTTGTCGGCGCGTCTGCCCTACAAGGTCGAGGGCTGGCAGAGCGCCAACGCTTCACTGGTGGCGGCGTTGAATGCGCAGTCGATCAGCACCGGGGTGATCCGCGCGGTGGTGATGGTGGTGGTCGTGCTCGGCATCGCCAGCGTGCTGGTGGTGTCCGTGGTGCAGAAACGCCGCGAGATCGGCATCTTGCGCGCCATGGGCGCCACCCAGGGCCAGGTGCTGCGCGTCTTCCTGCTGCAAGGCGCCATCGTCGGCGCCCTCGGCTCGGTGATCGGCGTGGTGCTGGCAATGGCCTTGATCTGGGCCTTCTCGCGCCTGGCCCTGGGCTCGGACGGATTGCCGCTCTTCCTCATCACCCTGCACCCGGCCCTGGCCCTGCAGGTGGCCGGCGTGGCCACCGTGTGCGGCGTGCTGGCCGCCGTGGCACCGGCCCGGCGCGCGGCCCGGCTCGACCCAGCGCAAGCCATCCGCATGTGACGCCCTGACATGCCCGCCACGACATCCCCCCACACGCCACTGCTCGAGCTGGTCGAGATCCGCAAGAGCTACAACCTGGGTCAAGCCAACGAGGCCGAGGTCTTGCACGGCCTGTCGTTTTGCATCGCCCGCGGCGAGTTCGTCGCCCTGATCGGGCCGTCGGGCTCGGGCAAGAGCACCCTGCTCAACATCATCGGCCTGCTCGAGCGCGCCACCGCGGGCAGCTACCGCATCGAAGGCGAGGAGACCCACGGCCTGAGCGACGCGGCGCTGACGCTGCAGCGGCGCGCCATGCTGGGCTTCGTGTTCCAGTTCCATCACCTGCTCCCGGCCTTCACGGCATTGGAGAACGTGACTCTGCCGGCCCTGATGCGCGAAGGGCGGGTGACGCCGGCGCAACGCGAGCGGGCCCTGGCCGTGTTGCGTTCTGTCGGTCTGCAGGACGCCGCCGCCAAGCGGCCCGGTGAGCTCTCGGGCGGCATGCAGCAGCGCGTGGCAATCGCGCGCGCCCTCGTGCTCGAGCCGCCGCTGGTGTTGGCCGACGAGCCGACGGGCAACCTCGACACGCAATCGGCCAATGAGGTTTTCGATGTGATGCGGCGCATGCACGCCGAACTGGGGGTCTCCTTCCTGATCGTGACCCACGACGCGCGCCTGGCGGCCCGCTGCGACCGAGTGATCGAATTGATCGACGGCCGCATTGCGCGGGACGTGCGGACCGCGGCAAGCCGCGCCATGGAGGTCAACGATGTCGCTGCCTGAGCCGCAGCCAGTGCCGGGCCGCCGTCATCGCCTGAGTCCGAAGAAGCTGCTGCTCAGCAAGTGGACGGCCGTGGCGCCGCAGAACAAAGAGAAGCACTTTGTCGTCACCCGGGTCATCGAGCCCGATGTGCCCGGCACGCCGGTCGAGCAAGTCGAACTGCAGGCGGTGCACTCTGGTCGCAGCCTCACCCTGCCCTGGCGCGAACTGACCGACAGCACACGCTGGCACCGGGGTTGGTGTTGAGACAAACGCCCGCAGCGCCTTGACGGCGGCGTCGCGGACAATCCCCAACACCATGCGCACCGAGCCCCTGCTACCTCCCGCTGTCAGCGGTGAACGCATCGAGTTCGACAGCCGCGCCGGCCGCCTGAGCGTCTATGTTGCGGGCACTGGACCGGCGCTGCTGTTGGTGCACAGCGTCAACGCCGCCGCGTCGGCCGCCGAAGTGGCGCCCCTGCACGAGCACTTCCGCACCACGCACACCGTGTTCTCGATCGACTTGCCAGGCTATGGATTTGCCGAGCGCAGCGACCGCGACTACACACCGCGCCTGATGACCGACGCCCTGCACGCCACCGTCGAGTTCATCCGCGCCCGCTGCGGCCCGCGGCCGATCGACGCCCTGGCGGTCTCGCTGGCCAGTGAATTCCTGGCCCGGGCTGCGGCCGAAGCGCCGTCGCACTACCGCAGCCTGGCCCTCGTCAGCCCGACCGGTTTCAGCGGCCGCCGCGCCTGGCGTGGCGCCACGGGCAGCACCCGCGGCCTGCCCTGGCTGTACCGCGCCCTGCGTGGGCCGCGCGCGGTGTGGGGCGCCAGCCTGTTTCGCGGTCTGACCCGGCCCGGCGTGGTGCGCTACTTCCTGCAGCGCACCTGGGGCGCTCCGGTCATCGACGAAGCGCTGTGGCGCTATTGCGTGCTAACGGCGCGGCAGGCCGGCGCCGAGTACGCGCCGCTGTCCTTCCTCGCCGCGGGCCTGTTCAGCGCCGACATCCACACGGTCTACGAGCAACTCGGACAGCCGGTCTGGATGTCTCACGGCGTGCGCGGCGATTTCACCGACTACCGCGGCAAGACCCTGGTCGAGGCGCGGCCGAACTGGCAGTTCAGCGTGTTCCAGACCGGTGCGCTGCCCTACTTCGAGCTGCCGGAGCGCTTTTGCGCTGCCTACGCCGACTTCCTGGCCACGGCCGGGCGCGAGCGCGTCGCCTGAACCAGCAGGATCAGCGTCACACCCGGCCGACCACTGGCAAGCCGGCGCCGGTGATGTCCGCAGCGTCGTCCGACAAGAGGAACGCAACCACCAGGCTCAAAGCCAGCGGTGTGACCCATCGGTCGAATTCAGCGCCAGGCATGTCGGCGCGATTGGCGGGCGTGTCGATGATGCTGGGCAGCAAGGCATTCACGGTCACGCCACGGTCCTTCAGCTCTTCGGCCAAGGCCTCGGTGAAGCGCAGGACGCCCGCCTTCGAGGCTGCGTAGGCACCCATGCCGCTGGCGGCCTTCAACGCCGCCATGGCAGCAATGTTGACGATGCGCCCACCCGGGCCGAGGTGCGGCAGCACGGCCTGCGTCGCCGCGACCGCGCTGCGCAGGTTCATCGCGTAGAGCCGGTCCCAGGTGTCGAGCCCGCCTTCGGCAACAGGCTGCCAGGCAAAGCCGCCGGCCACGTTGACCAGCCCATCGATGCGTTGCCAGCGTTGCAGCACCTGCGCCATGGCCTGCTGCGCAGCGCCGTCGACCGCGATGTCCACACCACCGAGCGCAAGCGTGCGGGACCCGTCATCGCCCGGGGTGGGTGCCAAGCTCGGTACGGGGGCGCGGTCTAGCAGCGCGACCCGAGCGCCACGCTCGACCAGCAGGCTGGCCAGTGCCCCGCCGAGCGCGCCATAGGCGCCGGTCACGAGGAACACCCGGTCTTGTAGTTCGCCTGCCATCGGAGACTCCGCTGCTGCCCTTGGGGCGCCGATTCTGCCCCGGGTCCTGCCTCAACTGGCGGCCATTGCGGTGCTCACCCTTGCCGTAGGCGACGGCACGCCTGCGCGCATTTCGGGCAAGAAGGGCTGCCACACCGGTTTCAAGCTCGGGTCGTCCATCGGCACCGTCACCCGCTCTGCAACCAGCGCATGAAAGGCGGCGACCGAATCGGAAGCCGTCATGATTTTGTAGATGTCGTCCCACACCTTGGCGGCGCTCAGGTTGGCGGCCGTTGCGGCAGCGAAACTCAAGGACCAGCTGCCGCTGGCGCCTGGGCAATACCACCAGGCGACGGTGCCCGCTGCGTTGGAGCGCAACTTCGGCCAGGTGCCTTTGCCGACAGGAGACGGAGCGCAATGGAACTCGGACTTGCTCGAATACAGATCGCCGGACGCGGGTGAGGTGTTGCCAGGGCGCGGGTCAGCGCCAGCCGTCGCAGCGAGGCACCCGACGACGACGGGCAGCAGGCGCAGCGTTGCTCTGGCGCCAGCACGCCGCGCCGTCACGGCCCCATTGCTGTGCCACCAGACCGATAGGCTGTATGTGTCCATGGCCGGGATCGTCGCTGCTGACGAACTTGTGCTCTGTAGGACGGGACCACACTCTGGCGTCGGTGAGTGCTGCTTGTGCGAACACGGCTTCGATGAACTGCCCGCCACGCCCAGCCACATGCCGCCATGAAAAAGCCCTAGAGCGTTGATTCTCTAGGGCTTTTCGTCTCATGTGGCTGCTTGCGGAGCCTATCTTGGTGGGCGGTGCAGGGTTCGAACCTGCGACTTCCACCGTGTGAAGGTGGCACTCTACCGCTGAGTTAACCGCCCGAACTCGTGTCTTCGGGAACCCTTCGGGCCTGCCGAAAGGAGCGCGATTATGCCAGACGCTGCCACACCGTCTTGCCGCTGCTGACCCTGTCGATGTCGGCCAGAACCGCGTCGTGAGCGGCCCGCTCCTCGGCAGAAACGGTGACCGGCAGCACGGCGTAAGCCGCTAGATCAACCGCTGCGATCGCTGGGCCCGCAGACGAACCTTCCCCCGTCTCGACCACCAGCGAATCCTGGCCGCGCGTCATGCGCACGTACACCTCACCCAGCAGCCGGGCATCGAGCAGGGCGCCATGCAAAGTGCGATGGGTGTTGTCGACCTCCAGGCGCTTGCACAAGGCGTCCAGCGAGTTGGCCTTGCCAGGAAACTGGTTGCGGGCCATCAGCAGCGAGTCGGTGATGCGTGCCACGTGGCCAGCGAAGGGCGGCCGCTTTGCCAAGCGCAGTTCGGCGTCGAGAAACCCGACATCGAAGCTTGCGTTGTGGATCACGATCTCGGCCCCGGCCAGGTAGCCCAGCAGGTCATCGACGATCTCGGCAAAGCGCGGCTTGTCGGCCAGGAACTGCTCGGTCAGGCCGTGCACCCGCAGCGCCCCTTCGCTGCTCGGCCGATCGGGGTTGAGGTAGAAGTGCTTGTCGTTGCCCGTGAGTCGGCGATTGACCATTTCAAGGCAGCCGATCTCGATGATGCGGTCGCCACTGTCCGGGCTCAGGCCGGTGGTCTCGGTGTCGAGGAAGATCTGGCGCATGGCCGCTCAGCCTGCTGCCTGCGTGCGCGCACGCAGCCAAATGACCGCTCCCGCCAGCACCATCGGCACGCACAACCACTGCCCCATGCTCATGCCCAGCGCCAGCGGGCCGAGAAAGGAGTCGGGCTCGCGAAAGAACTCGGCCGAGAAGCGCAGCAGGCCGTAACCGACCAGGAAGGCCCCTGACACCTGGCCAAGCGCGCGCGGCGTGCGCGCATACAGCCACAACAGCGCGAACAGCAGCACGCCTTCGAGCGCCACTTGGTAGAGCTGCGACGGGTGGCGCGCGATGGCCGTGCCCGACTGCGGAAAAACCATCGCCCAAGGCAGCGACGGATCGGCGGCGCGGCCCCACAACTCGCCATTGATGAAGTTGCCGACCCGCCCCGAGGCCAAGCCGAGCGGCACGCACGGCGCAATCAGGTCCATCACCTCGAAAAAGCGGCGCCCTCGCTGCCGTGCGTAGAGCGCCAGCGCGACGATGACGCCGAGCAGGCCACCGTGGAAAGACATGCCGCCCTTCCAGACCATCAGCGCTTCGAGCGGGTTGCCGGCGTAGTAGCCGGGCTTGTAGAACAGCACGTAGCCCAGGCGCCCGCCGATCACCACGCCCAGCACGCCCCAGAACAGCATGTCTTCAACGTCGCGCCGGGTCCAGCCGGTTTGTGCGAACTGCGGCTGGCGCGTGCGCAGCGTGGCCAGCCAGAGGAAGAGGCCAAAGGCCACCAGGTAGGTCAGGCCGTACCAGTGGATGCCTATGGGGCCGAGTTGAATCGCGATCGGGTTGAACTGGGGATGCACGAGCATCGGACAGGCACTCCTTGGAACAGGCCGGGATTGTCGCTGCTGCGCCGCACCGCGCCCGCTGCGGTGCCGAGGCCGGCCACAATGGCGCCCTCAAGGAGGCTTGCTGCATGACCGAATCCAACCGCCGTTCCAAGACCATCACCCAGGGCGTTGCCCGGGCGCCGAACCGTTCCATGTACTACGCCATGGGCTACGAGCCGAGCGACTTCAGCAAGCCGATGATCGGCGTGGCGAATGGTCACTCGACGATCACGCCATGCAACTCGGGCCTGCAGAAGCTGGCCGATGCCGCGGTCGATGCCCTCAAGGCCGCCGGCGCCAACCCGCAGA
>JANNFB010000109.1:0-3078 GCA_031379365.1 Burkholderiales bacterium
CAGCACCATCAACACGGCGCCGATGATGGGGCCGAAGAAGAACACCGCACCGCCCAGGAAGGTGAACAGCAGGTAGGCGCCGGAACGCTGCGCACCGACCACCTCGGCCGTCACGATCTCGAAGTTGAGTGCCGCCAGGCCGCCGGCGATGCCCATGAACAGACCCGAGGCCATGAAGGCCAGGTAGCGCACGTTGCGCGTGCTGTAGCCGATGAAGGCCACGCGCTCGGGGTTGTCGCGCACGGCGTTCAGCATGCGGCCGAGCGGTGTTCGCGTGAAGGCGAACATCAGGCCGGTGCAGGCCAGGGTGTAGGCGGCGATCAGGTAATAGAGCTGGCTTTGCGGGCCGAAGGTGATGCCCAGGAAGGGCTTCCCGGCCACGCGATTGCCGCTGACACCGCCTTCGCCACCAAAGAAGCCCGGGAACATCAGCGACATGGCCCAGACCAGCTCACCCACGCCCAAGGTGATCATGGCGAAAGGCGTGCCCGCCTTCTTGGTCGTGACATAGCCAAGCAGCGCCGCAAACAGCAAGCCGAACAGGCCGGCCACCAAAGGCACCAGGCTCACCGGCAGGGCGAGTTGGCCCGCCGAGACCATGTTCAGGGTGTGGATGGCAAAGAAGGAACCCAGTCCGGAATACACGGCATGTCCGAAGCTGAGCATGCCGCCCTGCCCCAGCAGCATGTTGAAGGCCAGACAGGCAATGATGGCCACGCCCATTTGCGACAGCATGGTCATCGACAAGCTGCTGGTGAACACCAGCGGCGCCGCGAAGAGCAGCAGCGCATACAAACCCCAGACCACCCAGCGCCCGATGTTGAAAGGCTTGAAGTGATAGGGCTTGCGCGACTCGTGGATGTGGGCCATCAGTCGTCCCGCGTGCCGAGCAGGCCCTTGGGCCGGAAGATCAGGATCAAGACGAGCAGCAGGAAAGGCAGGATGGCCGCCACCTGGCTGATCTTCACACTCCACACCGCGTAGCCCAAGGTCTGCGGCGTGATCTGCGCCCCCAACGCGACAAACAGATCGGACAGGGACTTGTCACTGCCGACCGCGAAGGACTCGATCACGCCCAGCAAGACCGACGCAATGAAAGCACCGGCCAGCGAGCCCATGCCGCCTATCACGATGACGGCGAACACCACGGCACCGACCGTCAACGCCATGCTCGGCTCGGTGACGCGCAGCGCGCCGCCGATCACGCCCGCCAGGCCGGCGAGCGCGGTGCCGCCGCCGAACACCAGCATGAAGACGCGCGGCACGTTGTGGCCGAGCGACTCGGCAGCGTCCGGGTGGGTCAGGGCAGCCTGGATCACCAAGCCGATGCGCGTGCGCGTGAACAGCAGCCACACCATCACCAGCATCAGCACGGCCACCGCCATGCCGAAGGCGCGGAACTTCGGGAAGGTGGTGCAGACGGCGCCCGCCACGGCCTTGCAAGCCTCCGGCGGCAGGCCCCAGCTCAGGCCCAGACCCGCCCCTGCGGCCTGCAAGTCGACGATGGTGAAGGCGGGCCCCTGCAACTGGGGCGGCGGCTGGAAGTTGACCGCAGCGCGGCCCCACACCAGTTGCACCAGTTCCAGTGCGATGTAGGACAAGCCGAAGGTGATCAGCAGTTCGGGCACATGGCCGAACTTGTGCACCCGGCGCAGCGCGAAGCGCTCGAAGGCGGCACCCGCCAGACCCACCAGGACGGGCGCGACGAACAGGGCCACCCAGAAGGACCCACTCACCGCCGTGACGGTGTAGGCCACGTAAGCGCCCAGCATGTAGAAGCTGGCGTGGGCGAAGTTGAGCACGCCCATCATGGAGAAGATCAGCGTCAGCCCCGACGCCAGCATGAACAGCAGCAGCCCGACCGACAGCCCGTTCAACAGCGAGATCAGGAAGTACGAGAGATCCACGGCGCAGTGAGGTGTATTCCCCAGCAACCGCCGAGGATCCGGCTCCGCCGGTCCGCCAGCGGTGCCCCCTCGAGGGGGAGCGCCGCAGGCGCTTCGGGGGCGGGTGTCAGGCCGGCCGCTTCATCTGGCAAGACGTCGGCGTGCTCGACACATAGGCCGGAATGTCCTTGATGGTCTGGAAGTTGAACCCCGTGTTCTCCACGCTGTAGGGCATCTTGGGTGTGGCCTTGCGCCACTCGGCAATCACCAGCGCCTGCTGCATCTGGTGGTCGGTCTTGCGCATCTCGACTTCGCCGTTGTAACCCGTGAACTTGATGCCGCTCATGGCCGCGGCCACCTTCACCGGATCCACGCTCTTGGCCTTGGCCATGCCCTCGGCCAGCATCGTCAGGCCGATGTAGGTCTGGCCGGTGTACCAGTCGTCGTTGTATTGCTTCTTGAAGTCGTTCTGGATCTTCTGGACGCCGGGCATGGTGTTGTCGAAGACGCCCACGGCCCGCACCGGGCCGCCCACGCCCGCGGCCAGCGCCGTCGGGGTGCCGCTGACCGGCGCGTAGTAGGTGTAGAAGCTGGCCTTCAGGCCGGCGTCGTTCGCGGCCTTGATGAGCAGCGTGAGGTCCTGGCCCCAGTTGCCGGTGACGATGGAGTCGGCGCCCGAGGCCTTGATCTTGGCCACGAAGGGCGCGAAATCCTTGACCTGGCCGAGCGGGTGAAGGTCATCGCCGACGATCTTCACGTCCTTGCGCTTGCGCTCCATCGTCTCCTTGAAGTAGCGCGAGACCTGCTGGCCGTGCGAATAGTTCTGGTTGATCAGGTAGACGTTCTTCACGTCGGCCTGGTCTTTCATGTAGCTGGTGAGGGCCTCCATCTTCATCGTCGTGTCGGCGTCGTTGCGGAAGTGCCAGTAGGAACAACGCTCGTTGGTCAGTGCGGGGTCGACGGCGGCGTAGTTGATGAAGACCACTTCCTTGCCGGGATTGCGCTCGTTGTGCTTGCTCACCGCGTCGGAGATCGCCGCCGCCGCGCCCGAGCCATTGCCCTGCACGACATAGCGCACGCCCTGGTCGATGGCCGCCTTCAGGCTGTTCAGGCTCTCCTGTGGCGAGCCCTTGTTGTCGAAGGGCAGCATCTCGAACTTCACGCCGGCCGCGTTCTTCTTGCTCAGCTCGGC
>JANNFB010000120.1:0-4102 GCA_031379365.1 Burkholderiales bacterium
AGTGCGCAGCTCGTGGCTCATGCGGGCCATGAAATGGGACTTGGCGTGGCTCTCGCGCAGGGCGATTTCGCGGTCGCGCTGCGCCTGTTCGAGCACCTTGGCCTCGGTGATGTCCCAGTTCACGCCGATGCGGCGCACCAGCTCGCCGGCGTCGTCGAACACCGGCGACGAGCGCGAGGACAGCCAATGCATGCTGCCATCGGGTCGCACGATCCTGAACTCGTAGTCGACGCTGCCCGTACTGGCTGCGATCGCCAGCCGCTGCACTGCCGCATGGTCACGATCATCAGGGTGCACCAGCGCCATGCGCACCTCGTCGTCCGGCGCTTTGGGTCCCGGCGGCAGGCCGCGCAATGAAAACATCTGGTCATCCCAGACTTCGGTCCCGTTGACGAAGTCATGCTCCCAGGTGCCCATGGCGACACTGCTCATCGCCAGCCGGGCGCGCTGCAACGCCTCGCGCAGGCGCCGCTGCGTGTCCTGCTGATCCGTGACGTCGATCACCACGCCCTGCAGAGCCACCGGCTCGCCCTGGGCATCACGTTGCAGCGCGCGCCGCACCAGCAGCGTGCGCCAGCCGCCCTGGGCATGCAGGTAGCGGGTCTGCGTGTCGGTGGGCCGGCCGGTGGCCACGGTTTCGTCGAAGGCGGCCTGCACCTGGGCCATGTCGTCGGGGTGGACCCAGCCGCGGATCGTCTCCAGCGGCAGGCCGTCCGGCCCTTGACGTTGACCGGTCAGTGCGATGGCCCGCTCGTCATGGTAGATCCGCCGGCTTTGCAGATCGATGCGCCAGGTGCCGATGCCGGCCAGTGACAAGGCCAGATCGAGCTGAGTGTGTGTGGTTTCGGCGGCCATGGCCGCTGCCAGCGACTCGGTGTCGTCGACCATGACGCCCACCACACGCGTCGGTACGCCTTGCGCATCGGCCACCACGCGCCAATGCGAATGGATGTTGCGCACGCTCCCGTCCGGGTGCAGCACTCGGTACCGCGCGTTGTAGACGCCGGGCTGCAAAAGGGATGCGCGGAACTGGTTGATGTCGCGGTCTGCCGGGTGGATCCTGGCCGCGGCTTCTTCGAAGTGCGGGGTGTGTCCTTCTTTGGCCTCGATGCCGAAGAAATCGAAGACATGCCGGTCCCACCGGCCCTCGAGCGTGGCAATGTCACGCTCCCACACGCCCAGGCGGCCAAAGTCCTGCGCCACCTCGAGCAACTCGCGCAGGCGCGCGTTCTCGGCCTGCAGGCGGGTAACCAGGTCAGCAGGTTCGTGGGACGGGGTGTCGGACATTCAGCGGTGCGCAGGATTGCACGACAGTTTATCGGTCGTCTTGCGGCCACCCTGCAGCAACATGTGGTTTACATGCATCGCCTACTGTGGCGCCATGCGCAGACGAACCCTCTTCCTTGCGGCGGCCACGGCGCCGTTTCTGTTGGGCCACCCGACAGCCCAGGCCACGGTGGCGGCGCTTGACGACGACTGGCTTGATGCACGGCGCGACCGTTCGCTGCCAGTGCGCATTCGCTGGCCCGACGGTGCCGCGCCCTGCGCGGTGATCGTGCACTCGCACGGCCTGGGCGGCAGCCGCGAGGGCGGTGATGTCTGGGGCGAAGCCTGGCGTGGGGCGGGCTTTGCGGTCGTGCATGTGCAGCACCCCGGCAGTGACACGCCGGTGATGCGCGCCGGCATGGCCGCGCTGCGCAAGGCGGCCAGCGCCGAGCAATGGCGTGCCCGGGTGGCCGACATGCAGTTCGTGGTCGACGAGATCACGCGCCGCGCTCAGGCCCGCGACGGCGCCTGGGCGCGGGTGCGTCTCGAGGCGATCGGCGCGTCGGGCCACTCCTTTGGCGCGGTCACGGTGCAGGCCCTGGCCGGACAGCGTTTCCCGGTGGCGGCGACCGGCATCGCGGAGCCGCGCTTCAAGGCTTTCATCGCGTTCAGCCCCTCGCCGGGGCAGGGCATGGCGGTCACTGAGAGCTTTGCCGCTGTCACGCGGCCGTTCCTGGGCATCACGGGCACGCATGACACCGACCCGCTCGGCCGGGGTCTCACCGGCGAGCGCCGTGCCAGCGTCTATGAAGGCCTGCCCAGGGGCCGCAGGGCCTTGCTGTGGCTCGATGGCGCAGATCACATGAGCTTTGCTGGCAACGCCGCACAGCGCCTTCGCGCGCGCGGGGGCCCACTCGGGCGCGAGGCGGACGCGGCGGAGCGCGAGCCGCAGCACCACCGCCTCGTCGCTGCCCTCAGCGCGCTGTGGTGGCGCGCGCAGCTGCTCGACGACACGCAGGCGCTGGCCGCTTTGCGCGCGCCGCCGGGCTTGGCGCAGGGCGACCGCTGGCAGCAGGACTGAGCTTGGGTATCCTCGGCATCCGCCCGAAGGAGACCATCATGTTCCGTACCGCCATTGCCGGCAGCCTGCCCAAACCCGGTTGGTTGGCCGAGACCCACAAGCTTTGGCCGCAATGGCGTGAACAGGGCGCTGCCTTGGTCGACGCAAAGCGCGATGCCACGCTCTTGTGGATCAAGGCCCAGGAGGACGCCGGCCTGGCCGTGATCGGCGACGGTGAGCAATCGCGCCAGCACTTCGTGCACGGGTTTCTGGAGCAGGTGAGCGGCATCGACTTCGAGCACAAGGTCGAGATGGGTATCCGCGGCGACCGCTACAAGGCGATGGTGCCGCAGGTCGTCGGGCCGCTCGCCCTCAAGGGCCGGGTGCACGAAACCGAAGCCCGCTTGCTGCGTGCGCACACCCCGCGCTTGACGAAGTTCACCCTGCCCGGGCCGATGACCATCGTCGACACGGTAGCCGACCGCTTCTACGGTGACCGCGTGACCATGGCGATGGCGTTCGCCGATCTGCTGAACCAGGAGGCGCGTGCCCTGCAGGCCGATGGCATCGATATCGTGCAGTTCGACGAGCCGGCCTTCAATGTCTTTCTCGACGAGGCCGCCGATTGGGGCGTGAGGGCGCTCGAACGCGCGGCCGCCGGCCTCACCTGCAAGACGGCAGTGCACATCTGCTACGGCTACGGCATCGAGGCCAACCTGCAGTGGAAGGCCACCCTCGGCGCGCAATGGCGGCAGTACGAGAAGATCTTCCCGGCGCTGGCCCAGAGCCGCATCGACCAGGTCAGCCTGGAGTGCATCCATTCGCAGGTGCCGATCGAGATGATCGGCCTGCTCGAGGGCAAGGAAGTCATGGTCGGTGTGATCGACGTGGCCAGCGCGGTGATCGAGACCGCCGAGGAAGTGGCTGACACCATCGGCCGCGCCTTGCAGTACGTGCGCCGCGACAGGCTGATCGCCTGCACCAATTGCGGCCTGGCGCCGATGGACCGCCACGTGGCCGAGGCCAAGCTGCGCGCCCTCGGGGCAGGCGCTGCCTTGGCAGACCAGCGCCTGGGCTTGTGAGCGCCCTCCTGCTGTCGCCGCCGCTCACGGCGGCCGACAGCCTGGATGGCGTGATGCGCGAGCGGGGGCATGCCGTCATCGACGCCGCGAGCCTGCACCAGCAACTCGGTGCGCCTTTGCATGCGCTCGACGCCTGGTGGCCCTGCTGGGACCGCCTGGTCGCCGATGCCCACCTGCGTGATGGCGGCCGCTACCGTCAGCGTCGCCACGGCGGCTTCATCATCGACGGCGAACGCGTCGCAGCAGCGCCGCACCGCGCCCATTGGCAGCCGCTCGAGTACAACGCGTTGCACGGGGGCATCGAGCGCTGGTTTGAACCGCTCGAGGCGGCGCTGGTGTCGGAACCGCTGTGGCCGGTGCTGTTGCGCTGGCTCGCCGCGCGCGCGTCGGCCTTGCGGGGCGCGCGGCCCTGGTTCGTCGAAGCCCACCCCTTTCGTATCGACACCGCCGGGGGCATCGGCCGGCCCACGCCCGAGGGCGCGCACCGCGACGGCGTCGATCTGGTGGCGGTGTTGCTGGTGCGCCGCGTGGGCGTGAAGGGCGGCGAGACCCGCGTCTTCGAAGCCGACGGCCCCGCCGGCCTGCGCTTCACGATGAGCGAATCCTGGACCACGCTGCTGCTCGATGATGCGCGTGTGATCCACGAGTCCACGCCCATCCAGCCACTCAACCCGGCGCAGCCCGGCCACCGCGA
>JANNFB010000128.1:0-18456 GCA_031379365.1 Burkholderiales bacterium
ATCTGCTCGCCGATCGACCTGGCCGCCGGCGGCCACGCCATCGGGCGTGGCTTCAACCGCCAGACCTACACGCGCATGTTCCTGCGCACCATGAAGCCGCGCGCCCTGGCCAAGTGGGCCCAGCACCCGGGCCTGTTCGACCGCGAGCGCATGGTCGCGGCGCGTGACCTGTACGACTTCGATGATGTCTTCACCGCACCACTGCACGGCTTCAAGAACACCGAAGACTACTGGGCCCGTGGCTCGGCCAAGCCGCACCTGCACCGCATTCGTATCCCGGCGCTGGTGCTCAACGCGCGCAACGACCCCTTCGTGCCGGCAGCGTCCCTGCCGCGTCCCGGTGAGGTCGGCCGCCATGTCACGCTGTGGCAACCGACGCACGGCGGCCATGTCGGCTTTCCGGCCGGCATGCCGCCGGGCCATGTGCAGACCATGCCGGCCGCCGTGCTGGACTGGCTGCGTCAGCACGCCTGACGGAACCACGGGCCGCGCATGGATGAAATCGTCAAGGCCGCGCTGAAGAAGTGGCCGCAGGTGCCGGCTTGCCACGGCTGGCTGGCGCTGGATGCCCGCGGCGAGTGGTACATGCGCGACGACCGCGTGCAGGCCGCCGGCCCCTTCCCGCGCGTCAAGGGCAGCCGCATCCAGCACGACAAGCTGCGCGAGTTCATCCACCGCAATTACGCCTGCGACGGCGCCGGCGCCTGGTACTTCCAGAACGGCCCGCAGCGCGTCTATGTGGAACTCGAGGCCGCACCCTTCGTCTGGCGCGTGGCCGCCGACGACTTCGCCCTCACCAGCCACAGCGGCGTGGCGGCCGCCCCGCAAGGGGTCTGGCTCGACGACGCCGGACGCCTGTTCGTCGACACCGACATTGGCCTGGGTCTCGTGCACACCCAGGATATGCACGAGGCTGCGCGTGCCGTCGAATGCGGCCTGTGGGTGCCGCAAGCCATGGACTACGCCGCCATGCCGCGGCGTTTCGGTTTTGTGCCGAGCCCGCAGCAGGCCTGGATGGCCGCGCAAGCCGAATGAGTCGGGTCGCATCCGGCTGAGCTACGCAGGGCGAAGGCCGGTGGATGCGCCGGCACATGAAAAGGCCGACCCGCAGGTCGGCTGATCGGTACGGGAAGCCCGGCTTACTTGACCGTGCTGACCATGTAAGCCACCACGGCCTTGATCTCGGCATCGCTGCCGGCGGAGCCGCCCCTGGGCGGCATGGCGCCCTTGCCCTTGATGGCGCTGGCGGTCAGACCGTCGACGCCAGCCGCCAGGCGCGGCGCCCAGGCGGCCTTGTCGCCCAGCTTGGGTGCGTTGGCCACGCCGGCAATGTGGCAGGCAGCGCAGGCCTGGGTGTAGAGCGCGGGCACGGCGTCGGCCTTGGCGAGTGCCAACGCAGCCACGGGGGCGGCTGCCTGCGCCGGCGCCGCGGCCACCGGAGCGGGCGTGGCAGCGGCAGCCGGGGCCGCCGCCGGCGCCTCCGCAGCGGGTGCCGCCGCGACCTTGGGCTCGTCGAACTTGGCGCCACCCTGGTTGGCCAGGTAGACGACGGCACGCCCGATCTCGACATCGTTGTAGTCGCCGCCGCCCTGCGCACCCATCGCGCCCTTGCCCTTCAGCGCCGAGGTGAGCAGCGCCTCGTAGCCGGTCTTCACGCGCGGACCCCAGGCGGCCGCGTCGCCGAGCTTCGGTGCGCCCGCGATGCCCCCCGTATGGCAGGCCGCGCACTGGCCGGCATACACCTGCTCGCCCGTCTTGAACGAGGCGGTGTCGCTGGCGTCCTTGATTTCGATGCGGCCGACAGGCTGCAGGCGCTTGGCCACCGCCTCAGCGGTCAGCGCGTCGCTGCCAGCGGCCGGCCTCTTCTGCGAGACCACCGAGTTGACCATCACGATGATCACCACAATCGGGATCACCAGCGCACCTACCACCGCCCACACGAGTTGCTTGGGCGTCTTGATCGGGCCCTCGTGGGGAAGGTCGTGGTCGGCGTCGCTCATGGAGTCCTCAAAACAAAGCGTGCCAAGGGCACGCGACAGCCGCAAATTATAGCGGCGCGGCCCGCGTCGACCGCCCCCGGACGACCCCGCTGATAGAATCCACGCCCTCGCGCCCGTAGCTCAATGGATAGAGTACTGGCCTCCGAAGCCAGGGGTTGCTGGTTCGATCCCAGCCGGGCGCACCAGGTCCTTGCGCAATGCGTGAGAGGCGATCCGGCTCAGGTCCGCGCGAGTGAGTGACCCAGCGACGTCAGACCCCGTGTCAAGGCACGCGAACGCCATCGATGTCCTGCCCTTCGACGAGCACTTGGCGCAGATTCAACGCGGCATCGAGCACGGCGATGTCGGCCCAGGCGCCGACCATCAGCGCCCCGCGGTCGCTCTGGCCAAGATAGGCCGCAGCGTGGGTCGAGACCCGCATGGAAGCCTCGCGCAAGCCCAGGCCCAGCCCATGCACCAGGTTGCGCAGAGCCTGGTCCAGCGTCAGCGTGCTGCCAGCCAGGGTGCCGTTTGCCAGGCGCACGGCGCCGGCGCACTTGCTCACCCGGTGCCGCCCGAGGGTGTAGTCGCCATCGGGCATGGCGGTGGCCGCCGTCGCGTCGCTGACGCAGTACAGCCCGGGGATCGCCCGCAGTGCGGCGTGCAGCGCGCCCGGGTGCACGTGCAGCAGGTCAGGGATCATCTCGGCGTGCTGGGCATGCGCCAGGGCTGCACCGACAGCGCCCGGCGCGCGGTGATGCAGGCCGCTCATGGCGTTGAACAGGTGAGTGAAGCCGCTGGCCCCGCACTGCAGCGCAGCGCAGGCCTGCTCGTAGGTGGCAGCGCTGTGACCGATCTGCACCCGCATGCCGGCCGCCACCAGCGCGGCGGTGGTCTCGAGCGCACCCGCCAGCTCGGGCGCCAGCGTGACCACGCGGATCGGCGCCAGCGCATGCAGCGCCAGGATCTCGGGTGCCGACGGCGCCAGCGCAAAGGCCGGCTGCGCGCCCAGCTTGTCGGGGCTGATGTAGGGGCCCTCGAGGTGCACGCCCAGCACCCGCGCGGCACCGCTGCCGCGCGTGATGCAGGCGGGGGCCAGCGCGCGCAGCGCAGCCTCGATCTCGCTGCGCGGCGCCGTCATGGTGGTGGCGAGCATCGCCGTGGTGCCGTGGCGCGCGTGGGTGCAGGCGATGGTGTCGATGGCGGCGCCGGCCTGCATGGTGTCGGCGCCGCCGCCGCCGTGCACGTGCAGATCGATGAAGCCGGGCAATACGATGGGATCGCAGCCGTCGCGCCATGCCTCTTCGGAGGCGGGCTCGCCCTGCACGTCGACGATGCGGCCGGCGCTGTGGGTGAGTTGGCCACGCAGCCAGCCGGCGGGCGTGAGGATCAGGCCCTCGATCCGGGTCACAGCAATGGGCGCTCGCTGGCCTGGGCGAAGTAGAACCACTCGTGTCCCGGCAAGGCGTTGCTGTCGGGAAAGACGATGTGACCATCGACGCGGGCCATCACCGGCGCGCCGTCGTGGCGCTCGCCCACATGTTCGCCGGCGTGCACAGCGTCGAAGCTGCGCCAGGGCCGCACGAAGCGGTCGGCTGCGTGCTGGCGATCGACCACCTCGGTCAAGCGCAGGCGCTCAAACTCGGCGGCGGGCGGGGCCAAAGGCGTGTCGGCCAGGCCCAGCAGGGCCATCGCCTGGCGGATCGCGCGGTAGCCGACCTCGGGTGCGGCCGGGTCGGCGTGTTGGCCGCACTCCAGCGTGACGCCGTAGCCGCCTTGAGAGCGCATGTACTCGGTGGTGCCGATGCCGTAGCTCGGGTCGGCGTCTTCGAGCAGGCCGCGCTCGCGGCGCCGTGCCGCACCTTGGGCGTAGGCCGCCATCCAGCCTTCGACGATGCGCGTCGGGCCAAGGTGGGCTGCGAGACTGCTCTCGGCGGCCGCATGCGCAAACGGCTCCAGCTCGCCGCGGTTGTCGGCTGGGCCGCGCATCACGAAGGGGCGGCCGGTGCTGTTGAAGGAATGCAGATCAAGCAGCACGTCGTGCGCCGCCAGCAGCGGGCACAACGCGTTGGCAATGTAGTCTTCGAACTCTGAAGGCGCTGGTGTCGGTTGCAAACGGCGATTGAGGTTGCGCTCGCCGCGGCGCTCGCCCTTGGCGTAGGCCAGCGGGTTGGTCACCGGCACCAGCGTCAACACGCCGCGCCCAATCACCAGCGCGCCGCTGTCGATCTCGGCCAGCACGCGCTCGATCGCGCGCGTGCCGCAGGTCTCGTTGCCATGCACCGCGCCGAGCACCATCAGGCGCGGGCCGCTGCCGGCCAGGCCGGCGAAGCGGTGCGCACGCAA
The DNA here is from genome assembly GCA_031379365.1 of Burkholderiales bacterium. Classification (GTDB taxonomy): domain Bacteria; phylum Pseudomonadota; class Gammaproteobacteria; order Burkholderiales; family Burkholderiaceae_C; genus CADEEN01. Next base: position 4,326 of record JANNFB010000128.1, read on the forward strand.
GGTCGCGGGGGCGGGATTCATCGGCCGATTATCGGAGCGCAGCGGCGTCGCTGCGACAAGCCAATATGGGCCCGATGCGCACGCCGCGCCAGGCGCTCACGCCAGCACCGTCTGATCGAGCGTGAGCGTGCCGGCGTCGGCGTCCAGGGTGACTTGCGCGCCGAGCGGCAGGGCGCGGTTGGGCACGGCGTGCCCGGCAGGCCAGCCTGTCAGCACCGGTTTGCCGAGGCTTGCCAGATGCTCGCGCAGCACGGCCGTGGGGTCCGCGCTTTCGGTGAAGCTGCCGAGCACGAAGCCTCGTGCGCCGGCCAGCACGCCAGCCAGGCGCAGTTGGGTCAAGAGGCGGTCGACACGGTAGAGCGCCTCCGACACGTCTTCAAGGAACAGGATGGTGTCCTGCACCGGCCAGGCCCAAGGCGTGCCCAGCAAGGCCGCCACCAGACTCAAGTTGCCTCCGACCAGGATGCCGCTGGCGCGCCCTGGCACACGCCAGGCGTGCGGGGCCAGCGCCGGGGCGAACGGGTGCCCGGCTGGCAGCGGGCGCATCAGCAGCTCGAACAACGCGACCGCGTCGGCCTGGTTGCCGTCCAGCACCAGGTTGGAGCCCGGCATCGGTGCGTGAAAACCCACCTGACCTTGGTGCACCAACAGGGCGTGCAGGGCGGTGATGTCGCTGAAGCCGATGAAGGGCTTGGGGTGGGCGCGCAGCAACGCGGTGTCAATGCGGTCGAGCAGACGCGCGCTGCCCCAGCCGCCTCGCAGACAAAAGACCGCCGCAACTCCGAGGTCGGCAAACGCAGCGTGCAGATCGGCCAGCCGCGTGGCGTCGTCGCCGGCCAGAAAGTCGTGCTGCGGGTGACGCGCGTGGCAGCTCGGGTAAGTGCGGGCGCGCAGGCCGAAACTCGCGAACAGCGGCTCGACGAGGGCCACGCGCTCGGGCGGCAGCGGGCCGGCCGGTGCAATGACGGCGACAAGGTCGCCGTGGCGCAAGTGGCGGTAGGGCAGCGTCATGGCAACTGCGCCGCCAGCGCGCCGTGCACGCTGCCGCCGTGCGCCTGCAGCAAGCGCTCGGCGCGGCGCGTGTCGATGCCGCGCTTCAAGGCCACGATGGCGACCTTGATGCGGTAGTCGCAAGCCTGCAGGGTGAGCTCGGCATCGACGGCGCTGCAGCCCGTGGCCTCCATCGTCAGGTGCTGGGCGCGGCGCAGCAGCTTGGCGTTGGTGGCGCGCAGGTCGACCATCAGGTTGCCGTAGACCTTGTGCAGGCGCACCATCAGCGCGCTCGAAAACGAGTTCAGGGCGATCTTCTGCGCCGTGCCGGCTTTCAGGCGCGTGCTGCCCGAGATGACCTCGGCGCCGGTGTCGAGCGTGATGCCGATCTCGGCGAACGCTGCCAGAGCCGAGCCCGGGTTGTTGGCAATGCCGATCGTCAAAGCGCCGCTGGCGCGCGCCGCCTGCAGCGCGCCGAGCACGTAGGGCGTGGCGCCGGAAGCGGCGATCAGCAGCACGACATCGTTCGCGCCCGGTCCGAGGCGGTGCAGGTCGGCACTGCCCTGCGGGCCGTCGTCTTCGGCGCCCTCGACGGCCATGTACATCGCCGAATCGCCGCCCGCGATCAGGGCGCGGGCGCGTTCGCGCGGCCAGGAGAAGGTCGGGTTGAGCTCGACGCTGTCGAGCACGCCCAGGCGCCCGCTGGTGCCCGCGCCGACGTAGATCAGGCGGCCGCCGGCGGCAATTCGCGGTAAAGCGGCGTCGACTGCGCGCGCCAGGTCGGGTGTGGCGGCGCGCACGGCGTCGACAGCGCCCTGCTGGTCGTCAGCCAAGGCGGCCACCAGCGCGGCGGTGTCGTAGCGGTCGAGCGCGGGGTGGCGCGCGTCGGCGGCTTCTGTGTTCAGCAGGGCGGGGCGGGCCATCGGCTCCATCATCGGCGCTCCGGTGCGTCGCGTCCCAACTGCGGGCGAGTCACAGGACTGCCGGCGTGGTCAAGCCGGTGAAGCGTTGTCGCATGCCGCATGCTATGCCAGCAAACGCAATGACCGGCCCAGGGCGATGCAGTGCCACCGGCCCGCGAGGCCGCCCACCCGCGTCGTACTCGAGCGGCGCAGTGGTCAGAATCGGGGCCTCCCATGCAGCATTCACTTTGCCTTCTCGCCATCGTCTGGGCGGGCGCCACCGCGGCCGCGCCCGCCCTGCGCGACGACCCCCTCCCACCCGCCGTTGCCGCCGCCCTGACGCAGGCTGGCCTGCCCGACGACGCACTCGCAGCGATCGCCCTGCCCCTGACCACACGCTGGGCGCGGCCCTGGCAGTTCCGCGCGGCCGTGGCGGCCCAGCCGGGCTCAACGATGAAGCTGGTGACCGCCGTGGTGGCGCTCGACCGCCTCGGGCCCAACCACCGCGGCCGCACCGAATTGCTCGCGGCCGGGCCGATCACCGACGAGTTGCTCGACGGCGACCTGGTGCTCAAGGGCGGCGCCGACCCGGCCTTCGGCCTGCCCGAGTTGTGGCAACTGCTGTTCGAGTTGCGCCAACGCGGCGTGCGCGAGATCGGTGGCGATCTGGTGCTCGACCGCGGCCTGTTCCGCCCGGCGCGCATCGACATCGGCCTGCCGCCCTTCGACGAAGGGCCCGAGTGGCCCTACAACGTGATCCCCGATGCGCTGATGCTGTCGGGCAACCTGATGGAGCTGGCCCTGAGCTCCACTGGCCCCGCCATCCAGGCTTGGTCATCGCCTCCGCTCGAAGGCATCACCCTGGATGCCAGCGCCATGACGCTGAGTGAAACGCCCTGCGCCGACTGGAAAGTCGATTGGCTGCCGGCGGTGATCGAGCCCGCCCCCGGCGCGGGCGTTCGCATCGGGCTGCGCGGCGGCTTCGCGCGCGGCTGCAATGCCAGGGCGCGGTTGCAGCTGCTCGACCGCGACATCCTCACTGAACGCCAGGTTCGCGCGGTCTGGGCCAGCCTGGGCGGCCGTTGGCGCCAGCTGCCGGGTGGCGTGCGCGAGGGCGCGACGCCGCTCGACGCGAGCCTGATCGCGGCCCATGTGGCGCCCAGCTGGGGCGAGTTGCTGCGGCCGGCGATCAAGGACTCCGACAACGCCCTCACCCGCCTGCTCTACCTGCAACTTGGCGTGGCCGCGATGGCACAGAACCCAGGCACACCGACGCGCGAACTGGCACACCGCGAAGTGGAGCGCTGGTTCGATGAGCAGCGCATCGACCGCAGCGGCCTGGTGCTGGACAACGGCTCGGGCCTGTCGCGCAGCGAACGCATCACGCCGCGCATGATGGCCCTGATGCTCAAGGCCGCCCACGCTGGCAAGCACGCCCCCGAGTTGCTGATGAGCCTGCCCGTGGCCGGTGTCGACGGCACCTTGCGCCGGCGCCTCAAAGGCACCCCCGCCGAAGGCTGGGCGCGCCTGAAAACCGGCACCCTGCGCAACGTGACGGCCCTGGCCGGCTATGTGCGCGACACGCGCGGTGACACCTGGGTGGTAGTGGCCATGGTCAACCACGAGCAGGCCGCCAAGGGCCGGCCGGCACTCGACGCCCTGGTGGAGTGGGTGGCGCGGTCGGGGGCGCGCTGGCGGTAGATGGGATCACCCCCGAAGCGGCTGAGCCGCGCCCCCTCAAGGGGGCGCCGCGGGCGCACCGGCAAAGCTGGGTCCGCAGCGGCTGCTTGCGGTCGGCGCCCGGCTGCCGAGGCAGACCGCCAGCGGGCGCGAAAGTCTGGCAGCATTGCGCCGTGGCCAAGTTGCATGCCGATGAGATCGAGTTCTACCGCGCCGAAGGCTGGGTGATTCCGCGCTTTCGCCTGCCCGAGGCTCGCACGGCGGCGATGGTGACGGCACTCGACGCCCTCCTGCGCGACAACCCCGGCGTGCGCCCGGAGAAGCTCGTGTCGGCCCATGTGGAGGGCGACAACGGCGAAGGCGTGCGCGGCAGCCGCGCCTTTCTCGATCTGGCGCGCGACCCGGAGATCGTCGAACTCGTCAGTGGCGTGCTGGGCGACGACATCATCCTCTGGGGCTGCCACGTGTTCTGCAAGCCCGCCGAGCAAGGATACGAAACGCCGTGGCACCAGGACGGGCATTACTGGCCAATCCGCCCCTTGGCCAATTGCACCGTGTGGGTGGCGCTCGAGGCCTCGACGGTGGAGAACGGCTGCCTGCGCGTCATCCCGCGCTCCCATGTCGGCCAGCCATTGCACGAGCACCTGCACGAAGACCGCAGCGATCTGACGCTGAACCAGCGCTTGGCAGCCGGTACCTTCGACGAGGCCAGCGCCGTCGACCTCGAGTTGCAGCCGGGCGAGATGTCGCTGCACGACGTCTACATGATCCACGGCGCGAAGGCGAACCGCTCGGCCAAGCGCCGCACCGGCGTGGCGCTGCGCTACATGCCGGCGACCTCGGTGTTCGAACGCCACCTGAAGCCCGTCGATGGCAAGACCGGCGTGGCGGTCGATTTTGCGCATCGACCGCTGTGGCTCGTGAAGGGCACCGACCGCAGCGGTCGCAACGACCTCGACGTCGGCCACCGGCGCTGAGCCCCGCGCCGCGCCTGCGAGCGGCCATCGAGCGATGCAGTGACACCGCTCAGGCGGGCGATGTCAGGTTGGCGCCGGCAGCGCCGGCAGCGCCAGCAGTTCGCGGTTCACCGGGTTGCGGTGCAGGAAGCTGTCGCGAAAGGGCTCGGGCACCTCGTCCTGGGTGGTGCGCCGGACCCATTCGCGGCCCTGCGCCAGCACCTCGAGCGCCTTCGGATCGTCGGCGGCGAGCAGCGCGCGGCCGGCGTGCAGCCACAGCTCGCCGGGCAGCAGGAAGGTGTTGGTGCGGCCCTGGTCGGCCAGCGCGAGTGCGGCCAGGGCCTCACGGCGGGCGCGAGCCGGATCGTGCGGCGTGGCGACGGCCGCAGCGCGAATGTGCGCGGCCTGCACGGTGCCCAGGTGGCCGATGCGCTGTGCGTGCGCACGCGCAGCATCGATTTGCGCCAGCGCCGCCTGTGGGTCCTCAGGATCGGCCAGCTCGATGCGCAGCGGCAGCGCCAGGTCGGGCCGGGCGCGCTCGTCCGCTGAGAAGAACTCGTCCCACAGGGCCAGCAGCTGCTGGCGTGCCGCGGTGGCCGCGCGCCGGTCGGAGCCGCCGCCCTGCGCACAGGCCCAGGCCAGCCGCGCATGCTGCAGCCGCGCCGACAGCGAGGCCTGTGCGCCGGGTTCGCGGGCCGAAAGGATGGCCGCGACCCGCGCCCACTGGCCCAGGTGCCCCCAGCACTGCGCCAAGCGCAGCTCGGCACGGTCCAGGTTGCCGGGCTGGTAGCGGCGCATCGATTCCACCCCAGCTTCTGCCTGTGCCAGCGCCGCGCCGTAGCGACCCAGATGGCACAGCGACAGCGCGCGCAGCAGCTGCGTGGTGCCGACGCCCGCGCCGACGATGTCGATGGAGACCTCGATTTGCTGCGCCCGCCGAAGCGCGGCGTCAGCTTCGGCCAGGTCGCCGGCGTCGATGCGGTTGCAGGCCAGGTTGGCGTGGTTGATGGCGAGGTTGGCGAAGTCGCCCACCTTGCGCATCAGCTCAAGGCCCAGGCGATGGTGCGGCAGGGCGTCTTCCAGGCGCCCCAGGTTGTCCAGCAGCGAGCCGGCGTCGCCGTGGGCCACTGCGCGCTCCTTGTCGGTGCCGTGCTCGTCGAACCAGCCGATGCAGGCGTGCAGTTGCTCCAGGGCCTGGGCATGATCGTCGTTCAACATGTAGACGCCAGACAGCATTTGCCGCGCGTGGGCCGTGCGGGCCGCGTCGCCGATCTGCAGGCATTGCTGCAGCGCGGCCTGGGTGGGCGCAACGGCCTGCTCGGGCCGGCCCTCCTGTAGCAGCACGTGGCCGCGGTGCAGCAGCGCATCGATGTGCTGTGCAGGGGTCTGTGCCAGCCACTCCAGCCTTTGGCAATGGGCCTCGGTGGCGACCGGGTCGCGGTCGACGCTGATGAATTCCTCGGCCGCTGTGTACAGCGTGTCGAAGGCCGCCTGCCGGTCGCCCATCTGTTCCTCGATCTCGCTCTTGCGCTCCAGGAAGGCGACGTACTCCTTCGGCCGCAGCGCCAGCCAGGCCGCATCCGCCGCCTTCTCCAGCCAAGGCAGGGCTCGGGCAGACTGGCCTGCATCCACCCACTGCTGCGCCAGCCGCGCCGGCTGGCCGCCATGCAGCTCCAGCCAGGCCGCCACCCGCGCGTGGGTGTGCTGCGCGATGGCCGCCGGCACGCTGCCGCGCACCGCGTCGAACACCAGGTCGTGCGCGAACTGCGTGCCGCGCAGCACCTGCGCGGCTTCCAGCTCGTTCAACGCATCGGCGAATTGCATTGCCGACGCGCCCAGCACCTCTTCGGCCATCGCGATGGTGAAGTCGACCCCGGCGATGCTCGCCACCCGCGCCAGCGCCAGCGCTCCGGGTGAGAGTTGGGCCACGCGCCGCTCGATCAGCCGGCCCACCGAAAGCGGCCGCGGCAGTGCCTGTGCGTCCGCCAGCTGCGTCAACGTGCGCTCGACCCAGGCCTGCTTGAGCGTCTCCAGCACAAACAGCGGGTTGCCACCGGTGCGCCGGCGCAGCCCGGCGGCCAACGCTTTGCCCTCGATGCCAGGCAGGCCGAGCGAATCTACCAACTCGGCCAGCGCCGCTTCATTCAGCGGCTGCAAGGCCAGCGGCACAAGCCGCGCCTGCTCGGCCAAGCCGTCGTGCAAGGCCTGCACAGGTGAGCCGGCATCGGCGGGTCGGTAGGCCAACGCCCAGCGCAGCGCAGTGGCCTGCACCGTGACGCCGCCAGCCCCCGCGCCCGGTCCTCGCGCCCGCGGTGCGGCGTCACCGCCGTCCTCATCACCGTCACCATCGATCAGCCCACCCAGCATCTCCCGGCTGGCCTCGTCGGCAAAGTGCAAGTCGTCGACCACCAGGCCGGTCAGGCTTGGCTGGGCCTGTAGCAACGCGCGCACCGCGCGCTGCATCACCAGTCGTTGGCCCTCGCCGCCGCGGGCGCTGCCGGCACCGTCGAATTCGGGCAAGACGCGGGCAATCTCACTGCGCGTGGTGGCTGACAGCACCGTGTCCAAGGGCGCCTCGCTGCGCGCCATCACGGCGCGCAGCAGCCGCGCCAGTGTGGCAAAGGGCACGCCGGCGTCGCCGGGCCGACCAGCCGCGCGGGCGATGCCGGGGTGGGTGTCGATGAAGGCCTGCAGCAGCCGCGTCTTGCCCAGACCGGCCTCACCGATCAATGCCACCACCTGAGCGCTGCGCCAAGCTGCACTCAACGCGGCGAGCTCGCGGTCGCGCCCGATCAGCCGCGGCGGGCGCAGCACGCTGGCGGGCACCGGCCCGTCGACAACAGACGCCGCTGGGTCAACCTGCGCCTGCAGCGTGGCCAGCAGGGCCAGCGTGGGGGCGGATGGCGTGGTGCCAACCTCGTCCTTGAGCACCTGCTCGCAACGGTCGAAGGCCAGCAGCGCGGCAGCGCGGTCGCCGCCGAGGTAGTGCAGCCGGATCACACGGCGGTGCGCGTCTTCGGACAGCGGCTCGAGCGCCAGCAGCTCGTGCGCATGCATCAACGCGTCGGGGTAGTCACGCGCGCCCTCGGCCATGTCGCTCAGCTCGACAAGGCTGTGGCGCACGCGCGCCGTGCGCCGCTCGCGCTGCTGCGCCAGCCACTGGCCGAACTCGCCGCCGATCTCGTCGCGGCGGCTGCCCAGCACCCCGTCGGAGTCGTCCAGGTCATGCGACCAACCGTCTGCCAGGGCCAGCGTGGTGCTGCCCACCACCACATCGGCGCCGACCAGTTTGCGCAGCTGGAACATGCGCTGACGCAACGCATTGCGCGCGGTGTCGAGTGCGCTGTCGGGCCAGATCAACGCGGCCAGCCGCGTGCGCGGCGTGGGGCCCTGGATCGCCAGCCAGGCCAGCAGCGCCGCGTCGCGGTGGTTCAGCGGCACGGGCTGTGCCGCCGCGCTGTGCACGGCGGGCTCGCCCGCGAGGTGCAGCTTCAGCCCGGCGGGTGCGGCGGCGGGGTGGGCGAGATCGTCGTGTCGCATGGCGTGCCCATTCTTGCAGGCCACGCGCCCGGCGCCGATCACTGCGCCGCGAGCCGCCAGCGCACGGTGAGCTTGCCGCCCTCGCCTGCGTTGCCCGCCAGCATCACCACCCGCTCGCCGCTCTGACTGCGCCAGCCGCCCTTGAGCGGCAGGGTCCAGTACTTGCCGGTGGTAGCCGCGCCGTCTTCACCGACGCGGAACACGAGCAGGCGCGCCTGCGGCCCCTTGGGCGTGGGCACCGAGTGCGTGCCCGCAGGCTCGTCGGTGGTGATGGTCTCGGTGTAGGGCATCGGGAACAGCGGCCCGGGCAGCGCCAGGGTGATCGTGTTCTTCTCCAGATCTACCTCGAACGAGGAGTTGCCGGCCAGCATCTTCGGGTCCTTGGCGGCCTGCGGCGGCAGCGGCAGGTCGCCACCGCCCTTGCGCACTTCGTCGCGCGTGCAGCGTGCCCTGGGCAGACTCATGCAGATCGGGTCGGCGTGCACGATGTGCGTGGTCTCGTCGATCGCGTAGCGGCCTTTCAGCGTGGTGGCTTGCCAGGCCTGGTAGCGCGGCGCGCCCTGCCTGCTGGCGGCCTCGATGTCGGCCTTGGCGCTCATGGCCTTTTCCATCTGCGGCGTGCCGGCCATGCCGAAGCCCAGCTTCTGCGTCTCGCGCGTGATGCAGGCTTCGTCTTCGCCGCACTTGGCCACGATCTTCTCGACGCTGTCCATCATTGGCGCCATCTTGGCCGCGGCCGACTGGCCCCTGGCCTGCTTGGCATTGAGATCGGCGGTCTGCTGCGCGTCGAGCTTCTGCATCGACGGCAGGGGCTGCGGCGCCTGCGCCACCAACTCGGCCACCGCGCTGGCGCTGCGACTGACCTTCCACTCGTGCAGGTCGTACTTGTCCTGCTTCTTGCCGGCTGATTCGTAGATGTATTCGACGCTGAGCGTGGCCTTGGCGCCGACGGGGGCAAAGCTGTCGGCGGCGTGGGTGGTGGCTGCGGCCAGCGACAAACCGACGGCAATCGAGAGGTGGAACGGTTTCATGGTGAGCTTCCTCGGCGGCGGGTTCATGAGGGTCACGGCACGGTGACCAACTGCGGCACCTGCGTGTTGTCGCAGACGTTCGCCGCGTAGTTGCCGCAGCCCAGAGCGTTGTAGTCACCCCAGGCGTAGACCGCGCCGCCCGGGCCGATGGCCAGCGCGTGATACCCGGCCACCGCCACGGCGGTGAAGGGCGCCGCAGTCGAGTTGATGGCCACCGGCACGACTTGCACGCCGGTCGCAAAGCGCGTGGACGAACCCCAGTAGCGCAACTCCCCGCCCACCAGGGCCATCGCGCTGGGCTGCGTGTAAGCGGCGCTCACGTCGCTGGCCCCGATCGGTGCAGCCAGCACGGTGGGTGTGCTGACGCTGGTGGCGATGGTGCCGATGCCCAGGTTGCCACCGTTGTTGGTGCCCGCACCCTTGATGCTGCCGTCGGCCATGATCGCCAGTGTGACGTCGCCGCCCACAGCGATGCGCGTGGCGCCCTGCCATCCGGACACCGCGGTCGGTTCGGTACGCCTGAGCGTGTCGCCCGTGCCGAGCTGGCCCGAGCCATTGCCGCCCCATGCGTAGACGGTACCTTCGTTGGCACGCGCGAAGATCACGTTGTCAATGCTGAAGTAATCGCGCGAGGTGATGACCTCGACGATCCAGCGGCCCGTGGGCAAGCCCGCGCCGTTGCCGGCCAGGCTGGCCAGAGGCGTGGCGTAGTTGCCACCGACCTGGCCCGTGGCCACTGAATCACCGGTGAACCACACCGAGCGCGGCTCGCTGGGAGCGCAAGTGCCCCCCTGCACATCAGACCGCACCATGACCACACCGTACTGGCTGCCGGCAATGTGGCACACGCGGTCGATCGGCGTTCCCGCGGCGCTCAGCACCTGCACCGGGGAGGCATAGGTCACCAGACCACTCGGCCCCTGCCCGAAGCCCTTGCTCGAGTTGATGAAACCCCAGCCCCACACCGTGCCGTCGCGCCCGAGTGCCCAGGAATTGGAGTAGCTCCCGATGGCCACCTGTTGCACGAGCGGCAGACCGGCCACTCGGACCGGGCGCACGCCTGTGTTGGTGTTGGGGAAGCCACCCGTCACCGCGTCGGTGTACTGGCCGAAGGCCCACGCGCTGCCGTCTGGGCGGACGACCAGCGCGCGGTTGGCATGCGCCACGATCTGCGTGGCGGTGAGCGCATTGGCCGGCAGGTTGCTGATGACGGTGAGCGTGACCACATTGCTGGTCACCGAGGCGGGCTGCGATCCACCGGACGTCGCGATCGTGTTGGCGACGACGGCCCGCACCTGCAGCCCGTTTTGTGCCAGCGTGGTGTTGCTCAGCACCAGCGGATTTGCGCTGCCAGCGCCGACCCAGTTGGTGCCGTCGGTGCTGGTTTGCCAGGTGACCACAGGCGTGGGCGTGCCTGTGACGCCGACGGTGAAGGTGGCGCTGCCACCGACCACCACGGACTGCGCGGTGGGCTGCTGCGTGATGGAAGCTGCCACATCGTTCGTGCTGACGGTGAGCACCGCACTGCTGCTGGCTGCGGGAGCCACGCCGTTACTCACGCTCACTGCCACTGCCTTGCCGCTGTCAATGAGTTGGGCCGTCAAGGTGCAGGCAGAGTCGGCCGTGCCGCAGCCCGCCACCACGCGCGGCACGGCGCTGCCGCCCAGCGTCCATGCGTAGCTGAATGTGGCTGGGCTGCCCGTGGCAATGACGTTGAAGGTGACCTGCGCGTTGTTCAGCACGCTGCGCGCGGCCAGCGCTGTGGTGATCTGCGGTGCGGCGGTGGCGGGCAACACGGTCAGCACCGCTTGGCGCGACGCGGCTTCGGGTGCCACGCTATTACTGACGATCGCCTGGAAGCGGTAGCCGTCGCAGGAGGCCGGCAGGTTCACTAACGTCAGCGTGGCGCTGGTTGACTGACCGGGGTCGACGCCACCCGCGCACACGTTGTTGCTGTAGGCGGTGCCGCTGGGTGCCACGGTGCGCCAGCGGTAGCTCAGCGGCGCGGTGCCAGAGGCGGTGACGGTCCAGCTCACGCTGCCGCCGGCGGTACCGGTTTGGTCGCGCGGTTCGGCGGGCGAAGTGATGGTGGGTGCCACGGGGACAGGCGACACGCGCACCGCCACCGCGCTGCTGTTCACGTCTGCGCCCACGCCGTTGCCGGCCACGGCCAGGTAGCGCTGGCCGTCGTTGAGCAGTCCCAGCGTACCCAGGTTGCAGGTGGCGGCGGTTGTGGTGCCGCGACCCGGTGCGGTGGGCGGACAGGCCGTCACGGGCGACAGGGTCTGCAGCGCACCGCGCGGCGAGACCACCTGGAACCAGCTGACCTGCGGCGCCGGCTGCCCGCTGGCCACGGCCGAGAGGCTGCCAGTCTGGCCCTCCACCACGGCGATGGTCTGTGGCTGGGTGGTGAACACCGGTGCCACCGGTGCGGCCGTGACGCTGAGCGTGGCCGAGTTGGTGGTGATGCATTGCTGAGCCGGCGTGCCCCGGGCCGAGCAGACGCGCGCCGAGTACTGCGTGCCGCTGTCCGACACCGCCGTGCTGGAGGGCGTGTAGGTGTTGCTGGTGGCCCCGGGGATTTCAATGGTGTTGCCGCCCCGGGTCACGAACCACTGCACGTCCACGCTGTTGCCCGTGGCGCCCACGCTGAAGCTGGCCGGCTGACCCTCCACCACAGACTGGTTCTGCGGCTGCTGGGTGATGACGGGCTGGGTGCCGCGGTAGATCACCTTCACGGGGATCTCGGTGTCGAAGGTCCAGCTGGCGGGCCGCAGGCACAGGCAGCCGGGGTAGAACGCGTCGGTGGTGTACGTGACGCTGGCCTTGATGCGGATCACCACGCCGTTGGGCGCAGAGGCGAGCGGCACGGTGGCCGGGTCGATGGGGGTGCTGAACGCCTGGCTGAAGTTGCCCGGCGTGCTGAAGTCGCGCAGTGGCTGTTGCGCCGGCTGCAGGCCCGCGCCTTGCAGCGCCACGTTGATCAGGTCCGAACGGATGACGCCGCGTGGGCGGGTCCACTGCACGGTGTAGCGCAGCACCGTCGGCGCCGTGATCGTCAGCGCTGGCGAAAGGCTGCCGCTGGGGTAGGTGGGGGTCGGCAGCTCGGCGCCGTTGCCATCCTGCAAGGTCAGCTTGAGTTGGTGTGCCGCCGGGCAGTACAGGAGCGGGTCCAGGCCCGGGATGTTGGTATCCCGGATGGTCTGGCAGGTGCCGACGGCGAAGAACGACAGGCTCGGCGTGTCGGCGGCCGTCACCGTGCTGCCGACCACGTCGCTGCGCATCGCTGTCCAGTTGCCACCGGGTTCGGCCTTCAGCAGCACGGGCTGCGTGCCTGGCGCCACATCGGCGGGATTGAATGGGATGCTCACGCGCGCGCTCTCCGCGAACGCGGTGCCGTGCGGCGTAATGGCATAGACCGGCGAGATCGCCTTGGCACCACCCAGTTCCGGGGCACCGGTGCCGTCGCGGGCGATGCGGAAAGTGGTTGCCGAGCTCAGTGCGCTCGGGGGGATGGCCAGCTTGACGCCATCGGGGCCGAGCACCTCGCCGCCGGTGGCGTCCAGGGTGGCAGAGCCCTCGCTCGGCGGGGGTGGCGAGGAACCTCCGCACGCCGCCAGCACGAGCAGGCAAGCTCCCGCCGCTGTCCGAAGCCACGCCGCCGCCGCGGCCCCCGAATGCCGCTGGCGGCAATCGTCGAAGCCACTCTGTTGGTTCACTGCGGTGTCCATCCCTGCCCCTTGTCGAGGCCCCCTCGGGCCTGCTGGGACAGGGTTGTAAGCAGCGCCGTGTTATTCCAGCGTTATCAGGCCAGGGCATGAAAGTTGCACCACTCGGGCGTGAAGCACCCCGCCCCGCCACCCGCCGCTGAAACCAGCCTGTCGCCGCTGCGCGTGCTGCTGATCGACGACGGCGCGCACCGGGTGGCGCTGATCCGCGACGAGCTGACGCGCCAGGGCCACGAGGTGGTGGGCGTTATCGATTCGGCCATCGTCGTGCATGAGTGCGTCACGCGGCTGGCGCCCGACGTGGTGATCATCGACAGCGAGTCGCCTTCGCGCGACACGCTGGAGCATGTGGCCACGCTGTCGGCGAGCAACCCGCGGCCGGTGGTGGTTTTTGCCGAAGACGACAGCGACGCACCCCTGCAGCAGGCCATGCGGGCGGGCGTGAGCGCCTACGTGGTGGCCGGGCTGCAGCCGCACCGGCTGGCCTCGGTGCTCAAGGTGGCCATTGCGCGCTTCGAGCAGGACAAGTCGCTGCGCGACCAACTCGTGCAGGCCGAGACGCAGCTGACGTCGCGCCGCACGCTGGAACGCGCCAAGGCCATCCTGATGCAGCAGGGCGGCCTGGACGAAGACGCCGCACACAAACAGTTGCGCAAGCTCGCGATGGACCGCGGCGAGAAGCTGGTGCAGCTGGCCGAACGCATCATCGAAGCCGACGCCCTGTTGCACCCGCGAGGCTGAGCGCCACATCCCTGTGCTGCGCCGCACCAAAGCAAGGCGCGATCGGGGTGGCATTGGTGCGCAACCGCTTGCGCCGCCGGCAAAACACCTGGCACGGCGCGTGCATGTCATTGCACAGGGCAATTGCCACAACGGCGTGGTGCTTGCCAGCTTCGATCGGGCAATGGCGTCCGACTTGTCGTGCTGCGGGAGCAATCCGGGCACTCGGGTCGCGACGCCTTTTTTCATTGTTTTTCCAGGGAGCCAACCATGTTCACACGCGAGGGTCTGATGAGTGACAAGCGCAGGCAGTTCATCAAAGGGTCGGCGGCGCTGGCCGCGGGCAGCGCCGTGCTGCCGGGCGCCTGGGCCCAAGGCTCCGACGCGCCGGAGAAGAAGGAAGTGCGCATCGGCTTCATTCCGCTCACCGATTGCGCCTCGGTGGTGATGGCCTCGGTGCTCAAGTTCGACGAGAAGTACGGCATCAAGATCATCCCCACCAAGGAGGCGTCCTGGGCGGGCGTGCGCGACAAGCTGGTCAACGGCGAGCTCGACATGGCGCATGTGCTCTACGGCCTGGTCTA
>JANNFB010000152.1:0-8299 GCA_031379365.1 Burkholderiales bacterium
GCGCTCGGGGTGGGTGCGCATGATGGCGAATTCATCGTCGGTGAGCTTGCCGGGCTTGTTCAGCACCTCGGGCGGCATCAGCGCCTTGCCCAGATCGTGCAGCAGGCCGGCCAGGCCCGCCTCGCGGCAGGCCGCATCGTCCAGGCCCAGGCCGCGGCCCAGCGACACCATCAGGGCGCACACGGCCACCGAGTGCATGTAGGTGTAGTCGTCGGCCGTCTTCAGCCGCGCCAGGCTGATGAGGGCCCCGGGGTTGCGCGCAACCGACTCGGAAATGTCGCGCACCAGCCCCTGGCACTGCGCGGCATCCAGCGCATGGCCCATGCGGGCCTCGGCAAACATCGTGGTCACTGCAGCGTGCGAGCGCCGACACAGCGCGGCGGCGCGGTCGAGTTCATCGGCCATTGAAGTCGATTGCACCGGACGCGCAGTGGGGCTGGGCCCATCGGACGGCGTCGGCGTGGTCGGCGCAACGCCCAGTCCGGCCTGGGCCGGCGCGGCAGCCGACGCGACATCCAGGCCCTTGGCCGCATCGATCCAGCACTCGCGCACACCGCTGGCCTGCGCGGCCTGCAGGTCCTCCGGCTTGTCGAAGACGAAGCGGTTGCGCCAGAAAGGGTGCTCGATCCAGGCGCCTTCGAAGCGCTCGAGGTACATCCCCAGGCGCAGGTCGGCGACGGCGATGCGCTTGAGCATGGCTGCTGCCTGCGCCGCCGCGTCAAGCAGCCAATGGGAGCTTGAAGTGCGCCACCACCGCCGACAGCGCGTTGGCCTGCTGGTTCATCGACTGCGCCGCGGCCGAAGCCTGCTCCACCAAGGCCGCATTCTGCTGCGTTGATTTGTCGAGCTGCGAGACGGTGGCGTTGACGTCACAGATGCCCTGGGTTTGCTGGACCGAAGCGATGGTGACTTCCCCCAGCAAGGCGTTGATGCGTTGCACGGCTTCGACGATGGACTGCATGGTTTTGCCGGCCTGGGCCACGACCTTGGCGCCACTCTCCGTCTTGAGCACGCTGCTGTCGATCAAGGCCTTGATTTCGCGCGCGGCGGCGGCGCTGCGCTGCGCCAGGCTGCGCACTTCGGCGGCCACCACGGCAAAGCCCTTGCCCTGCTCACCGGCCCGCGCGGCCTCGACCGCTGCATTCAGGGCCAGGATGTTGGTCTGGAAGGCGATGCCGTCGATGACGCCGATGATGTCGGCGACCTTGCGCGACGAGACCTGGATGTCCTGCATCGTGGTCACCGCCTGGCCGATGATCTGGCCGCCCTGCCCGGCCACGGTGGCGTTGTCGGAGGCCAGTTGCGCCACCTGCTTGGTGGTGTCGGCTGTATGGCGCACCGCCGATTGCATCTGCTCCATTGCCGACGCACTGCGCTCGAGGTTGGCTGCGGTGACTTCGGTGCGACGTGCCAGGTCGTCGGTGCCGGCCGACAGCTCGGCACTGGCGGTAGCCACCTCGCCCGCTGCGTGGCGGATGGTGCCGATGGTGTCGGCCAGGTACGCCCGCATGTCAGACAAACGAGCCAACACATCGCCGACTTCGTCGGTGCCCCAATAGCTGGGCTCCTTCGTCATGTCGCCCTGGGCAATGCGCTCGATGTGCCGGCGCATCTGCTGCAAGCCGCCGTTGACGACCAGGGCGAAACTGTAGAACAGGTAGAGGCTGAGCAGCAGAGAAAATGCGATCACGCTGCCGACCGTGTTGCGCCGCGTCTCCAGGCTGCTGATGCGCTCTTGCAAGAGCTTGTCGAGCTCGACGGCCGTCGTCTTTTGCAGGGCCAGGAAGCCGGCCACGGCCGTGTTGCCGCTGGCCAGAATGGCGGCCGCGTCGGACCCTGCCGCCACACGGTCGAGCAACTGGTCAAACGCCGTAACGGCCGTGCTCGCGTCCAGCGGCTTGGCCAACTCCGGATTGACGGTCAACACCTTGGCCGTGGCCGCCTGCAGGCGCGCGGCGAACTCTTTGCCCAGCGCCTCGCCGCCGGCGAGTTGACGCGCGACGGCGGGGGTGCTCTTGCCGGACGCGGCGGCGGCACTGCCCAGGCCGCGCAAGCGTCCGGTGACCTCGGCCAGCGTCGGGATGGCACCGAAGGCGGCGTCCATCAGGTAGTAGGTGTTGAGGTCGGGGTCGAGCGTCAGGTTCGAGCCGTCGGCCGCAGCCGTCACCAGAGCGATGACCGCGCTGACGTAGGCCGAATGGCTGGCGAACACGCGCTCGGTGTCGGCGGCGGGCGCCGCTACCGCCATGCCCGCGGCCAGCATGGCCTTGTAGGCTGCTTCGGTGCCGATCTCGGCGCCCAGGCGGGCATGGACGCCCGCCAGCGCCTTGAGTGCGGTAGCCAGTTCGGCCTGCACTGCAGCCAGGGCCGCGGCGTCAGCGTCGGGGCCGCGCACGGCAATGCGACGCTGGGTTTGTGCCAGTGGCATCACGGCCATCGCCGCTTGCGCGTACTCGATGCCCAGGCGCTCCTTGACCGAGAAGGCAATCGCCTCGGACTGCGCCGCGAACCAGTGGTAGCCCACCAGGGCCAACGGCACGGCGAACGAGACCGAGACGATCACGGCCTTGGCCATGAAGCGCAGGTTGCGGAACAGGCGCACGCCCGGCGACCAAACCCCGTGGTATCGAAAGAAATCATTGCCGCCGGCCGCGGTCCGCTGGGCCAGTGCGGCGGCGTCGAGCGGCACAGTCATCGTGTTCATAGAAGGCACTCCTGAGTCGACCAAGACAACTGACGCCAGGATGGGCGAACTTGCAAACGCTTGGTGATACCGCCTGATGGTGCTGGGATTGGGCGATATCGAAGGCGCGAAGTGCTGCCACTAAACCGGCCATTTCTCAGGCGAAGCCGCCTGCGCCCAATTCAGGCCGGGCGCGCTGCCAGCACCTGGCTGCGCCAGCAGCAGCCGCTGGCCGCCAGGGCCACCAGGGCGGCGGCGCCGAAGACGGCCTCGAAGCCCCAGCGGTGACTGATGGCGCCGCCGGCCACGCCACCGACGACGCCCGAGAGGCCGTAGCCCAGGGCGGTGTACAGGGCCTGGCCGCGGCCGCGCAGTGGCCCGGTGAAGTGGCGGTCGATCAGGCTGGTGCAAGCGGCGTGGTGGGCGGCGAAGGTCAGCGCATGCAGGCACTGGGTGAACACCAGCAAGGGCCAGGAGCCGCCCAGGGTGGCCATGGCGGTGAAGCGCAGCAGCGTCGCCAGCGCGGCAGCCAGCAGCCACGCATGCGGGCTCCAGCGCGTGAACCAGCGACCCTGGGTCCAGAAGAAGACGATCTCGACAGCCACGCCGACCGCCCACAGGGCCCCGACCGCACTCTTGGAGTAGCCCAGGCCGTCGAGGTAGAGCGAGAAGAAGACATACAGGGCCGTGTGCGCCAGCACGGTGAAGAAGACGCCGGCGAAGAACCAGGCCACCGCCGGCTGGCGCAGCACCTGCCAGATGCCCAGGCCGCCGTCGGCGGCCGGCTCGGGCTCGGGTGTGCCGTCCTGGCGCGGCAGGCGCCACGCTGCCAGCAACAGCAGGCCGGCCACCAGCACCAGCCAGGCGGGCAAGGCATCGATGCCGGTGCGTTGCAGCAGCAGGCCGAAGAGCGTGACGGCAATGATGAAGCCGATCGAGCCCCAGACGCGCACGCGGCCGTAACGGCCGACGTCGAAGCCCTGCGCACCCGTGAGCCGCTGCGCCAGCGCGGCCTCCGACAACGGGATCACCGCGCCGTTGGCCATGAAGATCAGGATCACGACCACCGTCACCGCGAAGACATCGCGAAACACCAGCAGGCCGAGCGTGGCCAGCAGCAGCAAGACCGTCGCCACGCGCAGCAACTCGACGCGGCGCGCGCCGTGCTGCCAGTGATCACCCAGCCAACTCCAGCCATAGGGCAGCACCACGCGCGTCCAGGACTGCAGAGAGGCAACGGCGCCGATGGCCAGGGTGGAGAAGCCGAGCGACTGGAACCACAGCGGCGCGTAGGGGTTGAACAGGCCGATGGAGGCGTGGTACGCGAAGCTCAGCGCACCGAAGGGCGCCAGCGAGCCGGCCGTTTTGGCAGGCCCGTGCGCCAGCGGCGCCGGGGCCGCTGGCTTGCCCAGGCTCACGGGGTGTTGCCGGGGATGGGCGGCGTGGCCAGCGTCACATCACCGCACTGGGCGCGTTGGCGCAGCGCATGGTCCATCAGCACCAGCGCCAGCATGGCCTCGGCGATGGGTGCGGCGCGGATGCCGACGCAGGGGTCGTGGCGGCCGTGTGTTTCCACCGTGGTGGGCGCACCCGCGCGGTCGATCGAGGCGCGTGGCAGGCGGATCGAACTGGTCGGCTTGATGGCGATGGCCACACGCAGGTCTTGCCCGGTGGAGATGCCGCCGAGCACGCCGCCCGCGTGGTTGCTGCGAAAACCTTGCGGGCTCAACTCGTCGCCATGCTGGCTGCCACGTTGCGCCACGACCTTGAAGCCGTCGCCGATCTCGACGCCCTTGACGGCATTGATGCCCATCATGGCGTAGGCAATGTCGGCGTCGAGCTTGTCGAACAGCGGCTCGCCCAGGCCCACCGGCACGCTCTGCGCCAGCACCTCGATGCGCGCGCCGACCGAGTCGCCCGACTTGCGCAGCGCGTCCATATAGGCCTCGAGCTGGGGCACGACAGCGGCATTGGGCGCGAAGAAGGGGTTGTTCGGGATCTCGGCATAGCTCTGGAACGCAATCTCAACATCGCCCAGTGCCGCCATCCAGGCCGTCACCCGCGTGCCGTGCTTTTCACGCAGCCACTTCTTCGCCACGGCGCCCGCCGCCACCATCGGCGCCGTCAGCCGCGCCGAGGCGCGCCCGCCGCCGCGCGGATCGCGCAGGCCGTACTTCTGCCAGTAGGTGTAGTCGGCATGGCCGGGGCGGAAGGTGTCGAGCAGGTTGCCGTAATCCTTGCTGCGCTGATCGGTGTTTTGGATCAGCAGCGCGATCGGCGTGCCCGTCGTCAGGCCCTCGTACACCCCCGACAGGATCTGCACCGCATCGGCCTCGCTGCGCTGCGTCACGTGCCGGCTGGTGCCGGGACGGCGGCGATCCAGATCGGGCTGGATGTCGGCCTCGCCGAGCTTCATCCCCGGCGGGCAGCCGTCGATCACGCAGCCGATCGCCGGGCCATGGCTCTCACCGAAGTTGGTGACGCAAAAGAGGTGGCCGAAGGTGGAGCCGGACATGGTCTTGTGAGTTGTGGCGCTGCTGAGTTTCGATTGTGACAGCCGGGCGTGCGATGCTCAGCGCGAGCAAAGCCGCAGGTTATGTCAGAAGATCGGCATCCTATTGCAGTTTGTTGGAGTATTTGACAACAGCCGCCTGCGTTGGCATCATGTCCAACATGAAGGCAACCCGGATTGCGCGAACACGGATCGTCTACTCGACTCGCGCATTCGCCGAGTTGGTACTTTGGCGGGTCCCAACGCGAGTGCCGGGTTCCGCCCACGAATTCAAATACCGGCTGGCCTATGTTGTCGACTCGGTCTGCGTGGTGCGATACGACAATGAGGTCGGAAAGGGTGACCACCGCCATTTCGGTGCAATCGAGAACTCATACAAGTTCAGCACGCCAGAACGGCTGCTGATCGATTTTCAGAAAGACATAGCGAGGTGGAACGATGAAAACAGTGGTTCTTGAGGTTCGCTCTCCTGAGGAATCGATCGCGAACTTTGTGCTGTCCTGGAAGACTGGAAAGCCTGAGCGGTCAGCGCGAATCGGCTTTGCAACCCCGGAACTGCTTTGGCAAGTTCTGACGGCGAAACGCTGGGAGTTGCTGAAGGTTTTTTGCGGCGCCGGCCCAATCTCCATCCGCGAAGCTGCCCGACGCGTTGAGCGCGATGTGAAGGCTGTTCACTCGGACGTCACTGCCTTGCTAAATGCAGGCGTTCTCGATCGTGCCGAAGGTGGCGGCATCGTCTTTCCATACGAAGCAGTCAAGGTCGAGTTCCTGCTAGAAGCAGCATAGAGCTTCGGCGAAGAAGACGCCTTATCGGGTAGCCGGGGGTTTCTAACTCCCAGCCGCCACACCACCCGCCGTGCGGGTCCGCAGTGGGCGGGTCAACAAGTCAGCTCGCGCGACGAAGCGGTCAATCTCTTCAAGTGATGTGGCCCTGGGCCTTGCGCCACTGCTGTTTCACGCTGACCAAGCCTTGCGCTTTCAGCCACGCGTTAGGAAGAGCCTGCTGCAGCGCTGGAGCTCGCGTGAGGCTTGACTTGCGCCGATGCAAACGAGCAAACGACGAGCGGACAACAGCTACCCCCCCTTGGTCGACTCCTCCGCCTCCTCCACCGGCCAATCACGGATGTAGGCCTTGAGCATGCGGTTCTCGAAGTCTTGTGAATCGACGACGGCCTTGGCCACGTCGTAGAAGGAGATCACGCCCATCAAGGTGCGCTGGTTCATCACCGGCAGGTAGCGGGCATGGCGCTGCAGCATCATGCGGCGCACTTCGTCGAGTTCGGTCTCGGGGGTGCAGGTGAGGGGGAAGTCGTCCATCACGCTGCGCACCACCGTCTCGCCGATCACGCCGCCGTTGCGCACCACGGCCTGGATCACTTCGCGAAAGGTGAGCATGCCCACCATGTCGCCGTGGCTCATCACCACCAGCGAGCCGATGTCGAGATCGGCCATGGTCTTGAGGGCGCTGGCCAGGGGCTCTTCGGGGGTGATGGTGAAGAGCGTGCCGCCCTTGACGCGCAGGATGTCGCTGACTTTCATGGCCGCTCCTCGTTGGCTTGGGGACCGGAAAAACATAGCACACAATGCCGCGCACCGACACTGTGTTTGCATGAGGACACGCCCGATGGCAGGCCCAACCGACCCCGGCTTCGACACGCTGGCCCTGCACGCCGGGGCGGCGCCCGACCCGACCACCGGCGCGCGGGCCGTACCCATCTGCCTGTCGACCTCTTTCGTGTTCGAGTCCAGCGAGCATGCCGCCTCGCTGTTCAATCTCGAGCGGTCAGGCCATGTCTACAGCCGCATCAGCAACCCGACGAATGCCGTGTTCGAGGAGCGCATGGCGGCCCTGGAAGGCGGGGTCGGCTCGATTGCCACGGCCAGCGGCCAGGCGGCCCTCCACCTGGCCATCACCACACTGGCGGGTGCCGGCGCGCACATCGTGTCCAGCTCGGCGCTGTATGGCGGCTCGCACAATTTGCTGGCCTACACACTGGCGCGCTTCGGTATCGCCACCAGCTTCGTCAAGCCGGGCGACATCGACGGCTGGCGCGCAGCGATCCGGCCCGAGACCAAACTGCTGTTCGGCGAGACCTTGGGCAACCCCGGCCTGGATGTACTCGATATCCCGACGGTCTCGGCCATCGCGCATGACGCCGGGGTGCCGCTGCTGGTCGATTCGACCTTCACCACGCCCTACCTGATGCGCCCTTTCGAGCACGGCGCCGACCTGATCTTCCACTCGGCCACCAAGTTTCTCTGCGGCCATGGCACCGTGGTCGGCGGGGTGCTCGTCGACGGCGGCCGCTTCGACTGGAGCGAGGCCGTGCGTTTCCCCGAGCTGAACCAACCCTACGCCGGCTTCCATGGCATGGTGTTCTCGGAGGAAAGCAGTGACGGCGCCTTCCTCTTGCGCGCGCGCCGCGAGGGCATGCGCGATTTCGGCGCCTGCATGAGCCCGCACACGGCCTGGCTGATGCTGCAAGGCATCGAGACCCTGCCGCTGCGCATGGCGCGGCATGTGGAGAACACGCGCAAGGTGGTGAGCTTTCTGGTGGCGCACCCCATGGTGACCGGCGTGGGTTACCCCGAGCTCGAAGGCCACCCCAGCCATGCCCTGGCCCGGCGCCTGCTGCCCAAGGGCTCGGGGGCCGTTTTCAGCTTCGACCTCAAGGGCTCGCGCAAACAAGGCGTCGCGTTCATCGAAGCGCTCAAACTGTTTTCACACTTGGCCAATGTGGGTGACTGCCGCTCGCTGGTGATCCACCCAGCGTCCACCACGCACTTCCGCATGGACGACGCGGCGCTGGCCTCGGCTGGCATCGGGCCGGGCACGATCCGGCTGTCGATCGGCCTGGAAGACGCGGCCGACTTGATCGAGGACCTGAAGCGCGCGCTGAAAGCGGCTGAAAAGGCCGGCGCATGAAGCTCAGCGTGCAAGGCCGCGAAGCCTACGCCTACACCGGCGGCAAGCCCTTCGACCCCGCCCTGCCCTGCGCCGTTTTCGTGCACGGCGCCATGAACGACCACGGCACCTTCACCCTGCTGGCGCGCTGGTTCGCGCACCACGGCTGGGCCGTGCTCGCGCCCGACCTGCCGGGCCA
>JANNFB010000157.1:0-22909 GCA_031379365.1 Burkholderiales bacterium
GCCCGGCCACGCGCAGCAAGCTGCCGTATGACGCGATCAAGGACTTCACCCCCGTGGGCATGATCGGCGCCACGCCCAACGTGCTGGTCGTCAACGCCGCGTTGCCCGCGCAGACGCTGGACCAGTTCGTCGCCTACCTGAAACAGAACCCGGGACGCGTCAGCTACGGCTCGGCCGGGCAGGGCTCCTTGACGCACCTGACGATGGAGCTGCTCAAAGACGTGCCGACCATGGTCGAGGCCGGCTTCAAGGGCTTCGATTCCTTGCAGTGGTACGGCGTGCATGGCCCTGCGGGCCTGCCCGCGCCGGTGCTCAAGACCCTGAACGAGACCTTGAATGCGGTGCTCACCGGCGCCGACCTGCGCGAGCGCCTGGCCGCCGAAGCGGTGGAGCCGCAAGCGATGACGCCGGAGGCCTTTGCCCAGTTCATCCGCGAAGACATCGGGCGCTGGACGCGGCTGGCGCGTGAACGCAAGATCGATCTCGACGTCTGACACCCCAGCCAACACAGACACCTCCCGCCATGGCCCGCAACACCCAAGTCAGCGCCGACACCAACGCACCGCCGATCACACGCACGCTGGCGCAGTTCGTCGCCTCCCACCCCTCGCGCGGCTGGAGCGACGCTGTCGAGCAAGAGGCGCAGCGCACGCTGCTCAACTGGCTCGGTTGCGCCGTCGGCGCGGCGCGCCACGAGGCTGTGGATGCGGCCCTGGCGGCGGTGCAGATGCTGCAGCCCGCGGCTCAGGCCCAGGTGCTGGGCCGCGCCGAGCGGGTGGACATGGCCAGCGCCGCGCTGCTCAATGGCATCAGCTCGCACACCTTCGATTTCGACGACACCCACCTCAAGACCATCATCCACCCGGCCGGGCCAGTGGCCAGCGCCGTGCTGGCCCTGGCCGAGCACACCGGCAGCAGTGGCCGCGCACTGCTCGATGCCCTGGTGCTGGGCATTGATGTCTCGTGCCGCATCGGCAACGCGCTTTACCCCGACCACTATGACCGCGGCTGGCACATCACCGGTTCCACCGGCATGCTCGGTGCGGCCGCGGGCTGCGCGCGCCTGCTCGGCCTGGACGCGCAGCGCACGGCGATGGCGCTGGGCATCGCGGCCTCGCGACCGGTCGGCCTGCGCGAGCAGTTCGTCACCATGACCAAGCCGCTGCACCCGGGGGCGGCCGCGCGCGCCGGCCTGATGGCCGCGCTGATGGCGCGCCACGGCTTCACCGCCAGCGCCCGTGCGCTCGAAGCCCCACGCGGCCTGATGCAGGTGGTGTCCACCAAATGCGACTGGAACGAAGCCACCGACGAACTCGGCGAGCGCTTCGAGATCAGCTTCAACACCTACAAGCCCTTTGCCTGCGGCATCGTGATCCACCCCAGCATCGACGCCTGCGTGCAGTTGCGCGAGCAGGGCGTGCGGGCCGAGGAGGTCGAGCGCATCGAACTCAAGGTGCACTCACTGGTGCTCGAGCTCACTGGCAAGAAAGAGCCGGCGGATGGCCTGGCCGCCAAGTTCAGCGTCTACCACGGCTGTGCCGCCGGTCTGCTGTTTGGCCGCGCCGGCGAGCCCGAATTCGCCGACGACATCGTCACGCGCGACGATGTCGTGGCCTTGCGGCGCAAGGTGGTGGCCAGCGTCGATGCGGCCATAGACGAAGCCGCGGTTGACGTGACAGCCGTGCTGCATGACGGCCGGCGCATACGGGTGTTCGTCGAGCATGCGATCGGCTCGCTGCAGCGGCCGATGAGCAATGCGGCGCTCGAGAGCAAGTTCCACGCCCTCAGCGACAGCGTGCTCGGCGCGCCGCGCAGCACTGAGCTGATCGCTGCCTGCTGGGCGATGGCTGCAAGCCCCGATGTGCGCGGCCTGATCGCGTTGTCTCAACCCTGACCTTCCCCCGCTGTACCGAGAACCTGAACGATGCCTACGCCCATGCTCAAGACCCGACCCATCCGCCTGGCCGCAGCCCTCGCCGCTGGCCTGCTCATCGCCTGCGCCGCCGCCGCGCAGGACTATCCGAGCCGGCCGATCCGCATCATCGTGCCCTTCTCAGCCGGCGGCGCCGTGGACGGGCCGATGCGTGCGGTGGCGCAGGAGCTGTCCAAGCAGCTCAAGCAGCAGATCGTCATCGACAACAAGCCGGGCGCGGGCGCGACGATCGGCAGCGAGATGGTGGCCAAGGCCGCGCCCGACGGCTACACGCTGCTGCTGGCCTCACAGACCAATGCCATCAGCGCCACGCTGTACAACAAGCTCAGCTTCAACCCGATCGACGACTTTGCGCCGATCTCTCTGCTGGGCCGCGAGCCCGGGGTGCTGGTGGTGCATCCGTCGCAGCCGGTCAAGAACGTGGCCGAACTGGTGGCGCTGGCCAAGCAGCGCCCGGGGCAGTTGAACTACGCCTCGTCGGGCAACGGCAGCGGCCAGCATCTGTTCATGGCCATGTTTGCCTCCATGGCCGGCATCAACGTGGTGCACGTGCCCTACCGCGGCAGCGGCCAGGCCACCACCGACCTGCTCGGCGGCACGGTGCAGATGAGCCTGCCCGGCACGCAGGCCATGGTCAAGCACATCAAGGAAGGCAAGCTGCGTGCACTGGCCACCACGGGCGTGACGCGCTCGCCGCAGCTGCCTGACGTGCCGACGCTGGCCGAATCGGGTCTGAGCGGCTACTCGGCCTATGTCTGGATGGGCCTGCTGGCGCCCAAGGGCACGCCGCCGGCCATCGTCGAGCGCTTGCAACGCGAGGTGAAGATCGCCCTGGCCGCGCCCGAGGTGAAGGGTTTCTTCAACGAGGCGGGCATCGAGATGGTGGGCTCCACCGCGGCCGAGTTCGGCAGCTACTTCCGCGAAGAGCGCGACCGCTGGGCGCGCATCGTGAAAGAGACCGGCGCAAAAATTGATTGACCCACCCCCGTAGCGGCTGCGCCGCTCCCCCTCAAAGGGGTGCCGCTGGCAGACCGGCAGAGCCGGATCCGCGGCGGCTGCTTGGATAGACCGCAGTTTGCGAGCCACCTACTCTTACTACTCCTCAGGAAGCATTTCATGGTCACCGGACAAGAGCACTGGACAACGAAGAAGACCGCCGATGGCGACGTCAAATTGTTCCTTTGGGAGAAGTTCGTCGGCGTGCCCGACGGCAAGCCCGCGGTGCTGTTCGTGCACGGCTCGTCGATGGCCTCGCAGCCGACCTTCGATCTCACGGTGCCGGGGCGGCCCGATTCTTCCGTGATGGACTGGTTCGCCGAGCGCGGCTTCGTCTGCTGGTGCGTCGACATGGAAGGCTATGGTCGCAGTGGCAAGTCACGCGACATCTATTGCGATATCTCGAACGGCGCTGATGACCTCGCAGCCGCCACCGACTACATCGCTGCCACCCGCGGGGTGAAGAGCTTCCTCACCTACGGCATCTCATCGGGCGCATTGCGCGCCGCCTTGTTTACGCAGCGCCACCCGGAACGTGTGGCGCGGCTCGCGCTGGACGCCTTTGTCTGGACCGGCGAGGGCGCACCGACCCTGGTGCAGCGGCGCAAGAAGCTGCCCGAGTTCCTGGCCAGCAAACGGCGGCCGATCGACCGCGCCTTCGTGCGTTCCATCTTCTCGCGTGATCATCCCGACTGCGCCGACGCCGCCACCGTCGAGGCTTTCGCCGATGCCATCCTGGCCCTCGACGACTCGATGCCCAACGGCACCTACATCAACATGTGCTCGAAGCTGCCGGTGGTCGACCCCGAAAAGATCACCGTGCCCACCGTGATCCTGCGCGGCCAGTTCGACGGCATCGCCGGCACCGACGACCTGATCGAGTTCTTCAAGCGTCTGCCATCGGCCGACAAGCAGTTCACGGTGCTCAACGGCATCTCGCACGCCAGCTTCCAGCAGAAGAACTACAAGATGGTCTACCAGATCCTGCACGCCTACTTCACGCAGCCGACGCCGGCCTACACCGCCTGAGCAGGCGCGCCTTTGGCGCTCATGGCCGTGCGCGCTGCAGGCGCGAGACCATGGGCACCGTCAGCATCGTGCTCACCACGGCCATCAACAGCAGCGCAGTGAAAGTGGCGCTGGAGATGATGGCCTTGTCGAGCAGCACGTTGGCGAAGACGATCATGATCAGGGCCTTGGTCTGCAGCAGCCAGCCGATCATGCGGGATTCACCGGCAGGCCAGCCGAGCACGTGGCCGGCGATGCGCGTGCCGAGCAGCTTGCCCCGCACCGAGGCCAGCAGCAGTGCGGCGGCGGCCAGCAGCACCGCAGTGCCGCCCAGCGCCCAGTTGGTGCGCAGGCCCGTGCTGAGGAAGAAGACGGGCATCGCAATCAGCAACACATGCTGGCGCAAGCCGTCGAGTTGTTCGCGCTTGAACCAGTGCGCGTCCATCACCGCGCCGGCCAGGAAGGCGCCGACCATGAAGTGCAGACCGCACCAGTCGGCACCGAGCGCACACAGGATCAACCAGATGAGGGCGACCGGCCACCGATCTGACGCGGGCAAGCGAACCATCAGCTTGCGCAGCACGAGGCTGGCCACGGCAAAGGCCAGCAGGAAGCCGGCTTGCCGGCCAACACGCTGCCAGTCCAGCAGGATCAGCGCCAGCACGCCCCAGATCGCCACATCGTCCAGGCTCGCATAGCGCAGCACGCGCTGGCCCATCGCGGTGCGAAACAGCTCGAGCTTCTCCAGCAGCAGGATCAGGATGGGCAACGCCGTGACGGCGCACGCCATGCCGATGCCGGCGACGAATTGCCATGGCAGCGCGCTCGGGCCCATCCAGCCCGGGCCCGTGGCGAGCAGGCCGACGGCCACCACGCAGCCCAGCAGCAGTGGCACGCCCAGCGCCAGCGCGGCGGTGATGCTGCTCTCGCGCCGGTGCAGCCAGGCCTGGCCGAGATCGAGTTCGATGCCGGCCAGCCAGACGAACAGCATCACCGCCCACCAGGCGATGCCGTTGAGCGTCTGCACGACGGTGGGGTTGAAGACGAAGGCGTAGTAGTCGGGAAACGCGGCGCCGAGCAGGCCGGGGCCGAGGGCGATGCCGGCAACGATCTGCACCACCACCAGCGGCGCGTAGTGGTCGGTGCGGCCCAGGCGCCAGACCGCGTAGGGCACGCTGAAGATGATCAGCATCGCGATCAGGAAGATTTCAACCGTGTTCATCGATGGCGCTCGTGAGTGTGAGCTTGCGCAGACGTCGCAGTGTCCACTGCTCGTCCCCAGAAAGCAGAACGGGGCGCATGGCGCCCCGTTTTCACTCGAACCTCAGGGGATCATCACGGTGCGAAGCTGACGCCGCCCACCAGCACCAGCGTTGTGGGATACACCCCGCCGGCAGCGACGCTCAGGTTGGCACCGCTCTGCAGGCCGCCTGCCGACAGCGGGATACCACCGCCAGCGCCCTGGAACGACACCTGGGAGATCGGGGACCCGGCCAGTGCCGAAGCCAAGGTGAGACCACCTTGGGCGCAGTCCTGCACCACGCTGAAGCCCGAGAGCGCCACCGTGTACGCCGTCGCCGCCGATGCGGTGGGCGTCACGATCTTGCGCAACTGCACGCGACAGGTGTTGCCGCCCACGACGTAGCGTTTGCCGAGCGTCAGGTCGACCGCGAAGTTCTTCGTGGTTGTACTGAACCATTCTGCGTTCTGGCCGAGCTTGAACCTGATCGAGGTCTGGCCATTGATTTGCACGCCCGGGCTGTCGCCGGTGGCGCTCAGGCCCCCGGTGAGACCTGGAGCGAGCACGTAGATGCCCATGTACAGGTCGGCAGCCGGCGTGGGCGTCTGGTGGTAGTAGAAAAAGAAGGAATCGGCCGCGGCGACCCCGGGGGTGATGTCACCACCGCTGCCGCAGGAGGCGGGCTGGCCGTTGCACTGGTAGCCGTCCTGGTTGCTGCCACTGAAGCCACCGAACTCCCCGCCCTCGACCGTGCGGTTGGCTGCGGCAAAGCCCGATGAGAAGGTCAGCGTCGTGGCACTTCCGCCACCACCACCGCCACCGCCGCCGCCAGTAGCGCCGCTAACGAACTGGATGTCGTCGTAGTAGTACACGCGGTCTGCGGGCAGCGGCGCCGACCCACCATTGCCGATGCCGAAGTCGGAGAAGATGGAGAGTTTGTTATAGGTCTGCGCCAGATTCAGTGCCGCCGTTGGCCCGCCGCCGACGGGTGGACTCGTGCCGGGATTGGCGAAGTTGAAGGTCAGGGTCTCCCAGGTGCCTGAAGTCGTCGTGAGGGCATCGGTCTCGACGCTGATGGCATTGTTGGCAGCGTTCTCGACCTTCATGCGCACCCGAACACCCACCGCCGGGCTGTAAACGCGCATCGTGATCGTCTGCGCTGACGCGGTGAAAGGAATCGCCGGGATCGAGTCGTTTGCGCCGGTCGAGACCGTCACGCCCGCCCACTGCTCGGAGCCCGGCGGCGGCGCCGCGTACTTGACCACGCGCAGCACCTTGTTCGGGCCGCCGGTCGGGTCGACGGCGATGGTGGGCGCCGCGCCGTTGACGCCGAAGTCGGTCAGCTTGGGGGCCGTGGTTTCGTCAAACGTGATCAGTGCAGTGCTGCTACCGCCACCCCCCGTGGCAGCCGCGGGGAACTTCAACTCGTCAACGTACATGGTCTTGTCGGCAGTGACCGAGCTGCGTCCGTTGGGGAACAAGACCACGGTCGTGAAGGTGCCCGCGTCGGGCATGACGAAAGTCAAAGTCTCCCACTGGCCGGCGAGGGTCGTGACCACGTCTTTCTCGGTCGGAGCGCCCGCGCCCTCAAACTTGAGCAGGAAGTTGGTACCCGCTGTGGGTGACCACACGCGCAGCGTCACCGTCTTGTTGGTGGTGGTCAGAACGAT
Source organism: Burkholderiales bacterium (assembly GCA_031379365.1). Classification (GTDB taxonomy): domain Bacteria; phylum Pseudomonadota; class Gammaproteobacteria; order Burkholderiales; family Burkholderiaceae_C; genus CADEEN01. Next base: position 6,848 of record JANNFB010000157.1, read on the forward strand.
GGGCGCCGAGAAGCCGCCGATCGTGGTGCCGAAGTAGTCGCCGTCGCCAGCCTTCTTGACGAACCTCACCACCTTGTTGGCAGCATTGATCGGGTCGTTGACGATGCCCACGGTGCCACCGCCGCCGTTCTCGAACGGGCCGAAGGTGATGCCCGCGGCGGAGAAGTCGACGCAGTTGGCCGCCAGACAGGTGCCTGTGTTGCCGGGCACCGCGGGAATCACCGTGTCATAGGCCTGCTGGCCGGAGGCGGTGGCGGTGTTGGCATTGCCGGCGATGTCAGTGAACCTGCCCGCGGCCACGCTCACGCCCATCGTGCCGGTGGCATTGGCGGTCGGAGTGACGACCAGGGTGGCTTGCGAGCCGCTCACGCGCGTGAAGGCTCCGGCAGTGCCGCCCGTGACCGTGATGTCTCCCGCAGCAAAGCTCACGCCGACGTCTTCGCTGAAGACGAAGGTGAAGGTCACCGGGCCCGATGCCGTGGCTGCCGAGATGTCATCCGCCACGGTCACAGTGGGTGGCGTGGTGTCCGGCCCGGCGGGCGGCGGAGCGACCGGCCCGCTGCTGGGCGGCGGCGGCGGGGCTTCGGCGTCGCCACCCCCGCAGGCGACGAGCATCGAGCAAGCCAGCGAAAGAGCGGTCAGCGTGTGGAGCTTGGAGGAGTGCGTCATGACGATGAATCCTGAAAGGGGTGGGGCAAAGGTGCCGGCACGGGAAAAACTATGAAAGCGCTTTCACAAAGCATACGGGTCTGCCTTCGGGCTGACAAGGTGCTGCGACCTGTCGCTTTCCCTTAGTTCGTGCGACCGAGCGTGCCCGGCGCGACGACCAGGGTCTTGCCGTCGGAGAAGCGCACGGTGAGCGGGGACTTGCCGGCGTTGAAGGCGAGGTAGGTGCGTGCGCCGTCGGGCCGCTTGAACACGGAGTACAGCGGCGTGTCGGCGCGCACCGATAGGTCCGGCGTGCCCATCGCTTGCAGGCTCAGCATCCAGTGCAGCGTGTGGGTGCGCGTCTCGCCGGCCTCGATGCTGCCGTTGGGGTTCCACTGCGCCAGCGCCGCCGCGGGGTCGGCCAGCGCCAGGTACTTGACGAGGATGTCCTGCCAGACATCCCTGGGCGGGGCGTTGGGCGGGAACTTGCCGCGCTTGATGTAGGCCTCGGTCGACGTGGCCAGGCCCGCCAGATTGCGCTTGACGTAAGCAGGGTCGCGTCCCAGGTAGGTCGAGAAGTGGGACACCGGCAGCATGTTGATGCCATGGATCTGGCGCGGCTCGTCGGTCCACCAGGTGTTGTGCGCGTACTTGCCGCCGAACACCATGCTGGCCAGCGGGTTCTTGTATTCAGGCGCGAACACCACTCCATGGAGATCAAACCAGTAGTGGTTGATCGACTCGATCTCGGTCGTGATCAGGTAAGCGCCGAGGTCGCGCAGCTCTCGGTTGCCGGTGGCCTCACCCAACAGGATCAACCCGGCCCACGCATTGAGCGCTTCGCTCGACGACTCCTGGTTGTTGCCCCAAGCCCCGTATTCACCGGCGCCGCCGGTGCCCGTGGCCCAGGAGTGCCCTTCGTAGGGATCGAAGCTGCGCAGGAAGGGGAAGTCGGCCCGGCCACGCTCGTTGTTCGCGATGTTGGCCACCAGCAGGTCCACCATGCCGCCCCACCTGTCCTTGGCGAGCCAGGCCGGATCGCGCAGCCCGATCTCGGCAGCCGCGCGTATCCAGTACCCGTACCAGTAGTGGCTGTCATTCATCTGCTCAATGTGGAAGAACTCGTCGGGGTAGATGACGACCGCGCCCAGCCCCTTGTCCACGTGCATGTAGCTGCGCTCCCCCTTGCCGCTGAACAGCCACTCCATGCGTTCGCGAGCGATCTCGAAGAGCTGCTTGCTCGTTTCCAGGTCGCCCATCTGTTCGGCGATGGCGGCCAGCTGCGTGACCTTCGTGAGCCCTTTGCCTTGCCAGTAGGCGCTGACGCGCCAGTTGTCGGCGTTCTCGCGGACGGGAATGAGTTGGCGGCGATTGCGCAGGTCGCGCTTGAAGTGGTCGTTGAGCTCGCTGACGCGCGGCCCTTCGGCCAGCTTGGGCCAATGTGGGACGAAGCCGCTGTACTGGCGTTCAGTCTTGAAGCTCGCGGCCGCGAGCAGATACAGCTTGCCGCGCACGGTATCGTAGGCTGGGCCCAGCTTGCCGGCCACCAACGCGTTGTTGTGCCAGTGGTGCGGGTACAGCCCCAACAGCGGCCCGTTGTCGGGCCCTTCCATCACCTGCACGCTAGCGGTAAAGGTGGTCTCCACCTTGCTGCCGGCCATGTCATAGCGACCTTGCACTCGGGTGTCGCCGACAAAGGCGTAGGCGTGGCGGGTGAGAAGCGCCAGCGTCTCGGGCTTGTCGTCCGGCAAGGCCGCTGCGGAGAAGTGACCCGAGCCGGCGGGAAGTCGGCCGACCCACTGCGTCGGTGAGGTTTGTTCCCAGCGCACGTTGGCGGGGCCGAAAACGGCATAAGCCTTGCCTTTGACACGCAGCACCAGCGCGCGCGGGTCAGCGCCGCCGGTGATGCGCTCGCCGGGGCCTGCTAAACCGATGCGGATATCCCCGCGGGTCAGACGGAAATAGGCGTAGGGGCTGCCGTGCGCGATGGTGGCCAGCAGTTGATCGGCACCGCGCGCCATGCTGATATCGATCGCCCAGTCCGACACCCGCGCGAGCTTGGCCGGCTCGGGCTCGAAGGCGTCAGGACGGAAGATCAGCGCGGCATCGTGGGGATAGATGATCTCCACGTCCTGCCGGAAGGTCGGCTCGACGACCTTGCTCGGCAGCGACATCTCCAGGCCCGCCGGTGTGGTCTTGAACGACAGCGGCTGGGCGTAGATGGCCTCGGGCTTGGGGTTGAATATGAGCGTCGAGTACCACTGGCTCGTCGGTGCTGCCTGCTTGAGCATCGCCTCGGTGCGGTAGGGCGCGCGGAGCGGCGCCTTGTCGCTGCCCTTGGGCGAGAGGAAGTAGGTGCCCTCGCCGGCCTTGACCTGTTGCGCCACCGCGCCCGCTACCAGGGCCATGGCCAAGAAAGATCCCAGCAAGCAGCTTCCAAGCGTTCTCATGTCGACATCCTTTTTTGGCCAGAGCAAGCCAGAGCGGCATGATATTGAAAGCGCTTTCAGAGGGCATCCACAGGTTTACCCGCATGTCTGTTTCGACAGGCAACGACAGTCGCGGGAAAACACGGAGACGGCGCCGGTTGACGCGGGAGACTCAGATCATCTAACCTCGTGAAAGCGCTTTCAGCTTGTCTTTTTCTCTCTACCGGACGCCACGCCATCATGACCATTGCCGCCTCCACGAGCCAGTCCGTGCCGCCCCGCAGTGATCGGGCTGCTCCCGCAGAAAGGGCCGGAAGCGGGCTGCTGCGAGCCAGTTTGAGTGCCGCCGCGCTGTGCCTGCCCCTGGCTGCGGTGGCGATCGACTTCGGCCCCTTCACGCTCACGGGCTTTGCCAAAGCCGAGTTCACTCGCGTCAGCAGCTACTGTCCCCTCAAGGAGTGCCAGGTCGAACAATTCGCTGGCCGGGAGTTCATCTGGGCGGACGAACTGGTGCAAGGCCGGTCCTACAGCGCCGGCACCACCCATGTCACCCTGGCGCAGCCTTACTTGGCCGTTAAGTTCGATCTGCCGCGGGGCTTCCGGGTGTCGGGCCTGCTGAGCCAGCGTTGGCGCGACGGCAAGGAGGACTTCAAGGGGTTCTGGTACGACAAGAGCGTCGCCATCAGCCACGAAGACTACGGCCGCCTCAGCGTGGGTGCCATGCAGACACGTGCCTGGAGCATGGCCGATTACCCCTTTGGCAGCGACATCGGCGTGGGCGACCCTTGGGCATCGGCAGGCGCCGGCTACGGCCTGCTCACCCGTGCCGTGCGCTACACCTCGCGCATCTTCGACGTGGCCGAAGGCGATCTGGTGGCTGAGGTCACCTATGACATGGGCAAGAGTGGTTGGGACAAGAACAAGCCGCGCTTCTGGGAGCTGTGGCTTCAGTACCGCCGTGGCGATCTGGGCCTTGACTTGATGCTGCAGGACGGCAAGAACGGTGGTCCGGTGGCCTTTGGTCATGCGCCATTCACCAGCCTCTTCTACGACGCGCAGTTCGACAAGGACCTGGGCGGCTCCAGCCAGGGCATCGCCATGGTCATGGCGCGCTACAAGGTTGACTCCAAGTTGGAGCTCTCCGCGGGTTTGCGCGGCAACCGCTGGAGCGGCGCCTATGCCAAGTTCCTGCAATCCAAGACGGTGAACCCGGGCGGCTTCGACATCTGGAACAACCCCTTCAACGTGGATTGGAGCAAGGACCTCGGCGGCGGTGTCTACAAGGGCTACCCCGCCACGTCGGTCGATCTGGTCCTTGGCGCACGCTACAAGATTGCACCGAAGTGGACGGCCCACACGGGCATGGTCCACCTTGGCGCGGCTGCCACGGACAACCCGACCAACCGCGGCCAATCGAACTCGGCCACGTTCAACACCATTGGCCTGGGCTACGACTATGGCCAGGGCTTGCAGGTCTATGGTCTGGCCGGCATGGTCAATTACGCCAAGCGCGGCCTGGCACCGATCAGCATGCCCAGCCACCAGGCCTTCTCCAGCATCGACTCGCGCGTGAAGTCCCGCGGCAACTGGTTCGGCGCCGGCGCGACCTTCACTTTCTGACATGCACACGCTTGAGGCTCACCCCATGAAGCAATCATTCTTTGGCCGCGGGTCCGTCCGTGCAGCACTTGCCGGCTTGCTCGCCGTCGTTCTAGTCGCCTGTGGCGGCGGCGGCACCACACCGGTCACCGGGGTCCAACCTGACCGGATCCGGCCGCTCAGCGCCGATTTCACGGCGCGCAAGGCTGTCGCCTACTCTCCGTACCGCACTGCTGCCAACGTCGACGGGCTGGCCGGAGAAGCGATCCCAAAGTCCAACATCAAGCAGGACCTCGACCTCGTGCTGGCTGCGGGCTTCCGCCTGATCCGCCTGTTCGACAGCGACGACAAGGTCGCCCGCCAGACGCTCGAGGTGATACGCGACTTCAATCTCAACATCAAGGTGCAGCTCGGCGTGTATGTGCAGAGCGGCAATGACAACTACAACCAGGCCCAGTTGGGCCGTGGCGTGGCGCTGGCCAACGAGTTCCGCGACATCGTGCTGGCGGTCAGCGTCGGCAATGAGACCATGGTGCAGTGGTCGTTCAACAAGATCGATCCAGCTGTGATGGCAGGCTATATCGCCAAGGTACGGCGCCAGATCACGCAACCGATCACTACCGACGACAACTACCTCTTCTGGGCCTCGGCACCGACCGCGATCACCGACGTCATCGACTTCGCTGCCTTGCATACCTACCCTGAACTGGATACCTACTTCGATCCCACACGCTGGGACTGGAAGCTGAAGGAGGTGCCTGCGACGCAGCGTGCAGCTGCGATGATGGATGCGTCGATCATCGAAGCCAAGCGTCAGTACAGCGAGGGCCGTGCCCGCCTCGACGCGCAAGGTCTCAGCTTCATCCCGATCATCATCGGCGAGACCGGCTGGAATGCCGTCGATCTCGGTCGCCTGAACTTCCGTGCCCATCCCGTGAACCAGAAGATGTACCTCGACCGCCTCGCCACCTGGGCCAACGAGAGCAAGACCGGCAACGGGCCGAAGGCCATCTTCTACTTCGAAGCTTTCGACGAGCCCTGGAAGCAGGGTGACGACAAGTGGGGCCTGTTCAACGTGCAGCGCCAGGCGCGCTATGCGATCCAGGCGCTCAACCGGAACAACTCGCCCGCTGGCAGCGCCACCTGGGTCTGGGAGCCGGGCAGCTACACGGACGCCGACGCGGTCTACTTTAAGCCGGCTGTCGTCAACACGGCGATCACCGCGAACCGCTACACGCTGTTCAGCGATTTGGCGATCGGCGCCTCCGAGGTCCGCCCCACCGGGTTGGTGTGGGACGCCTTCGACGGTAACACCGTGTTTGCCCCTGAGGTGGCCACTGCGTTTGCGCCTGGCGACGGGCCGAACAGCATCGAGATCACGCCCACGCCTGCTGTCTATGGCTGGGGATTCCTGCGCCAGTCGCGCACGGGTGTCACGGACAACCTCTCAGGCTACGCCGCCACCGGCACGTTGAACTTCTGGATCAACACCCGCTACCCGGGCAAGATCGAGATCGGCATCTCGACCGACACCGTGGACCGTCAAGCCGAGGAGGCGATTCTGGTGATCCAGCCGGGCAATTACGGCTACTGCAACACGGGCGCCTGGTGCCAGGTATCGATCCCGCTGAAGGATTTCATCACCAAGAACCCGAAGCTCGATCTGTCCTTGGTGCTGTCGCGCTTCATCATCTCCGACGTGTACTCGCGCACCGGCAACGCCCCGGGCAGCACGACCAAGCTGTACATCGACGGTATCTACTGGGCCAAGTGAGAACCCGACGAGGTGCCCGCGCCGCGGTGCGGACACCTTGTCGTCTCCCAACCTGGCAGGAAACGCCATGTCACCCCAGGACCTGACCCAACGGCTTGACCTGCCGCGGCGGGCTGTTGCGCTGGTGTTGGCCGGTGGCCGCGGCAGCCGCCTGCAGCAGCTCACCGACCGTCGCGCCAAGCCCGCGGTGTACTTCGGAGGCAAGTTCCGCATCGTCGATTTCGCGCTGTCGAACTGCCTGAACTCGGGCATCCGCCGCATCGGCGTGATCACCCAGTACAAGAGCCACAGCCTGCTGCGCCACCTGCAGCGCGGCTGGGCTTTCCTGAAGAGCGACGGCAACGAGTTCGTCGATCTGCTGCCGGCGCAGCAGCGCATGGACGAAGAGCAGTGGTACCGCGGCACCGCTGACGCGGTGAGCCAGAACCAGGACATTCTCGACAGCTACGGCGCCGAGTACGTGGTGGTGCTCGGCGGCGACCACATCTACAAGATGAATTACGCGGCGATGCTGGCCGACCATGTGGCCAAGGGCCGCGAGTGCACGGTGGCCTGCATCGACGTGCCGCGCGAGGAAGCCAAGGCCTTCGGCGTGATGGCGGTGGACGCGCAGTGGAACATCACCGATTTCGTCGAGAAGCCGGCCGAGCCGCCCCTGGTGCCCGGCAGCAGTGACCGCTCGCTGGCCAGCATGGGCATCTACATCTTCAATGCCAAGTACCTGTACGCCGAACTTGCGCGCGACATGGCCGACCCGAGCTCGAGCCACGACTTCGGCAAGGACATCATTCCGCGCGCGGTGCGCACCGGCAACGCGGCGGCGCACCCGTTCGCGCTGAGTTGTGTCGGTACTCCAGCGGGCGCTGCGCCCTACTGGCGCGACGTTGGCACGATCGACTCGTACTGGGACGCCAACATCGATCTCACGGCCACCGAGCCGATGCTCAACCTGTACGACACGCAGTGGCCGATCTGGACTCACCAGGCGCAGTTGGCGCCGGCCAAGTTCGTGCACAACGAGCCAGATCGCCGCGGCATGGCCGTCGAATCACTGGTCTCGGGTGGCAGCATCATCTCGGGCTCGGTGTTGCGCTCGGTGCTGTTCTCAGCCGTGCGGGTGCACTCCTACAGCAGCGTCGAGTGGTCGGTGCTCTTGCCCGGCGTCGAAGTCGGGCGCCGTGCTCGTCTCAAGCGAGTGGTCGTAGACCGTGGCTGCGTCATCCCCGATGGGCTGGTGATCGGCGAAGACGCCGAGGCCGACGCGGCGCGCTTCTTGCGTAGTGACAGCGGCATCACCCTGGTGACCGCCGACATGCTGGCCCGCCTGCCGGCCTGAGTGCATCTGTGCGTCGACGCGGACGCAAGCCGCTGTCGATCAACCCGCCCTCTCTTTCGTGATGCGCCACTTCCTGACTGCCCTGAACACCGACGCTCGCCTGAGCGAGCAAGCGCCGCTCGCACATGGCGCGGCGGGTACCGGCCTGTCCGGGCTGTTCGTCAACACAACGCGTCGCTTCCAGGTGATGGAAGGCTTCGGCGGCGCCTTCACCGAGGCTGCCGCCGTGACCTGGCAGCGTCTGAGCGAGGGCCAACAAGCGCAACTGTTGCGCGACTACTTCGACCGTGACGCCGGCCACGGCTACACGCTGTGCCGCGTGCACATGAACAGCTGTGACTTCGCGCTCGGCAACTACGCCCATGTCGAGGTGCCGGGCGACGTCGATCTGGCCAGCTTCAACATCGACCGCGACCGCCAGGCCCTGCTGCCTTTCATCCAGGCGGCGCTGCGCGTCGCCGGCCGGCCGATCAAGCTCCTGGTCTCGCCCTGGAGCCCGCCGGCCTGGATGAAGAGCAACGGCCAGATGAACCACGGCGGCAAGCTGTTGCCGCAGTACGCCCAGGCCTGGGCGCGCTGCTTCGTGCGCTTCATCCAGGCCTACGAGGCCGAAGGCGTGCCGGTGTGGGGCGTGTCGGTGCAGAACGAACCGGCGGCCACGCAGCGCTGGGACTCCTGCCTGTACAGCGCCGAAGAAGAGCGCGACTTCGTGCGCGATCACCTCGGGCCGGAGCTGGCGAAGGCGGGCTTGGGCCGCATCAAGATCGTGATCTGGGACCACAACCGCGACGTGATGGTGGAGCGCGCCAGCGTGGTCTATTCCGACCCCGAGGCCGCGAAGTACGTCTGGGGCACCGGCTTTCACTGGTACGGCGGCGACCACTTCGACCATGTGCAACTGGTGCATGACGCCTGGCCCGACAAGCAGCTGCTGTTCACCGAAGGCTGCCAGGAAGGCGGCCCGCACACCGGCGCGTGGGAGCTGGGCGAGCGCTATGCGCGCTCGATGATCAACGACCTGAACCGCTGGACGGTCGGCTGGATCGACTGGAACCTCCTGCTCGACGAAACGGGCGGCCCCAACCATGTCGGCAACCTGTGCAGCGCCCCGATCCTGGCCGATACAGCCGGTGACGCGTTGATGCACCAGAGCTCCTACTGGACGCTCGGCCACTTCGCCCGCTTCATCAAGCCAGGAGCGCAGCGCGTGCTGTGCGCGTCTGCGCGGCAGGAACTCGAAGCCACCGCCTTCGTCAACCCGGACGGCTCGACCGTGACGGTGGCAACCAACCGCCATGGCCACGCGCTTCACTTCACGCTAGAAGTCGACGGCCGCCGCTGGAACACCGAACTGCCGCCGCGTTCGATCGCCAGCTTTTTGCTCGACCCCCCATGACCTCACCGCCCACCTTGACCCGTGAAGCCCCGATGCACGGCCGCTTCGTTGTCGAAGACGACGACACCTGGTACCGCATCGATGGCCACGATCAGCAGGCCCCCTTCTTCGTGGCATTGGCCAGTGACAGCGACTTCTGGGCGTTCGTCTCGACGGCCGGCTCGCTGGCGGCCGGGCGGCGTGACGCCGAAGGGGCTTTCTTCCCCTACGAGACTGTCGACAAGATCCACCTGCGCTGGGAGCACACGGGGCCACGCAGCTGGATCCGCATCATCGACGGCGACGAGATTGAACTGTGGCAACCCTTTGCGCCGCGCCTGGCCGGCGGGGCGGGCGAACGATCGGTGTGGAAGAACCTGTCGGGAACCCGACTGCGCCTGCGTGAAGCGCATCCGTCAGGGCGGCTCGTCTTCCAGTACGAGTGGTCGACGGCGGCGGGCTTAGGGCTGGTCCGCTCGGTGCAACTGGTGGCGAGCGGCGCACCCGTCAGCGTGCAGGTGCTCGATGGCCTGCTGAACCTGGTGCCGCCCGGTGTCAGCGTTGCGCATTCCACGACGATGAGCAGTCTGACCGACGCCTACAAGTGGAACGAGTCGGCTGCGGGTGGGCGCCTGGGCCTGTTCACGCTGTACGCCAAGATCTGGGACCGGGCCGAACCCAAGGAGTCGTTCGAGGCGCTGGTGGCATGGCACGCTGGTTTGGCCAGCGCGGGTGAACCGAGCAGCCTGCCGCGCGCGCGCACCCTGCTGTCGGCGCAACAGGTGGGCGAGTTCTGTCGCAGCGGCCGCGTCGAGGCCGAGAGCCTGACGCGCGGGCGTCGTGGCGCCTTCCTGGTCAATTTCGACGCCGTGGTCGATGCCGCGGGCCTGAGCTGGCACCAGGTCATCGACAGCCCGCTGTCGCAAGTGCAGGCCTTCGAGCTGGGTCGCCGGCTGGAGGCTGGCGGCGGCACGGCCGCCGAGATCCGCGACGCGGTGGCCCGCAACCGCGCCGGCCTGGACGAGTTGCTGGCGCGCGCCGACGGCTTTCAGGCGTCGGGCGACGCGATGGCCACGGCGCACCACCGCGCCAACGTGTTGTTCAACATCATGCGCGGCGGCGTGTTCGTCGATGGCACTCGCTTCGAGCGGGACGACCTGCTGGCTTTCATCCAGCAGCGCAACCGGCCGCTGGCCGCCCGCCTCGGCTCGGCCCTCGCGGCCTGGCCGGCACAGGTCGAGCGCGCCTTCGCACTCGACAGCTTGCGTGCGCTTGGTGGGGCGCACACCGAGAGGCTGGGCCTGGCTTACCTGCCGCTGACCTTCAGCCGGCGCCACGGTGACCCGAGCCGGCCCTGGAACAAGTTTTCCATCGGCGTGCGCGACGCGGCTGGCCGGCGTGTGATCGGCTACGAAGGCAACTGGCGAGACATCTTCCAGAACTGGGAAGCGTTGATCCCGAGCCAACCCGAGTACGTCGGCTCCATGATCGAAGCCTTCCTCGGGGCCATGACGCCGGACGGCTACAACCCCTACCGCATCGGCCGCGAGGGCATCGACTGGGAAGTGATCGAGCCCGACGAGCCGTGGAGCTACATCGGCTACTGGGGCGATCACCAGGTCATCTACTTGCTGAAGTTCCTGGAGGCCGCACAGGCGCGCGACCCTGCGCTGCTGACGGCCTGCTGGGACCGTGCGCTGTACAGCTTTGCCGACGTCCCCTACCGGCTCAAGCCCCACGCTGAACAGACCGCGCACCCGAAGGCCACCGTGAGCTTCGACGAGGCGGCGCATCGGCATGCCCACGAGCGCGCAAACCGCATGGGAGCCGACGGCCTGCTGGTCTGTGACGACCACGACGAGCCCGTGCTGGCCAGCCTGGGCGAGAAGCTGGCCATCATCCTGTTGGCCAAGGCCGGCAGCCTGGTACCGGGCGGCGGCCTGTGGCTGCACACGCAGCGACCGGAGTGGAACGACGCCAACAACGCCCTGGTCGGCAACGGCCTGTCGGTCGTCACGCTGGCACACCTGCGGCGCTTCTTGTTGTTCATCGATGGCTTGGCCGTTGCCGATCAGCCGTTTTCGCTGACCGCCGCGACGCTGGAAGCGCTGGACCGTTTTGGCGCCTTGGTGCGCGCGACCGCGCCCGCCAAGGCGGTGAGCGATCCAGTCGCGCGGCGCGCTTTCCTTGACGGCGCGGGCACGGTGCTCGATGCGTGGCGCAGCCAGGCCTACCTTGGCGCAGCGGGCCGTGCGCCCGCGCGCGCGCCGCAGGGTCTGCTGCGCGCGCTTGCGCGCGACCTGCTGCCTCTCATCGACGCGACGCTCCACGCCTGTCGGCGCGCCGACGGCCTGTTCCACAGCTACAACCTGGTCGACCTGTCGGGAGGCCGGGCCGAAGTCAGCCACCTCTATCCGATGCTCGAAGGCCAGGTGGCCTTGCTCTCATGCGGTTGGCTGTCTTTGGCTGAGGCGGTGACGCTGCTCGATGCGCTGTTCGCCAGTGCCCTGTTCGACGAGCGGCGTCACAGCTTCACGCTCTACCCTGATCGCCGCCTGCCGGGCTTCTTCGAACGCAACCGCCTCGATGCGGCCGCGCTGGCGCTGCCGGTGGTGCGCGAGATCCTGGCCAGCGGCCGCACCGACCTGTTGCAGCAGCAAAGCGACGGCACGGTGCGCTTCGCGCCACGGCTTTCCAACCGCGCCGACCTCGAGGCGGCGGGAGCCGGCCTGGGCAGCGCGCTCGCGCCGCTGGCCGAGGCCTACGACCGCCTGCTCGCGCACCGCGAGTTCACCGGCCGCTCGGGCACGATGTTCGGCTACGAGGGCCTGGGCTGCATCTACTGGCACATGGTGGCCAAGCTGCTGCTGGCCGTGCAAGAGCGTGTGTTCGAGGCCGCTGACCAGGCCGCGCCGCAACTCGCCGCGCTCAAGGCCCACTACCGGGCGGTGCGCGATGGCCTGGGCTACCGCAAGGACGCCGCCGCCTACGGTGCCTTCCCGGCCGACCCCTACAGCCACACGCCCGGCGAGGGCGGCGCCCAGCAGCCCGGCATGACCGGCCAGGTCAAGGAGGAGATCCTCACGCGTTGGGGCGAGTTGGGTCTGCGGGTGCGGCAGGGCCGGGTCCACTTCGATCCGGTGTTGCTCGACGCCGCCGAACTGCCCGAAGGCGGGGAGATGACGTTCACCTGGGCGCGCGTGCCCTACAGCTACCGCCGTGGGCCCACCACGCACCTGCGGGTACTGACAAGGGGTGTTTGGGTCGAATGCCCCGACTGCAGTTTCGATCCGCAGGGTGTCACCGCGGTGGAAGCACAGGTGCGCGTCGAGGCGCTGAGCTAACCCGTTGCTCGTCTCGCCGCGGCGACGCTGGCCTCGCGACATCCACATTTTGGAAAGCCGTATGGCGGCTAAGGGTTTGTCGCATATTGACCAGGCAAAGCCGACACGCGAGCATGAAAGCGCTTTCAGTATTTGCCGATTTGCACGATCGGCAAAAGTGTCCCAAACCCCAGGCAGCACAGCGAGCACAACTATGAAAAACAAGCGTTCTCTGACAAACCGTGGCGGCGCTCACGCCGGGTTTCGCGCCAGCCCCGTCGCTGCCGCGTGCTGCCTGTTGATGGCCGCCGGTGTGGCGGATGCCCAACAAGCGGCCACCGAGACCCAGACTGTGACGGTCACCGGCATCCGGCGCTCGATCGAGAGCTCCATCGCCCTCAAGCGCAACTCGGACTCGATCACCGAGAACATCACGGCCGAAGACCTGGGCAAGCTGCCCGATGCCAGCATCGCCGAGTCTCTGGCGCGTCTGCCCGGCCTGACGGGCCAGCGCAGCGCTGACGGGCGGGTGAACGTGATTTCGATCCGCGGCCTGTCGCCGGCGTTCTCGGGCGTGCTGTTGAACGGCCGCGAGATCGTGAGCTCGAACGACGGTCGGGCGGTGGAGTACGACCAGTTTCCGTCTGAACTGATCGGCTCGGCCACCGTCTACAAGACACCCAACGCGACGCTGATCGGGCAGGGGCTGTCGGGAACCGTCGACCTGAAAGCGCGCCGCCCGCTCGAGACGCGCGGGCGCGAGATCGCCTTCAACGTGCGCGGCGAGACCAACTCGCTGGGCACCCAGGTGCCGGGCGTGACGAGCCCCAACGGCAATCGCCTCAGCCTGTCCTACGTCAACCAGTTTGCCGACAACACCATCGGCGTGGCGCTTGGCTTCGCTCACCTGAAATCGACGACGCAGTCGCGCAGCACCGAGCTCGACCAGTACGGCGACTTCACGCCCTACGGGTTGCCGATTGATGGGATTCCTCCGTCGCTGTTCAACAAGGAACCCAACTGGGGGTTCACCAACAAGGCCATGTTGCCGATGGTGTGGCGGTCTTCTCAGTCCACCAAGGAAAACGTGCGCGACGGCGTGATGGCCGTGCTCGAGTACAAGCCGAACAAGGACCTGCGCACCCAACTCGATCTCTACTACTCCAAGTTCGACACGAAGGAAACCGGTGGCTTGCTGACCAGCTTCCTGTTTGAAAGCTGGGGTCAGGCAGGAGTCACCGGTTCCAACAACTCGGTCTCCAACGTGACCACCACCCAGGTCGGCCGCAACACGTATGCGACACAGGGGACGTTCAACGGACTGCCCGTCACGACGACCAACTGGACTACAAAGCGCCGCGATGTCATTTCCGCGATTGGCTGGAACACCGAGCTGAAGATGGCGGACCAATGGACGGCCACCGCCGATGTCAGCTACTCGCATGACAAGCGCGACGAGGTGTACCAAGAGGTCTTTGCCGGTCCTTGGGACAACGCCAACAACAGATGGGCCTATGGACAGTTCCGATGGGACATCCCCGTCGACGGCGGTGCTCAGTCGTTGACGCCATTGGTGCCAGGCTTCCTGTCGACCCCGTCCGCCATGCGCCTTGGCGACCACTCAGGTTTCCTGTTTGTGAGAAACGAGCCGCTCTGGACGGGGGTGATTCGGGACCCCGTTGTGAATGATGAGATCCAGTCGCTCCGCCTCTCGGCCAAGCGGCCGCTCGACAAGTTCGGCCCGTTCAGCAACTTCACCGGCGGCTTCAACTACACGCAGCGTGACAAGAGCATCGAGAAGAACGAAACACGCCTGGTGATGCGGCGGGATGCCAACGGCAACGTGATCCGCGACATCCCTTCGGGCGCGGTGCTTGCGCCACACGACATGGCGTGGGCCGGCACGTCTTCGCTCCTCCGGCTCGACGTACCGTACCTGGTGAGCTCCGGTGCGCTCGGCAAGAAAGTGGCCGAGACCTTCCGCAAGGGCAACGACGCCTTCGTGAACGAGAAAATCGCCACCGCGTTCGTCCAACTCGACATCGACGCGGAGCTGGCCGGTGTGCCACTGCGTGGCAACTTCGGCGTGCAGGCAGTGCAAAGTGACCAGCGATCCGAGGGCTATCAGTTCATCGGGTTCGACGACAACAACCCGGACCCGAACCAACTGATCCGGCTCAAGGGCGGCGCCAAGTACAGCGACGTTTTGCCGAGCCTGAACCTGGTGGCGGAGCTGAAACCAGACCTGATTGCCCGTTTCGGCCTGGGCATGCAGACGGCGCGGCCCGAAATCGACAGCCTGCGCGCCGGCGGGAGCCCGCCGCGCTTGATTACCACGGCTGGCGATCCTAACGAGGGCAGGTGGAACCCCACCTACTTGGGCAATCCAAACCTCAAGCCCTGGAAAGCCAGTGCTATCGACCTCTCGGTCGAGAAGTACTTCGGCAAGCGCAGCTACGTGTCGTTTGCGGCGTTCCGCAAGAACTTGCTGAACTACATCACTTCGACTGAGCTGCCGGTAGACCGCTCGCAGACGCCGGTGGACCCGGCCTACGTGCCTTCGCCAGGGGTCGTGATCCAGACCGTGGGTGGCGAGATCAAGCCGCGCAACGGCAGCGGGGGCCGCGTCGAGGGCTACGAGTTCGCCGCGGCGCTGGAGGGCTCGATGCTGACGCCGATGCTGGATGGCTTCGGCGTGGTGTTCAGCGCCTCCAAGCTGAACAGTTCGATCCGCGACCAACAGGTGGACCAGAACAGCAACAACGTCGTGGTGGGCTCGAGTACACCGATCAACGGCCTGTCCGGGCGCTCGAACAGCCTGACCGTGTACTACGAGAAGCACGGCTTCTCGGCCCGCGTCAGCCAGCGTTACCGCTCGGCGTTCACCGCCACCACGCGTGACATCTTCTTCCGCCCGACGACGCGCTCGCAGGGGGCAGACAAGGTGGTCGACCTGCAGCTGGGCTATGCCTTCGAGGACTCGAGCACATTCAAGGGCTTGTCGGTGCTGCTGCAGGTGAACAACCTCACCGACACAGGGACGGTCAACTACAAGTCGCCGAGCGGAGAGGCGCCGGATGCGACCCAGCTGGTGCCGAACTTCAGCTACCAGTTCGGGCGCCAGACCCTACTTGGAGTGAACTACAAGTTCTGACGCAACGGTGCTGCCGAGGCCCTGTTGATGCCGTCAACAGGGCCTTTTCCATTCCCGGAGCACGTGACGTTCAAACCAGCACAGTCCGTCCGGCTGCGCCCTGCAGTCGACAGCCGACAATCACGGATCAGACCAGCCCCTTGAGCGAGAAAGGCGACCCCCCATGACCCTCACCCCCGTGCGCAACATCGTCATCGTCGGCGGTGGCACTGCGGGATGGATGACCGCCGCGGCGCTGGCCAAGGTGCTCCTAGGCCGCTACTCGATCCGCCTCGTCGAGTCGGATGAGATTGGCATCATCGGCGTCGGCGAAGCCACGATCCCGCGCATCATCGACTTCAACACCGCGCTGGAGATCGACGAGGACGAGTTCATGCGCGCGACCCAGGCGACCTTCAAGCTGGGCATCGAGTTCGTCAACTGG
>JANNFB010000270.1:0-4043 GCA_031379365.1 Burkholderiales bacterium
GCTCGGCCTGTTTGCCGACGAGGAAGAGAAAGACGCCGCCGGTGCGCCTGCCGCACGGGCCAGTCCCGATGGCGCCGCGGCGCCCGAGCCGGCACAGTCCGGTATCGAAGATCCCGCCGCCCTTGCTGCCCCCGCTGCCGATGACCACCACCCTGCTCTGCGATTGCAACCGCTCGATGCCGCTGGACCGCCCGGCGATCCAGGCGGCGCTGGCCAAGACCCCGGGCGCCAGCGCTGACGGTATCGAGGCGGCGCACACCCTGCTGTGCCGCCGCGAGGCTGGCGCTTTCCAGCGCGCGGCCAAGTCCGGCGACGACCTGCTGGTGGCCTGCACCCAGGAGTCGCGCCTGTTCCTCGAACTCAACGGCCAGACCGCCGGCGCGGCCAGTGTCGAGGAGCGGCCGATCCGTTTCGTCAACATCCGCGAAACCGGCGGCTGGTCCAAAGATGCCAAGGGCGCGACGGCCAAACTGGCCGCGCTGATCGCCGCCGCGCAGTTGCCGCCGCCCGACCCGGTGGCGACGGTGACCTACCGCAGCGGCGGCCGCTGCCTGGTGGTCGGTGGCGCCGCGGCGGCCGAGCAGGCCGCCGCGATGCTCGGCGGCGAGCTGGCGGTCAGCCTGTTGATCGAGGGCCACGGCGGCGCCCTGGCGCAAAGCCATGACCGCGCCGTTTACAGCGGCCGGCTGACCCAGCTGACCGGCTGGTTGGGCGCCTTCGAAGCCACCTGGGCCAGCGACAACCCGATCGATCTGGACCTGTGTACGCGCTGCAATGCCTGCATCGCGGTCTGCCCCGAGGGCGCCATCGACTTCAGCTACCGCATCGACCTGTCGCGCTGCAAGAGCCACCGCGCCTGCGTCACGGCCTGCGACGCCGCCGGGGCGATCGATTTCGAGCGCGCGGCGCAATCCACCACCGAGGCCTTCGATCTGGTGCTCGACTTGCGCAGCGCGCCAGCCTTTGCCATGCACCAGCCGCCGCAGGGCTACTTCCATGTCGGTGCCGACGCGGCCAAGTTGGCGGCGGCGGTATTGCAGCTGCGCGAGCGCGTCGGCGAGTTCGAGAAGCCGAAGTTCTTCCATTACAAATCCAAGCTCTGCGCCCACAGCCGCAACGAGCAGATCGGCTGCGCCGCCTGCATCGATGTCTGTTCGACCCAGGCCATCCGCAGTGATGCCACGCTCAAGGGCAAGGGCGGCGGCCGGGTGCGCGGAGCGTCCAAGGCCACGCCGGCTGCGCCACTGGCCGGCGGCCAGGGCGGCGGCATCATCGTCGAACCTTACTTGTGCGTCGGCTGCGGCGCTTGCACCACGGTCTGCCCCAGCGGTGCCTTGGCGTTCGCCACGCCCAACACCGTCGACCAGGGCAAGCGGCTGCGTACCTTGCTCGGCGCCTACCGCCAGGCCGGCGGCCAGGATGCCGCGTTGCTGTTGCACAGTGAAGGTGCCGGTGCCAAGCGGATCCACGCGCTGGGCCGCGCGGCGCGCGTCGACAAGGCCATCCAGGGCGTGCCGGCGCGTGTCCTGCCGCTGGCGGTCTGGCACACCGCCAGCGTGGGCATCGATCTCTGGCTGGCGGCGGTGGCGCTCGGCGCCAGCCAGGTCTGGGTGCTGCTGACGGCCGAAGAGGCGCCCGAGTACCGCCAGGCGCTGACCGAGCAGATGGCGCTGGCGCAGGCCATCCTGACCGGGTTGGGCTACCGCGGTGAGCACCTTCGCCTGATCGATGGCAGCGAGGGCGACGACCTGGCAGCGTTGGACCGGGCCCTGCGGGCGTCGCCCGCGCAAGGCGTGGGCAAGGTCGCCGCGCTGGCGGTGCAGGCCGACAAACGCGCGACCTTGGAGATGGTGCTCGACCATCTGCTCGCTGTGGCGCCGCAGCCCGTCGACGAGATTCCCTTGCCCGCCGCCGGTGCGCCCTTCGGCAGTCTGGTGGTCGACACCGACAAGTGCACGCTGTGCCTGTCCTGCGTCGGTGCCTGCCCGGAGGCGGCGCTGGCTGACAACCCCGACAAGCCGCAGCTGCGCTTCATCGAGAAGAACTGTGTGCAGTGCGGCCTGTGCGCGACGACCTGCCCCGAAGGCGCGATCACCCTGGCACCACGCCTGTGGCTGGCCGACGGCGGCAAGGCACGCAAGGCCGCGCGCGTGTTGAACGAGGCCGAGCCCTTCTGCTGCGTGCGTTGCGCCAAACCCTTCGGCACCTTGAAGGCGATCGAACGCATGATCGCCACCATCGGTAACCACCCGGCCTTCCAGGGCGCCGGCGCGGAGCGCCTGAAGATGTGCGGCGACTGCCGCGTCATCGACCTTCACAGCAACCCGAACGAAGTGAAGATCACCGACCTATGACGACGTCCCCGCTCAGTTTTGCTGCCAGTGCGGACAACAGCGAGGAGCTGGCACGCGCCGAGTTGTATGGCCTGTTGGCCCAGTTGTGGCTGGCGCCGCCCGACGCCGAGTTGCTGACCCAGTTTCGGGTGGCCGTGACCGAAGCGCCACAGCCCGGCGGCTTCCTCGAGGCGCCGTGGCAAGCGCTGGTGGCGGCGATGCGCGCCACGACACCCGAGGCGGCGGCCGCGGAGTACGAGGCCCTGTTCGGCGGCGTCGGCAAGCCCGAGGTCCTGCTCTACGGTTCCTTCTACCTGTCCGGGTTCCTCAACGAGAAACCGCTGGCCGCCTTGCGTGCCGACCTGGCCGCGCTGGGCTTGGCGCGCGACGAGAGCCGCGGCGAGACGGAAGACCATGTTGCCTGTGTGTTTGAAGTCATGCGCTACTTGATCGCCGGGGAAGACGTGTCTGTCAGCAACCTCGAGCAGCAGCGGCGCTTCTTTCGAGCCCATGTCCAGCCCTGGGTTGAGCAATTGCTCGACGCGGTGGCGGCGCAATCGCGCGCCATGCTGTGGCGCGAGGTGGCGATGCTGACGCGGGCCTTGCTGCTGGTCGAAACCCAAGGCTTTGACATGCTCGAGTAGCCCGGCGCACTGCACGTCTGTGCGAATAGCCGATGATGCGGCGTGAGCCTAGGGCAGTCCCTCATTGCGAGACGCCCCCGTAGAGACCCTAATCCAAGAACGCGCGCGTGATGCTCGCGAGCCCAAGGAGAAAGCGATGATCGATCCGAAGCTGCCTGTCCTGTCGCGCCGCCGTGTTTTCGCCGGTGCCGGTACCGCGGGTGCCTTGGCCGCTGCCGCAGTGGCGCTGCCGCTGAGCCGCACCGCCGAGCCGGTGGCTGTCGCCCTGAAGGCGGCGCCCGAGAAGGGCGGTGGCTACCAGGTCACCCAGCACGTGCTCGACTACTACCAGACCACCCGCGTCTGAGCGGCGTGCGCACCGCGCCCCCAACCGATCTGCCACCTGTACCGAGGAGCTTGCATGTTGCTCACCCGTAAATCCGTTTCCTTGCCCGGAGCGCCAGGCTCTGCACTGGTGTCGAGCCTGTCGCGTGGCCTGGGCCGTGCCATCCCGACGATGGACCGTCGCGCCTTCCTGCGCCGTTCGGGCTTGGGCGTCGGCGCCGGCATGGCGGCGTCGCAACTCGTGCTCGTGAAGAAAGCTGAAGCCACCGAGGGCGGCAAGGCGGCCGCGGGCGCCAAGAAGGTCGTCGTCAAGCGCACCGTGTGCGGCCATTGTTCGGTCGGCTGCGCTATCGACGCGGTGGTGGAAAACGGCGTCTGGGTGCGCCAGGAGCCGGTGTTCGACTCGCCGATCAACCTCGGCGCGCATTGCGCCAAGGGTGCTGCGGTGCGCGAGAACGGCCACGGGGAGTTCCGCTTGCGCACGCCGATGAAGCTGGTGGGCACCAAGTACGTCAAGATCAGCTGGGAGCAGGCCCTGACCGAAGTCAGCGCCAAGATGCTCGAGTTGCGCAAGCAGAGCGGCCCGGATTCCATCTTCGTGGTCGGCTCGTCCAAGCACAACAACGAGCAGGCCTACCTGCTGCGCAAGTGGATGAGCCTCTGGGGCAGCAACAACACCGACCACCAGGCGCGCATCTGCCACTCCACCACGGTCGCGGGCGTCGCGAACACGTGGGGCTAC
>JANNFB010000335.1:0-9716 GCA_031379365.1 Burkholderiales bacterium
GCGCTTCGTGCACTGACTCGGCGCGACTGTCTGACCACAGTGAGCGCAGCGAACGGCGGGAGTTTCGCGACGGGGCCTCGAAGCCGAGCAGCGCAGGGCAGTCGCAGCGAAGCGAAGACCGCCTCAGCTAAGCGCTGCGCCTGGCCCGGTGGCCCCGTTGCCGCGCCGCCGTATCGCGAGCAGTCCGTCAGTGTCCGCAATGGGCCGCAAGCCGAAGCCAGTTTCATGTGCCGCGGGTCGCGCGAGCCAAGGTGGAGCCTCTGAAATGACCCTCGCGGAAGACATCGAGCGCAGCGCCGCTGCCATCCGGGGGCGCGCACCGCAGCGCACACCGCGGGTGGGCATCGTGCTCGGCTCGGGCTGGCAAGACGTGGTGGCGCATGTGGATGAGCCGACGACGATTCCTTATGCCGAGTTGCCCACCTTTCCTGCGGTGGGCGTGGCTGGCCACGCCGGGGTGCTCACGTTGGGCCGTCTCGGCGGCGCCGAGGTGGCCGTGTTGGCGGGCCGGCAGCATACCTACGAAGACGGCCACGCCGACGCCATGAAGGGGGCGATCCGCACCCTGGCCGCGCTGGGGGTCGGCACCCTGGTTTTGACGAATGCCGCCGGCAGCCTGCGGCCTGCGGCGGGCACGGGCTCGCTGATGCTGCTCACGGACCACCTCAACATGGTCCAGCGCACGCCGTTGCATGGCGAGCCAGGGTCATCGCGCTTCGTCGATCTGCGCGACGCGTACGACCCGGCGCTGCGTGCCAAGGCACATCAGCTTGCGCTGCAAATGGGCCAGACCTTGCATGAAGGCGTGTACGCCTGGATGCTTGGCCCGCAGTTCGAGACGCCGGCGGAGATCCGCATGCTGCGCACCCTGGGCGCCGACGCGGTGGGCATGAGCACGGTGCCCGAGACGATCCTGGCGCGCCACGCCGGCCTGAAGGTGCTGGCGCTGTCCCTCATCACCAACCTCGCCGCCGGCATGGACGCCGAACCGCTCAGCCATGCCCAGACGCTTGCGGCAGCGCAAGCCGCGGGCGACCAGGCCTCGCGATTTCTGGCCGCACTGGTTGGCGCCTTGGCATGATGTGCGCTTTGAAGGAGCCCGTTGCATGATCAACTTCCGACACTTGCTGGCCGCCGCCAGCGCGGCCCTGGTCGCTGGCTGCGCGCTGACGCCGGCGCAGCGCCCGCCCCTGAAGCTGACGGTGCTCCACACCAACGACCACCACGGCCGCTTCTGGCCGAACAGCGATGGCGAGTACGGCCTGGCGGCGCGCAAGACCCTGATCGACCGCATCCGCGCCGAGGTGGCTGCGGCGGGTGGGCATGTGTTGCTGCTCGATGGTGGCGACATCAACACCGGTGTGCCTGAAAGCGATCTGCAGGACGCCGAGCCCGACTTCAAGGGCATGAACCTGCTGGGTTACGACGCCTCGGCGATCGGCAACCACGAGTTCGACAAACCCCTGGCCGTGTTCGAGAAGCAACGCCAATGGGCCCAGTTCCCGCTGCTCGCCGCCAACATCTACAACAAGACCACCGGCCGGCGAATGTACGAGCCCTACCGCGTCTTCGAGCGTGGCGGCTACCGCATCGCCGTGATGGGCCTGACCACCGACGACACGCACAAGATGGTGCTGCCGACCAACATTGCCAACGTCGAGTTCCGCAAGCCTGCCGACGAGGCCGCGAAATTGTTGCCCGAACTGCGTGGCGCGGGCCGGGCCGACATGGTGATCGCTGCCACCCACATGGGGCACTTCACCGACGGCAGAAGCGGCGTCAACGCGCCGGGCGATGTGGAAATGGCTCGGGCCGTCAAGGGCCTGGACCTGATCGTCGGCGGCCACAGCCAGAACCCTGTCTGCATGAGTGCCGAGAACAAGCGCAACGATGCCTATGTGCCCGGCCAGCCCTGCGCGCCCGACCGCCAGAACGGCACCTGGATCGTGCAGGCGCACGAATGGGGCAAGTACGTCGGCCGCGCCGATTTCGTCATCGACGCCGGCAAGGTCGAGCTACTGAAGTACCAGCTGCTGCCCGTCAACCTGTCGCAACGCCAGGCCGACGGCACGCGCAAGGTCTACACCGAGCGCATTGCCGAAGATACGGCGGTACGCGACTTCCTCAAGCCCTTCCAGGACAACGGCGCTGCGCGCCTGACCTTGCCGGTGGGCGAGGCCGTTGGCGTGTTCGACGGTGACCGCAACCGCGTGCGAGCGCAGCCGACCAACCTCGGCGTGATGATCGCGCGCTCGATGCAGGAACGCACTGGCGCCGATCTGGCGATCATGAACGCCGGCGGGGTGCGCGACTCGCTGCCAGATGGCAAGCTCACCTACCGCGATGTGCTCAAGGTGCAGCCCTTCGGCAACCAGATCTCCCTGGTTCGGCTGACGGGCGCCGAGCTGCTGAAGTACCTGGAGGCCGTGGCCAAGATGACGCCGGGCTCGGGCGCGTTCCCGCAGACCGTTGGCGTGCAGATGCAGATCGAGGGCGGCGTGTTGAAGGAGGCCAAGGTGGGCGGCCAAGCCATCGATGCGCGGCGTGAGTACAGGCTGGCAATCAACAACTTCACCGCCGGCGGCGGCGACGGTTACCCGAAGTTGTCGGACCACCCCGGCCACATCAACACCGGTTTCACGGATGCCGATGTGATGCGCGCCTTCTTGGCGGCGCGCAGCCCCATCAAGGCGAGCGACTTCGCGCCGCCGTCCGACGTGGTGCGCCGCTGATGTCCGAGCAGGACGACGCCCGCCTGGCGCTGGCCTGCTTGGACTTGACAAGCCTCAACGACGGCGACGACCGAGCGGCCATCGACGCCCTTTGCGCCAACGCCGTGACGCGCTGGGGCCCGGTGGCGGCGGTATGCGTCTGGCCGCGCTTCGTGGCGCAGGCCAGGGCGGCCTTGCCGCCCGCAGTGGCCGTGGCTGCGGTGGCCAACTTTCCGGCGGGCGCGCTCGACATCGAGGCGGCGTTGGCCGACGCCCGCAACATCGTCGACGCGGGCGGCGACGAAATCGACCTGGTGCTGCCGTGGCGCGCCATGCTCTACGGCCGTGCAGCCCAGGCCGCGCAGGTGGTTGCCGCCGTGCGCAAGGCCTGCGCCGGGCGCCGCATGAAGTTGATCATCGAATCGGGTGAGCTGCCCACACCGGAGGCGATTCGCCTGGCCTGCGCCATCGGTCTGGATGCCGGGGTGGATTTCCTCAAGACCAGCAGCGGCAAAACCGCGCACGGCGCCTCGCACGCGGCCGCGCGCTTGATGCTGCAGGCCATTGCCGACCATCCGCGCGGTGCGTCGGTCGGCTTCAAGGCGTCGGGCGGGGTGCGCAGCGTGGCCGATGCCGCCGGCTACAGCGCCCTGGTTCGCGACATCCTCGGCCCGGCCGCGTTGACGGCTGCGCGCTTGCGCTTCGGTGCCAGTGCGTTGCTGGGTGACATCGAGCGCGTGCTCTCCGGTGCTGCAGACAGGGCCACGCCGAGCTCGGCCTACTGAGCCATGACGCCGGCCGAGATCATCCGCGTCAAGCGCGACGGCGGCACGCTCGAGACGGCGCAGATCGACCGCTTCGTCCAGGGACTGACGGGCCGCGGGGCACTGCGCTGGAGCGAAGGCCAGGTGGCGGCGCTGGCCATGGCCGTGCTGCTCAAGGGCATGACCCGCGATGAATGCGTGGCCTTGACGCGCGCCATGACGCTGTCGGGCGACGTACTCGACTGGTCTGGCGCTGGACTGCCCGGCCCCATCGTCGACAAGCACTCGACGGGCGGCGTGGGCGACAAGGTCAGCCTGATCCTGGCGCCCATCGTGGCGGCCTGCGGCGGCGTCGTGCCGATGGTCAGCGGCCGCGGCCTCGGCCACACCGGGGGCACGCTCGACAAACTGCAGAGCCTGTCCGGCTACAACGTGGCCCCCAGCCGCAGCCAGCTGACCCGCGTGCTGCGCGAAGCTGGTTGTGCCATCGTCGGTGCCAGTGCCCGCGTGGCGCCGGCGGATCGGCGTCTGTACGCCATTCGCGATGTCACGGCCACCGTCGAGTCGGTGCCTTTGATCACGGCCAGCATCCTGTCGAAGAAGCTGGCGGCAGGCCTCGAGGGCCTGGTGATGGATGTGAAGGTCGGCAACGGCGCGTTCTGCGCCACGCTGGCACAGGCGCGCGAGCTGGCTGACAGCTTGGTGCAGGTGGCGGCCGGCGCCGGCCTGCCGACGCGCGCGCTGATCACCGACATGAACCAGGTGCTCGGCCACACCGCGGGCAACGCGCTGGAGCTGCACGAGGCGATCGATTTCTTGACGGGTCGCCAACAGGAGCCACGCCTGCGCGAAATCACGCTGGCATTGGCAGCGCAGATGCTGGCGTTGGCCGGTCTGGCGCCGAACCTGGCGGCAGCCGAGCAAAGCGCGCAGGCGGCGCTGGACAGCGGCCATGCCGCCGAGCGCTTCGCGCGCATGGTGGCTGGGTTGGGCGGGCCGACCCAAGTGCTGGCGACCCGCTTCGCTGCCCAGGGCCGCGCGCCAGTGCGGCTCGATGTGCCGGCGCCTTCCAGTGGTTTTGTGTCGGCGGTGGACACGCGAGCCATCGGCCTGACTGTCGTGGCCTTGGGGGGAGGGCGCTTGCGCGCCAGCGACGCTGTCGACCCCCGCGTGGGACTGTCGAGTGTGCTGGCCATCGGCGCGCGCGTGCAGGCCGGCCACGCCCTGGCATGTGTGCACGCGCGCAGCCGGTCGGAAGCGATCGCGGCCCGCGACAGGGTGTTGGCCGCGACCACGCTCAGCGAAAAACCCGCACCGATACGGCCCACCGTGCTGTGGTCGTCTGCGCCCGGGTAAACCCCGCCGGGCCCGGCAAAGAGCAGGCTCCTAGAATCAACGTCAGCCTTTGTCGATGGAGCCACCGCCACCATGTCCAGTGCCCGTCGCACCCGCAGCGCAAAAGCCACCGCCGAGCCCGCGGCGGCCGCACCGAGCGCGGTTCGCGTGTTGAAGAAGTACCCCAACCGGCGCCTCTACGACACCCAGACCAGCAGCTACATCACCTTGGCCGATGTCAAGCAGATGGTGCTCGACGGCCAGGATTTCGAAGTGCGTGATGCCAAGGGCGGCGACGACCTGACGCGCAGCATCCTGCTGCAGATCATTCTGGAAGAAGAGAGCACCGGCGCACCGATGTTCTCCACTGAGTCGCTGGCCCAGATCATTCGTTTCTATGGCCATGCGATGCAGGGCGTGATGGGCAGCTACCTCGAGCAGAACGTGCAGAGCTTCACTGACCTGCAGGCTCGCTTTGCCGAGCAGTCCAAGGGCCTCTATGACCCGAAGAGCTTCACCCCGGAGATGTGGAGCCAGTTCATCAGCGGGCAGGCGCCCATGATGCAGGGCCTGATGGGCACTTACCTCGAGCAGTCGAAAACGCTGTTCGCGCAAATGCAGGAGCAAATGGGCAAGCAGGCCGGCGGCCTGTTTCCGATGACGGGGTTCGGCGCAGCCAAGAGCAAGAAGTAGCGCCTGCGGCATGCGGGACAATCCCGTCCATGACCCAAGATGTGATCACCGCGCCGCCCAAGGTCGGTTTCGTTTCCCTCGGCTGCCCCAAGGCGCTGACCGACTCCGAGTTGATCCTGACCCAGCTCAGCGCTGAGGGCTATGCCACGAGCAAGAGTTTTGCTGGCGCCGACCTGGTGATCGTCAACACCTGCGGCTTTATCGACGACGCCGTCAGGGAAAGCCTGGACACCATCGGCGAGGCGCTGGCCGAGAACGGCCGCGTCATCGTCACGGGTTGCCTGGGTGCCAAGGCGTCCGACGACGGCAGCGGCGCCAACCTCGTGCGCCAGGTGCATCCCAAGGTGCTGGCGGTGACCGGGCCGCACGCAACACAGGAAGTGATGGACGCGGTGCACCTGCACCTGCCCAAGCCGCACGACCCCTTTGTCGATCTGGTGCCGCCACAAGGTATCAAGCTCACGCCGCGGCACTACGCCT
Organism: Burkholderiales bacterium; assembly: GCA_031379365.1. Lineage (GTDB taxonomy): Bacteria > Pseudomonadota > Gammaproteobacteria > Burkholderiales > Burkholderiaceae_C > CADEEN01. Next base: position 5,984 of record JANNFB010000335.1, read on the forward strand.
ACCTGAAGATCAGTGAAGGCTGTAACCACCGCTGCACCTTCTGCATCATCCCGTCGATGCGCGGCGACCTGGTGTCGCGCCCGATTGGCGATGTCCTGGGGGAAGCCCAACGCCTGTTCGAATCGGGCGTGAAGGAGTTGCTCGTCGTCAGCCAGGACACCAGCGCCTATGGCGTCGACGTCAAGTACCGCACCGGTTTCTGGAATGGCCAGCCGGTGAAGACCCGCATGTTCGAGCTCTGCGACAAGCTCGGTGAGATCGCCGCGGTGCACGGCGCGTGGGTGCGTTTGCACTATGTCTATCCGTATCCGCACGTCGACGAGGTGCTGGCGCTGATGGCGACGGGCCGTGTGCTGCCCTACCTCGACGTGCCTTTCCAGCATTCGCACCCCGACGTGCTGCGCCGCATGAAACGCCCGGCCAGCGGCGAGAGGAACCTCGAGCGCCTGGCGCGCTGGCGCGAGCTGTGCCCGGAGCTGGTGGTGCGCAGCACCTTCATTGCCGGCTTTCCGGGCGAGACCGAGGCCGAGTTCGAGCACCTGCTGCAATTCGTCGAGGAGGCCGGCATCGACCGTGCCGGCTGTTTTGCCTACTCGCCGGTAAAGGGTGCGAGCGCCAATGAATTGCCCGGCGCGCTGCCAACGGCCGTGCGCGAGGAACGTCGCGCCCGCTTCATGGCCGTGGCCGAACGCGTGTCGGCCGGGCGCCTGCGGCGCCGCATCGGTGCGACGATGCAGGTGCTCGTCGACAGCGCGCCCGGGCTCGGCCGCAAGGGTGGCATGGGCCGCAGCTACGCCGACGCGCCGGAGATCGACGGCAGCGTTCGCTTGCTGCCGCCGGAGAAGGCGAGCAAGGTCCTGAAGGTCGGTGAATTCACGCGCGCGAAGATCGTGGCCAGCGAAGGCCACGACCTGATCGCGCTGCCGGTGTGACCGCGATGGCCGACGACGACATCAGCACGCGCCTGATTCATCACCGTTTTCGGGCGCCCGAAGGCTTCGAATCGCCCGTGGTGCCGGTCGCCAAGGGCTCGACGGTGTACTTCCCGAACGTCGCCGCGCTGCGCGCGCGAGCCTGGCTCGACCGCGGCGCTTACACCTACGGGCTGCACGGCACGCCGACCACGTTCACGCTCGAAGAGCGCCTGGCCACGCTCGAGGGCGGCCGCTACTGCATGCTGGTGTCGAGCGGGCTGGCGGCCGTGACGCTGGTGGGCATCGCGCTGCTGGCCAGTGGCGACCAGGTACTGCTGCCGGACAACGGCTACGGCCCGAACAAGACCTTCGCCCGCCATGAGCTGGCGCGCTGGGGTATCGCGCAGGGTTTGTACGACGCAATGAGTCCGGGTTCACTGGCAGCGGCGCTGACCCCGGCGACCAAGCTGGTCTGGCTCGAAGCACCGGGTTCGGTGACGCTCGAGTTTCCCGACCTGCGCGGCCTCGTCCGCATGGTGCGCGAACGCGCCCCACAAGCGGTGCTGGCCCTGGACAACACCTGGGGGGCTGGCCTGGCCTTCGATGCCTTCGATCTCGGCGAAGGCCAGGGCGTCGACGTGACGATTCACGCCCTGACCAAATACCCGTCGGGTGGCGGCGACGTACTGATGGGCTCGGTGACCTGCCGCGACGAGGCCTTGTACGAAACGCTGGCGCTGTCGCGCAGCCGGATCGGCCATGGCGTGGGCGCCAACGATGTCGAGGCCGTGCTGCGCTCACTGCCGTCGATGCCCTTGCGCTACGCGGCGCAGGACCAGGCGGGCCGCGCCTTCGCGGCCTGGTGCGCGACGCGGCCGGAGTTCGTCCGCGTGCTGCACCCGGCGCTGCCGAGCTCGCCAGGCCACGCGCATTGGCTTTCTCATTGCCGCGCTGCGGCTGGGTTGGTAACGGTCGAGATCGACCCCCGCTTCACCGAATCGCAGGCGGATGCTTTCGTCGACGCGCTGCGTCTGTTTCGCATCGGCTGGTCGTGGGCCGGGCCGGTCAGCCTGGTGGCGTCGTACCGGTCGGCATCGATCCGCGGTCTGGCCACGCCCTACACGGGCACGCTGGTGCGTTTCTGCCTGGGCCTGGAGGCCGTGGACGACCTGATCGCCGACGGCACTCAAGCGCTGGCGGCGCTCGGCGCCTGAGCCTCAGGCCTTGGCGCTGACCTTGTGCCGCATCAGGCGGCCTTTCTCGCGATCCCAGTCCCGCTGCTTCTCGGTGTTGCGCTTGTCGTGCTCGGCCTTGCCCTTGGCCAGCGCAATGGTGGCCTTCACCAGCCCGCCTTTGTAGTGCAGGTCCAGCGGCACCAGGGTCAGGCCCTTCTGCTCCACTTTGCCGATCAGGCGCCGGATCTCGGCCTTGTGCATCATCAGTTTCTTGGTCCGGTCAGCCTCTGGCGTGACGTGGGTCGAGGCCGAACGCAGCGCATTGATGCGACAACCGATCAGGTGCAACTCGCCGTCACGGATCACGACGTAGCCGTCGGTGAGCTGAACCTGGCCGGCGCGGATGGCCTTGATCTCCCAGCCGCTCAGCACCATGCCGGCCTCATAGGTCTCTTCGATGTGGTACTCGAAACGGGCGCGGCGGTTCTCGGCAATCGACATGGGGGACGCTTCTAGAATCATCCGATTGTATGGACGACCCCCAAGCTCACTTCGTTCGCGGCCCCCAGGGGGGGCGCTCAATGCCCTTCGGGCGGCCGTTCGGGCATTGAGATGAAGCACGTGAAAAAGTCGGTTCTGCTCTGGTACTCGCCGCGCGAGATGTATGCGCTGGTCGTTGCGGTGGAGGACTATCCGAGCTTCCTGCCCTGGTGCGAGCGCGCCGAGGTGCTGGAGCGCAGCGAGGCCGGGATGACAGCGCGCCTGACACTCGCCAAGGGCGGCGTGCGGCATGCCTTCACCACGCGCAATCTGCACCAAGTCAATTCTGCAGTGACGGTGCAACTGGTTGACGGGCCCTTTTCGCAACTCGATGGCACCTGGCGCTTCATGCCGCTGGCGCGTCCGGGCGCCAGCGCAGACGCAGAGGCCCAGGCCTGCCGCATTGAGTTCGAGTTGCGCTATGCCTTTGCCAGCCCCGCCCTCGAAGCGGTGGTGAGCCCCGTGTTCGACCGCATTGCCAACACCTTCGTCGACTCCTTCGTCGAGCGAGCCGAGCAGGTTCATGGCCCCCGCTGAGGGCGCGCTGAGGGTCGCCGTCGCTTTCAGTCCGCGGCCACGCCAGGTCGAGCTGGCGGAGCTTGTGTTGCCGCTCGGCAGCACCGTGGCCGATGCGCTGCGGGCGAGTGGTTTGCTCGAGGCGCATGACTTGGTCTTGGAGCACCTGGCCTGCGGGATCTGGGGCCGTGAACAGCCCTTGACGGGGGTGCTGCGCGACGGTGATCGAGTGGAGCTCTACCGACCGCTCTGCGTCGATCCGAAAGAAGCCCGCCGCCTGCGCTACAAGCGCCAGCGGCGCGCCTGAGGCCAGACGCCTCGCCGCTGTCGGCGGAACCCTCTGGCCCTGGGGGCTGCACTAGAATTTCTCGCCTCCTTTGCCTTCTTGCAGAGCCCACGCCCACCATGCACCAGCACATCACTGTCCCTGCCGGTGGCCACAAGATCAGCGTCAACACGGACGGCTCGATCAACGTGCCGGACGAGCCGATCATTCCCTTCATCGAGGGCGACGGCACGGGGCTGGACATCACCCCGGTGATGATCAGGGTGGTCGACGCTGCCGTTGCCAAGGCCTACGGCGGCACG
>JANNFB010000341.1:0-3750 GCA_031379365.1 Burkholderiales bacterium
CTGCACGTTTTGCGTCGTGACCACTTGCTGGCTGCCGCTGCTGCGCCCGCTGTTGCCGCCGATGGCCGCGCCGGCAACCGCGCCGACCCCGGTGGCCACGTCCCTGCCGCTGCCGCCACCCACCTGGTGGCCGAGCACGCCGCCGATCACCGCGCCGAGCAAGGCACCTGGCACGTTGGTGCTGCTACGCTGCTCCTGCACCACCTGTTGTGGCTCCACCCAGCAGCGCTGGCCGGAGTTCTCGACCACGGCACGCACCGAGGTGATGTTGGCCTCGTAGATGCGCTCGTTGTTGCGCCGGCCATAGTCGTAGACGGCCACCGGCGGCGGCGCGTAGCGGCCGTCTTCCACCCGCGCATCGCGGCTCACGGCGCGCACCGACGAGACGCGGTCATTCAAACCCATGGCCGCCAGCGAGGCGTATTGGCCCGGGCGCAAGATGACACAGCGGCCGGCGTAGCCGACGGCGTCACACACTTCCCAGCGCTCGCCGCGAACCACGACCGAGGAAGCGCGGTCATTGAAGCCACTGCGACGAAAGTCATCGACCGCCTGGTCGGCGGTGAAGGTGCGGCCGTCGAAGCCCTCGTTCTCATAGAACACCACCTGGCTGATCTGCACCGGCGGCGGGGCCGGCGCGTAGCGGTCGTCGTTGTAGCGCGCGCTGCGGTTGACAGCGCGAACCGAGGTGACGCGGTCGTTCAAGCCCATCGACGCCAACGACGGGTACTCGCCGCGGCGCAGGATCACGCAGCGGCCAGAAAAGCGCGTGTCTTCGCACACCTCCCAGCGGTCCGAGCGGTTGCCGCGCACCACCACCGATGAAGCGCGGTCGTTGAAGCCGAAGCGCTCGAGGTTGTTGATCGGGCGCTCGGTGGTGACCGAGCGGCCCTGGAAGCCGTCGTCCTCGTACAGGGTGACTTGTGCTGCGGCATGGCCGGCAAAGGCCAGTGCGGCGATGGCCAAAGTGATTCGCGATATCGTCTTCATGGAGTTCTCCGGTAGGTGGCAACGAACACCGGGGAACGAATCGGACCACGGCGCCCATACAACGATGCAAGTGTCGAAGTGGGACGACAGCGCGCCCATCGGACGGCAACCCCAGTCAACGTAGTGGATGTCCTACGGCGCGCGAAGCGCATGGCCTGCTGTGTAGGACATGTCTGACAAGGCGGCGCGTCGCCCACCGATGGCGCGCTCGCGCCGCCTGGCACACTATCGTTCCGGGGTCTCGCCATCCCGTGGTGGGGCAACGCTGAAACCACGGGCCGACGAGAACACCTGTCATGCGGGGCTGATGTCACAGGCCGTGGACTTCGAGGATTTGCCACTGCCCATGCACCCGCTCAGAACCTACATCGTCGAGGACAGCCCGCTGATCCGCGAAAACCTGATCGCGACACTCGAGGAACTGGCGTCGCTGCAAGTTGTCGGTACCGCCGAAGACGAATCGACCGCACTGAGCTGGCTGTCGGCCGCCGACCACCCGGTGGATCTGGTGATCGTCGACCTCTTCCTCAAGACCGGCTCAGGCCTGGGCGTGCTGCGAGCGGCGCGGGCCCTGCCGACGCTCGAGCCGCGCAAGCTGGTGGTGCTGAGCAACTACGCCACCCCGGACATGCGCCGCAAGTGCCTTGCCCTGGGGGCGGACAGGGTGTTCGACAAATCCCACGAGATCGACGCGCTGATTGCCTACTGCTCGCGCCTGGCCAGCGGTGACTTTGCGCCCAGCGGTGCCGGCGCCCTGAACTGAGTGGGCCTACTGGATCAGGCCGTTCTTCAGCGCGTAGTAGGTCAGGTCGCTGTTCGAGGCCAGATGCATTTTCTCCATCACCCGCGTGCGATAGGTGCTGATCGTCTTGACGCTCAGCGACATGCTCTCGGCCATGTGGCCCACCGTCTCGCCCCGTGCCAGCCGCAGAAAGACCTGCAGCTCGCGCTCCGACAATTGCTCGTGCGGCAGTTGATCGCCCGCGCCGCCCAGGCCTTCGGCCAGCCGCTCGGCCACACCGGCCGTGATGTACTTGCGCCCGCGGCACACGGTGCGGATCGCCTTGACGATCTCCTCTGGATCGCAGTCCTTGTTCAAGTAGCCGCTGGCGCCCTGGCGCAGCAGGGTGGTGGCGTAATGCTCTTCGGCATAACCGCTCAAGATCAGCACCGGCAACTCGGGGGCGCGGGCCTTGATGGCGGCCAGCGCATCGACGCCGCTCTGGTCAGGCATGGCGATGTCCATCAGCATCACGTCGATCTCCACGTTGCGCAGAATGTCGAGCGCATCGCGGCCGTTGGCGGCTTCAGCCACCACACTGAAATCGATCTGGTCGGCGAAGAACTGGCGCAAGCCGGCTCTCACCATGGCGTGGTCGTCGACGATGGCAATTCGAATCATGGTGTTTGCGGCCCTCCTGGCTGCATGATCCCACTCTTTGCGGTGAGTGCCCACGATGCAGGCTCCTAAAGTCATCCGGCGCAGCCCGGTGGTGTTCGCACTGGCACTGCTGGCGGCCGTGGCGATGATGTTCATCAGCGAAGGTTCGTACTGGCAGTCGGTGGAGATTCTTGACGACCTGGGCCAGATGGCCGCTGCGCGCGTCAACATCCAGCGACTGGAACGGGGCGTGCTGGATGCCGAGACCAGCCAGGGCGGCTTTTTGCTCACGGGGCGCCGCGAGTACCTCGAACCCTATGCGAAGGCGCTGCGCGTGGTGGACGAGTCATTCAAGCAGCTCGAGCAGCATTACGGCGGCGCCGCAAGGCCTGGCGAAATGCTCGGCCGGCTGCGCGGTCTGACCGACACCCGCTTGTCGATCATCGCCGAGACGATCCGGCTGTACGGCGAAGGACGGCAGGACGCCGCCAAGGAGCTGGTGTTGACCGGCCTGGGCCGGGAGAAGATGGAAGCGATCCGCGAAGTCAGCGCCGAATTGCTGGCCTTTGAGTCGCTCAATGTAGCCAAGGGGCGGGCCAGCGTCTACCAGACCTTGCTCATCAGCCGCATGGGCGTGGCGGCGCTGAGTGCGCTGATGCTGCTGGCGCTCTACCTGTACCTGCGCCACGGCACCACCGTCGAGGCCCACCGGCAAGAGCTCAACCGCCTGGCCAGGGCCGAGCGCGAGCGGCTGGAAGTGGAAGTCAAGCTGCGCACCGCGCAGTTGACGGAGCTGACCCAGCACTTGTTGACGGCGCGGGAAGACGAGCGCCACCGCCTGGCGCGTGACCTGCACGACGAACTCGGCGCCCTGCTCACCTCGGCCAAGCTCGATGCGGCGCGCATCAAATCGCGCCTGGCCGACACCGCGCCCGAGGCGCAGGAGCGGCTGGCGCACCTGGTGGGCACACTCAACAGCAGCATCGCGCTGGGCCGGCGAATCATCGAAGACCTGCGCCCGTCGACACTGGCCAACCTGGGCCTGGTGGCGGCGCTGGAGATCCTGGCACGCGAGTTCAGCGAGCGGTCGGGCATCGAAGTTCAGTCGTCGCTGGCCCCCGTCTCGCTGTCGGCCAGCGCCGAACTGGTGGTCTACCGCCTGGTGCAGGAAGCCATCACCAACCTCAGCAAGCACGCCCGGGCCAGCCAGGTCTGGCTCAGCCTGGCCACTGACAACGACACCGTGACGGTGTCGGTGCGCGACGACGGCGTGGGTTTCGACACCGCCACACCGCCAACCTCCGCCTACGGGCTGCTGGGCATGCGTTTTCGGGTCGAGGCCGAACACGGCAGGCTGAGCGTTGTCTCGGTGCCGGGGC
>JANNFB010000370.1:0-7772 GCA_031379365.1 Burkholderiales bacterium
GGGCGAATCGGCGCCGCCGAGAAGCGCAGGCTGGCCGGCCGCGCGCGTACCCGCGCGCTTCGTGCTCTGACTCGTTGCAGCTGTCCGACCACAGTGAGCGCAGCGAACGGCGGGAGTTCTGCAACGAGGCCGGCCAGCAGAGCATCGCAGGGCACCCGCAGCGCAGCGAAGGGCCAGCCGTTTGAGCCCCGCACAGGCCCCGCCCGCCGCCTTGCTCGCGCCAATGCCAGCACGAAACAGCGGACGTACGCCAATGTCCGCAACAGGCCGAGTCCAGCCATGGTCAACCTGCAATCGTCAGTCTGCTTGGCGACTCACACCTGAGGCCGGTACAGCTGCGTCGCCGGCGTCAGGTGCCCGGCCTGCGCGACAAGCGCATCAGGCTGCCGCTGATCGACCGAAGAGGCGCGACGCCTTGCCCTCCGCATTGGCCGGCAGCAGGCACTCGAAGCGCATGCCCACGGCTTCGAGCACGCGCGCCGAGGCCGTGTTGTCGATATCGGTGATGGCCACGATGCGCTTCAGACCCAGCGCGCCGAAGCCGTGGGCGAGCACGGCTTGCGCCGACTCACGTGCGTAGCCCTGGCCGCGTGTGGCGGGCAGGAAGGCAAAGCCGAGATCGACGTCGTCGAGCGTGTCGCGCTTGAGCAGACCGCACATGCCCAGCGCCACGCCTTCGCTGCGGCGCACCACGCAGCACAGGCTGTGGCCGAGCCGGGCCTGCATCGCCATCGGCCCGTCGCGCAGGTTGCGGCGGGCGTCGGCCAGGCTGTGCACGTTGCGGTCACCGATGAAACGCTGCCAGCCGGCGTCGTTGACGAGTTCGAGAATGAAAGCGGCATCGTCTTCGGTGAACGGACGGATGGCCAGGCGCTCGGTGTGCAGCACTTGCATCGGCGAGGGCCGCTCAGGCACGCCGGCCGTCAGGCCAGCCACTGCCGCAACTGGGCAAACACCTCTGGGCGGTTGAGCAGGTCGAGATGGTTCATGCCGTAGCCGATCCACTGCCGCTCCGCGGGGAAGGCCAGGGTGCGTGCCGGGTTCTTGTGCCGGCCCAGGGCGCTGTCCAGCGGCACCAGGCCGTCGCCGAGCAGGCGATCTTTGAGGTCGCCACTGGCCTGGCCGGTGGTCGCGGCCAGTGCGAAGCAGCGCACGGTCTCCAGCAACGGCAGGTGCTGGCGGCCGTCGATGCCGCGGGCAAAACGGTCGCGACCGACCCAGTCTTCGTCGACCAGGTTGCCGTGGCGCAAGTCGGTGATGCCGGCGCTGCGGACCTGGCCCAGGCGCGCGAAGGGTGCGGCATAGGGCGTGGCGCCGAGCACCAGATCGACCCAGTTGCCGGCGCGCTCGAGGGGCGCGCCATGGTGCGGCGAGCCCAGGCAGACCAGGTCGGTCACGCGTGCCGGCCAGCGTTGGCCGCGCTGGGCGCCCGAGTGCAGCGCGCTGCGCGCGAGCAGGCCGCCCATGCTGTGGCCGAGCAGCACGCAGCGCTCGACGGGCACCGGCCAGGCATCGAGCAGGTGCTCGAGTCGTTCGGCCAGTGCATGGCCGTTGATGGAGATGTGCTGGCCGCTGTTGTAGTGCAGGTAGACGGCGGTGTAGCCATGCGCCTGCGCCAGCGCGGCGCCGTGGTCGTGGTCCATGCGCAGCCACTGCAGGTCGTTCATGCACAGGCCGTGCAGCAGCACCAGCAGGCGCGGGCCGGCGGCGGGCAGGGCCTGCTGCAGGGCACCCGCTTCCAGGGCCAGCGCCCGTCCGCCTTGGCGCAGGGCCATCGGCGTGGCCAGGGGGTTGCTCGTGGTGGCGAGGTAGTCGCCGAGCACGCCGTTGAGCGCGGCGACGATGGCCTCGCGTTCGCGGCCCGGCGTGGCGGCGCCGACCTCCGCGCTCAGCGCTGGGGTGAGCAGACCCAGCAGCGCCTCGATGCTGCCGCCCGCCAGGCGCGTCACGCCGCGAATGGTCTTGTAGACCAGGCCGCTGATGCCGCCGGTGCGGCCGTCGAGCGGCTCAGTGCTGAGGCCGGGCACGCGCGCGATGCGCTCGTGCATCGCTTCGACCAGATCGGTCAGGCCGGCCGTCGCGTCGGTGGCCAGGCGCGCCGCGCCGCGCAGATCGGCTGAATGCAGGCGCGGCAGGCGGGGGCGTTTGGGCGATGTCATTGCGGCGCAGTGTGCCACCGGGGCGCGGCTATGCTGGGCGATGCATCACACTGTTTTCGATACGCCAGGGGTCAACACCTTGCTGCTCGCGGGCTCGCGCTTGGTTCTCAAACTGGCCGGCTGGCGCGTCGAGGGTGCCTTGCCGCCGAACGCACGCAAGTGCGTGCTTATCGCCGCGCCGCACACCACCAATTGGGATCTGCCCATCACCTTGATGGCCGCCTTCTTGCTGCGCCTGAACCCTTACTGGATGGGTAAAGCCTCGATCTTCAAGCCGCCCTTCGGCGCGGTGATGCGCTGGCTCGGCGGCATTGCGGTGCAGCGCGAGCAGAGCAACAACCTGGTGGCGGCGTCGGCCGCGGCCTTGGTGGCCGCCGACGGCCCGGTGCAGTTGATCGTGCCACCGCAGGGCACGCGCAGCGGCGCCACCGAGTGGAAGACGGGCTTCTACTACATCGCGCAGACGGCCCGGCTGCCGATCCTGCTGGCCTACATCGACTACCCAAACAAGCGCGTCGGCCTCGGCCCGGTGTTCGAACCCAGCGGCGACATCGAGCGCGACATGGCCGCGATCAAGGCCTTCTACGCCCCAATGCGCGGCAAGCAAGGGCAGCGGGTTTGACCCCAGCCCGGCAGGCCGGGGTAGGCTCAGTTGTGGACCTTGGTCTGCGCCGCCACGCTGGGCCAGTTCTGATCGGCCTTGGCGATGAAGCCCGGCACGTCGGCACCCCAGCGCTTTTGCACCGCGCGGTTGTAGTTCAGGTAGAGCTTGCCGTCGACGACGCTGAAGGCCGCCGGATCGATCGCCGCCTTGTAGCCCCCGGCCAGGCCGAAGGCGCAGAAACCGCCGTACTGCGGCGCGTACTTCGCCGGGTCGGCGACGAAGGCGTCGCGGTTGGCTTGGGACGCGAAGAGGAAAGTCGAGCCCTTGAACTCGGCCTTGAAAGCGGCGACGCCCTTGACGGGTGCAGCACCGCTGAAATAGGCCACGACGTCGTGGCCGCCGATGGCCAAGCCGTCGCGCTCGAAGAACTCGCCGGCCCAGGCCGGGCTCGCCAAGAGGGTTGCGCTCACCAAAGCCAGAGCGAGGCGACGCAGGGGTTCCATGACGGGGTGGGGCATGAGGGCATCTCCAGAAGGCGCGACCGGCGCGGCGCGCCAGCCAGGTTGTCGTGCAGTGCCCAGCCCAGATTACAGCGCCGCTCCTCGCCAGGGTCGCGGCTGTCGCTTTGGCCCGGGGCATGATGCGCGTCATGACACCCCTGTCCATCCTCGACCTCGCACCCATCGTCGAAGGCGGCGACGCCGCACACGCCCTGCGCAACAGCCTGGATCTGGCGCAGCACGCCGAAGCCTGGGGCTACCGCCGCTTCTGGGTCGCCGAACACCACAACATGGATGGCGTGGCCAGCTCGGCCACCGCCGTGCTGATCGGCCACCTGGCCGGCGGCACGAAGACCCTCCGCGTCGGCTCCGGCGGCGTGATGCTGCCCAACCACGCGCCCCTGGTCGTTGCCGAGCAATTCGGCACCCTGGCCACGCTCTACCCCGGCCGCATCGATCTCGGCCTCGGCCGCGCGCCCGGCACCGACCGGCTGACGATGCGTGCCCTGCGCCGCCACCTCGACAGCAGTGACGAAGAAGAGGGCTTCCCGCGCGATGTGATGGAGCTGCAGGCCTACCTCGGCGACGGCGGACCCGACCAGCCGGTGCGCGCCATCCCCGGTCTGGGCACCCACGTGCCGATCTGGCTGCTCGGCTCGAGCCTGTACAGCGCGCAACTCGCGGCCTACCTCGGCCTGCCCTTTGCCTTCGCTTCGCACTTCGCACCCGACCTGCTGTTGCCAGCCCTGCAGGCCTATCGCAGCGGCTACCGGCCCTCGGTGGATTGGCCCCGGCCGCACGCGATGGTCGGCATCAACGTCGTCGCAGCCGACACCGACGACGAGGCCGCCGTGTTGTTCACGTCGATCCAGCAGCGCTTTCTCGGCATGCAGCGCGGCCGCCGCGGGCCGCTGCCGCGGCCGATCGATCCGGCGCTGCTCGAGACGATGTGGACGCCGCAGGAGAAGGCCGGCGTGCAGCGCATGCTGGCGGCCACGGCGGTCGGATCGCCCCAGAGCGTGCGCCAGCAGATCGAGGCCATCGTCGAGCGCACGGCCGCCGATGAGTTGATCGTCGCCGGGGCCATTCACGACCATGCCGCGCGCCTGCGCTCCTACGAGCTGCTGTCGATGCGCTGACCCAGCCCGCCAGCGTGCCGCGCCGCACCCTGCAACGCGACACGCCGCCTGAGTGGCCAGGGCCGCGGTGTCGCGTCATACCCGCAGCACCTCGCGCCGCATCGACCACAGCACCGCCAGCACCTCGTTGCGCGTGGCCTCGTCGATGTGGTTCTTCTCGAGCGCATCCATGGCGTCGTCGATGACCGTCATGAATTCTTGCTCGCTGATGTTCATGCCCTTGTGCGTGGCCACCATGTCTTTGCCGGTGTAGGCCTCGGGGCCGCCGGTGCCGGCGCAGAAGAACTCGACCGCACGGCGTTCGACGCGTTCGAGATCCGCGCTGGCCATGTAGCGGGCGTTCACCAGCGGGTTGGCGAGATGGTTCTTCATCAGGTCGGCGGTGATGCGGGTGATGCCCTCACGACGCCCCAGGCGCTCATACAGGGTGGAGGTGGGCTGGTTCATGTCGACAATCTCCTTGGGGTGGGCAGGTCCACCATCGGACCTGTGGATGGGCAGGCTAGGCAGCCTGCGTTCTTGATTCGTTCCCGGCGTTGACGAGGGCAAGGACTTCGCCGAGTTCGACTGCACCGACGCCCCGCTCGACGAGGGTGTCTGTCATGTCGCCGATCACGGCCTTCAGCTGCACAGGGTCGAAGCCCATACCGACGTGCCGCGTCGGCGCGTCCCTTGTCAAGCCCTGGCCCGGCCCGGCAGCGCCGGCACTGAGGAAGCGTTCGCCCAGTGACTTGAGCTGTGGCAGATCCTGGCCGCGAAACAGTGCACACAGGGCCGGGTTCGCGGCGTGCCGGTCGACTGCATCGTCGACGAGCGCCGTAACACCCGTCGCGCCGCCCAGTCGCTGATACAGACTGGCGCTCACCGCCGTGCGGCCTGCAGGTGCGCTGTCCACGATGCGATCTCGATGGCGCCAGGATCAGGCAGCCACGAGGCGTACTCGATGTCGCCGTCGTCGCAGCGCCGCGGCGCGGACCCGAAAGCAGCTGGGTGGGTGGCGTTGCGCAGGTCGCGCCGCAGCATGCCCAAGGTGTCGTTCACGGCTTGCGTCAGCTCGCCCAGCGCTTCGGGTGTCAGGGGCTGTGGCAGGGTCAGGACGGCCGGCGCGACACCGGTCACAGGAAGGGTGAGTTGCAAAGGGGTCATGAGTGCTCCAGGTTGTGGGGCCGATAGACACTGGCTCGGCCTGACGGCAGCTTGCCGACGCCGCGTTCCTGAATCGTTCCTCGGTCAGCAGGGGCTTGCGAGGGCGCCGCCGCTCCCCGACACTGGCTGCCATGGAAATCACCCCACCCGCCCTGCCGCCTGGAGCCGTCAGCTGCCTCGAGGTTTTCCTGCTCGGCCGTTTTGCGGCCTCGATCGACGGCAGCGAGCTAATGGCCGAACGCTGGCCCAGCCTGCGCGCCGCTCAACTGGTGCAGTTGCTGAGCCTGCGACCGCGACACCGCATGTCCCGCGACCAGGTCATCGACGCCCTATGGCCGCAGCTCGAACCCGAAGCCGGTGCCGCCAACCTGCGCAAGGCCACCCACCACGCGCGCCAGGCGCTGGGCCGGCACGACGCCATCGTGCTGCAGGCTGGCGAGGTGCTGTTGTGGCCCGAGCGGCCGGTGAGCGTGGATGCGCAACACTTCGAGCAACGCGCGGATGCGGCGCTGTTGCAGCGCGATCCCGCCGATTGTGCCGACGCCGCTGCGATCTACGCAGGCGACCTGTTGCCCGGCGCCCGCTTCGAGCCCTGGGCCGAGGCCACCCGGGAGCGCTTGCACGAGCGCCACCTGCAACTGTTGCGCGCCAGTGGCCAGTGGGAGCGCCTGGCCAAGCTCGATCCCGAAGACGAAGCGGCCCACCGTGCGCTGATGCAGCGCGAGCTGGCCGCCGGCAACCGCGCTGCCGCGTTGCGTTGGTATGCCCACCTGCGCGAGGCATTGCAGCAAGGGCTCGGCGTGTCACCCGACGCGCAGACTCAGGCCCTGTACGAGCGTTGCATCGCCGGTCTGCAGGTGGCCGGTCCGGCCTTCGTCGGCCGCGCCATGGCCTGCGCCCAGGTCGCGGCCTGGCTGGGCATGGCGGCTGCACAGCGGCCGGGCGGCATCGTGCTGCGCGGGCCGGCGGGCATCGGAAAGAGCGCGCTCGGCCGCGAGATCGCCACGCAGGCCCAGGCGCGCGGGTGGAGCGTGTGTCGGGTCGAAGCCTCGCAGACCGGCCGCGCCTACGCGGTGATGTCGGCTGTCGCTGAGCGACTGATCCTGGCCGACCGCGGGGTGCTCGACCGCATCGGCGCACAGGCCCGCGCGGTGCTGGCCCTTCTCAGCCCGCAGGCGGCGCCGGCGGAGACGCTGCCGGGCCCCTTGGGGCGACATCAGGTTGTGGGCGCCGTGCGCAGGCTGTTGCTGGCCTCGGCCCCGGGCAAAGAAGTCCTGCTACAGGTGGACGACGCTCACCTCGCCGACGATGCCGACGTCGACGTGCTGACCCAGTTGGCGGCCAGCGGCGCCGGGTTGTGCGTGCTGCTCGGCGCGCGGCCGCCCACGGCAGGCACGGCGCTGGCTCGGGCCCTGGCCCGCCTGCAGAGCTCGGGTGTGGTGCAGGTGCTCAATGTCGAGCCGCTGCCCGACGATGAATGCCGCCGGCTGGTGGCACGTGCTGCGCTGGCCGCCGTGCCGGAAGACGTGTTGGCACGCATTGTGGGCACCGCCGAGGGCAACCCCTTTGCAGTCATCGAGTTGGCGCGCTGCGCGCCCGACAGCGCCGGCGCGCGCTTGCCCCGCGGCGTTGCCGAGGCCATTACCGAGCGACTCTGCGACGTGCCCGACAGCGCGCTGGCCCTGCTCAAGTGGCTGGCACTGAGCAGCGACGAGTTCGATGTCGCCACGGTCGAGGCGCTGGCGGCCGAGGCGCAGGTGCCCAGCCTGGATGCGCTGGATGCCGCCTTGGCTGCCGGCGTGTTGCTGCCTTCGGCCAGCGGCTACCGCTTTCGCCACCACCTGGTGCAGCAGGCATTGATAGAACAGGTGCCGCCGCACCGCCGGCTGAAGATGCACCGGCAGATCGCCTCGCGTTTGGCCGAGCTCGACGGTCCACCGGCCGGCATCGCACGCCATTGGCAGGAGGCCGGTCATCCACGCGATGCGCAACCCTGGCTGCTAGCCGCGGCGCGCGAGGCGGTGCGCCTGGCCGCTTTCAGCGATGCCCTGCGCCACCTCGAACCCGTGCTGGCCTTTGCGCCCGACCACGCCGAGGCCCTGCGTCTGCGCGCCGAGTCGCTCGACGCGATGGGCGAGCCTGCGGCACTGGCCGCGTACCACGCCGCCGCCGACGCTGCCGGTGAGCCCGAAAGCCACAACCTGCGTGCCAAGGCCGCGCTGGC
>JANNFB010000012.1:0-4582 GCA_031379365.1 Burkholderiales bacterium
CCCGGCGCATCCACGGCGAGAACGGTGTGCAGGCCCTGCTGGCGGTGAACGGCGCCGCGGTCTTGGTGCTCGGCCTCTTGCCCGGCGGTCTGATGGCGATGTGCAGCACGGCCATCGTGCGCGCACTGGCGACATGACTGCCGTGCTGCACATCGCCATCAGCCCGCCGGGCAGGAGGCCGAGCACCAGCACCGCGGCGCCGTTCACCGCCAGCAGCGCCTGCACACCGTTCTCGCCGTGGATGCGCCGGGCATCGGCGGCGGGCTCGTCGAAGTACATGACCTTGATCACGCGCAGGTAGTAGAAAGCCCCGATCAAGGACAGCAGCACCGCTATCACGGCCAGCCACAGGTAGCCGGTGAGGTTGGTGGTCACGAGGGCCTGCAGCACCGACAGCTTGGCGTAGAAGCCCACCATCGGCGGGATGCCGGCAAGCGAGAACATGAACAAGGTCATCACCGCGGCCATCCACGGGCTGCGCTGGTTCAGGCCGGCCAGGTCGCTGATCTCCTCGCTCTCGAAACCCTGGCGCGACAACAGCATGATCACGCCGAAGGACCCCAGCGTCGTCATCACATACGTGACCATGTAGAACAAGGCAGAGCTGTAGGCGTTGCCGGCGGACAGCGTGTTCCCGCTGACCACGCCCGAGGCCAGCGCCAGCAACACGAAGCCGATCTGCGCGATGGCCGAGTAGGCCAGCAGGCGCTTCAAGTTGGTTTGCGCGATCGCTCCGAGGTTGCCGACGCACAAGGACGCCAGTGCCATCACCACCAGCATTTGCTGCCAGTCTGTCGCCAGGCCGAGCAGGCCTTCGACCAGCAGGCGCATGGCCATGCCGAAGGCTGCCAGCTTGGGCGCGCCAGCGATCAGCAGGGTGATTGCGGTGGGCGCGCCGTGGTAGACGTCGGGGACCCACATGTGGAACGGCGCCGCGCCGAACTTGAAACCCAGGCCAGCGACGATGAAGACCAGCCCGAAGACCAACACCGATTGATTGGCCTGGCCCTTGCCGATGACTTCGAAGACGCGCTGGATGTCCAGACTGCCGGTGGCGCCGTACATCATCGACAGGCCATAGAGCAGGAAACCCGAGGCCAGCGCGCCGAGCACAAAGTACTTCATCGCCGCTTCGGTCGATTGGCCATGGTCGCGGCGCAGTGCCGTCAGCGCGTAGAGCGACAGGCTCATCAACTCCAGGCCGAGATAGACCACCAGGAAGTTATTGGCCGACACCATCACGCAGACGCCGAGCAAGGAGAACAGCGACAGGGTGTAGAGCTCGCCCTTCTGCATGTCGCGCGAACCGACGTATGGCTGGGCGTAGGCCAGCGTGATCATGACGGCGAGCGCAGCGAACAGGGCCAGCAGGTGACCGAGGGGATCGGACACCACCATGCCTTGCATGCCAAACGCCGACTGACCGGCGGCGAAGGCGTCGAGGTGCAGCAGCGCCACCGCGGCCAGGGTGCCCTGGGTCAGCCAGAAGGTGACGCGGCGCGCGGGATCGGTCGAGAACAGATCGGCGATCGCAATGATGCAGGCCATCGCCAACAGGACGATTTCAGGCAGGACCACGGTCCAATTCATGGGGTTCATAAGGGCTGCGCGGCCTCAGTTGAGCTTGCTCTGCGCCACATGCTGCAGCAGCTGGGTGACCGAGACATGCATCACATCGGTGAAGGGCTTCGGATACACGCCCATCCACATCACGGCCGCGGCCAGCAGGGCCAACATCAGGAACTCTCGGCTGTCGATGTCGGTCAGGCCCTTGACCTGGGCGTTCGCGACCTCGCCGAAGTAGACCCGCTTGACCATCCACAGGTTGTAGGCCGCACCGAAGATCAGCGCCGTAGCGGCCAACGCAGCAAGCCAGAAATTCACCTTCACGGTGCCCAGGATCACCATCCACTCGCCGACGAAGCCACTGGTGCCTGGCAGGCCGCTGTTGGCCATGGCAAAGAACACGGCGAAGGCCGCGAAGCGCGGCATGGTGTTGGCCACGCCGCCATATGCGGCGATCTCACGCGAGTGCACGCGGTCATAGAGCACGCCGATGCAAAGGAACATGGCCCCGGAGATGAAGCCATGGCTGATCATCTGCACGATGCCGCCCGACACGCCGAGCTCGCTGAAGAGGAAGAAGCCGAGCGTGACGAAGCCCATGTGCGCGATCGACGAATACGCCACGAGCTTCTTCATGTCCTGCTGCACCAGTGCCACCAGGCCGATGTAGATGACCGCGATCAGGCTCAGCGCAATGATCAGCCAGGCCCACTCGCGGCTGGCATCGGGCGCGATCGGCAGCGAGAAGCGCAGGAATCCGTAAGCCCCGAGCTTGAGCATGATGGCCGCCAGCACCACCGAGCCCCCGGTCGGCGCCTCGACGTGGGCATCGGGCAACCAGGTGTGCACCGGCCACATCGGCACCTTGACCGAGAAGGCGGCGAAGAAGGCGAAGAAGAGCAGGCTCTGTGCCGACAGCGGCAGCGGCAGGCGGTGCCAGTCGAGGATGGCGAAGCTGCCGCCCGACTTGAAGTACAGGTACAGCAGCGCGATCAGCATCAGCAGCGAGCCGAGCAGCGTGTAGAGGAAGAACTTGAAGGCCGCGTAGACACGCTTGGGGCCGCCCCAGATGCCGATGATGATGTACATCGGGATCAGGGTGGCTTCGAAGAAAACGTAGAAGAGCAGGCCGTCGAGGGCAGAGAAAACGCCGACCATCAGACCCGACAGGATCAGGAAGGCCCCCATGTACTGGTTGACGCGCTCCGTGATCACCTGCCAGGCGGCGATAACGACGATGACGGTGATGAAGGCGGTGAGTGGCACGAACCAGACCGAGATGCCGTCGACGCCGAGGTGGTAGTAGGCCTTGAAGCGCTCGATCCAGGCCATCTTCTCCTGGAACTGCATGGCCGCGCTGGTGACATCGAACCCGCTGATGAGCGGCAGCGTGACGAGAAAGGCCGCCACGGCGCCGATCAGGGCCAGCCAGCGTACCGCGCCCGCATGCTCGTCACGACCCAGCGCGAGCAGGACGCAGCCCAGCAAGATGGGCAGCCAGATCGCAACGCTCAACAAGCCCATCGTGTCCTCTGTGTGTTCTTCTTGTGCAGGGCGTCGTTCACAGCCCGACGAGGCGGCGCACCTGCGGCCAGAGCTGCCAGGTCATGAGGCCGAACAGGCCAAGCAACATGACCAGCGCATAGAAATATAGGTGCCCGGTCTGCAGGCGGCGGGTGAGCTGGGCCACGGCGCCCACCGCACGCGCCGAGCCGTTGACCAGGGCACCGTCGATCAGAGCCACATCGCCGCCCTTCCACAGGCCCATTCCCGCCAGCCGCATGCCGGCGGCAAGCACATGTTCGTTGAACCAGTCGAGGTAGTACTTGTTGTCGAGCAGGCGGTATACCCAGGAAAAACGGACCTTGATGGCCGCAGGGATGGCCGGCTGCTTCAGATAGAACCACCAGGCGCAGGCGACACCAGCCACCGCCAGCCACAGCGGCACCGTCTGCAGCGAGTGCCAGGCCATGCCACTGGCGCTGTGGAAATGTGTGGCCAGCTCCTGCATCGCCGGGTGGCGCGCGATGTCGTTGACGATGGCGTCCTTGAAGAAGTCGCCGAACAGCATCGGCTGGATCGTCAGGTATCCGATCACCACCGACGGCAAGGCCAGCAGGATCAAGGGTGCCGTGATGACCCAGGGCGATTCGTGCGGCACATGTGGCGCGTGCGGCGCGTGGTGCGCGTCATCGTCGTGATGGTCATGCTCGCCCGGAAAGGGCTTGTGGCGGAAGCGCTCGTCGCCGTGGAAGACGAGGAAGTACATCCGAAACGAATAGAAGGCGGTGACGAAGACGCCCGCGACGACCGCGAAGTAGGCGAAGCCGGCGCCCGGCAGTTGGCTGGCGTGAACCGCCTCGATGATGCTGTCCTTGCTGTAGAAACCCGAGAACAGAGGCGTGCCGATCAACGCCAGGGAGCCCAGCAGGGCCGTGATCCAGGTGATGGGCATGTACTTGCGCAGGCCGCCCATGTTGCGGATGTCCTGGTCATGGTGCATGCCCATGATCACCGAGCCGGCGGCCAGGAACAGCAGCGCCTTGAAGAAGGCATGCGTCATCAGGTGGAACACGGCCACCGAGTAGGCCGATGCGCCGAGGGCGACGGTCATGTAGCCCAGTTGGCTCAATGTCGAGTACGCCACGACCCGCTTGATGTCGTTTTGGATGATGCCCAGGAAGCCCATGAACAGGGCCGTGATGGCGCCGATCACCAGGACGAAGGACAAGGCCGTGTCCGACAGCTCGAACAGCGGGCTCATGCGCGCGACCATGAAGATGCCGGCCGTGACCATGGTCGCCGCGTGGATCAGGGCCGAGATCGGCGTCGGGCCTTCCATGGAGTCGGGCAGCCAGACATGCAGCGGGAACTGCGCGCTCTTGCCCATAGCACCAATGAACAGGCAGATGCAGGCCACCGTGATCAGCATCCAGTCGGAGCCGGGGAAGACGATGCGCGCCAGATCGCCGCCCTTGGCGAAGACCTCGGCGTAGTTGAGCGAGCCGGCATAGGC
>JANNFB010000027.1:0-2297 GCA_031379365.1 Burkholderiales bacterium
CCGTGATGCGGAGCATCTCGTGCGACAACTCGATATTGAAGGCGGTTACACCGGCGGCGGGCCCCTCCGTCTTCCCAGCGCTGAGTGGAAACTGGGACACGTTTGCGGCTTGTTCGAGCTGGGCCGCCGCTTGTCGGAGCTGGGTCTCGTCTTCGCCTGAAAGGATGATGTCGTCGACGTAGACGCTGACCTTGACCTCCCCTCTGCCGTGTAGCGACCGGAGGTAGCTGCCGAGCTTGCTCTTATCCAAGGCCAATGAGGCCAGGATTGGAGATTGGACAAAACCGTACGGAAGCACAAAGGCGCCATGGTCAGGTCGTTTTACGACGCTTTCGCTGGCCATCACTCTTGCTTCAGCGTACGAGAACCAGGACTTTAGGCAGCGGGTCACACGGGACCGATTGACACGACCAAAGAAGTCGTCGAGGTCTGCGCGATAGAAGACTCGGCTGGAAGCATGCGATTGGACGGCAAACACGTGGCCGCCGTTCCGCAAGTGGTAGTAGAAGTTCGGTGGCTTCCAGCGCGACGCGACGCTTCGCCTTATGCCATCGCCGACCTTCTTGGCCTCATCCGTAGGCGCGAATACCCAGCGGCCCGGCTTGATCTGGTAGCGATGCGTCCACTTTTGAGTCACAGCGCCCCGGATAGTTCGATGCCATGTCCACGAGTGCAGCCAGCAGACGGAACAAACCGCCTGCGAAGTTCATGCACGCGAGGACTAGGCGGGTTTTGCGAATGAAACGTTTCATCACATATCCCTCCTTTACTCGAACCCCGGCATGCCTAGCGCAAAGCGCACGGACAAACAACCAACAACATGAGGAACCAAGGGCGAACCCGAGAGACCAACAACAAAATCACTAAGTGACAGAGTAAAGGGATAGGCAGCGCGTGCCTATTGCCGAGGCCCGGGTTTGTTAGCAGACGATGGTCAAGGAGGTCGACAGCAAGCCATGAGTCGCCTCGAGATCAGCAAGGCGGTTCGACGCCGCTGATCTGGTGCCAACCCAACCTCGCTGAGCGAGCGCGATTCCAGCAGACAAGAAGCAGGCTGCCACTCGCGACAGAACGAGGCCGCAGGCGGAGCAGTGTCAGAAGGGGCGCTGGTTGCCGGGAGTGAGTGCATAGCGGGGTCATCGACGGACGGTGGCTCAGAGGGTGAGAGAGGCCGACACCACGCCCAAGCACCTTCCGAAATGGCGGTACGGATGGGGGGACCGCGCACAATCTGGCCAGGAACCCTCATGGATGATGGCGATACGAAGGACGCCCCTTCCGCCATGACTGCGAAGCCCCTGACTCGCTCAAGCGCCGATCAAGCGCCAATCAAGCCGTCATACAAGCGCATGTACGCCCTCGCCGGCTCTTCCCAAGACAACGACTCGGCCATGCCCGTTGCCATGCGCAAGGCCCACGGGCTGCCGGCTCGGCACGCTGCAACGGCCCGCTGCATGACCTGCACCAAGGCCGCTGGCGTGGCGGCGTCGAAGGCAAAACCGTTGGGCGCAAGCGCCGTGCTGGCGCCAGCACCCAGGGCCACGGCTCCTTCATCCCTGACCGTGTCCGCCAAACCACCCACCCGGCGCACGATCGGCAGGGTGCCATAGCGCAAGCCGTACATCTGCGTCAGGCCACAAGGCTCAAAGCGCGATGGCACGGCAATGGCGTCGGCGCCGGCCACCAGGCGGTGCGCACGCGGTTCGTCGTAGCCAATGTGCATATGCACCCTGCCCGGGTGCGCCAACTCGGCCATGCGAAACGCCGCCTCCAGCGCGGGCTCGCCGGTGCCCTGCACCGCCAGTTGCACACCCGCTGCCACCCACTCGGGCAGCGCTGCCAGCACCAGGTCCAGGCCCTTTTGCGATGTCAGTCGGCTGACGATGCACACCAGCAGCGCGTTCGGGTCCGGCGTCAAGCCCAGCTCGGCCTGCAGCGCCTGGCGGCATTCCAGCTTGCCTTGCAGTTGCCGAGCGTCGTAACGCACCGCAATGGCAGGGTCACTGGCCGGATTCCAGATGTGTGTGTCGATGCCGTTCAGGATGCCGCTGATGTGGCCCTCGCGGCTGCGCATCACGCCTTCCAGGCCGCAGCCAAAAGCGTGGGTGGTGATCTCCTTGGCGTAGGTGGGGCTGACGGTGGTGATGTGGTCTGCAAAGCGCAGGCCCGCTTTCATGAAACTGAGCTGGCCGTGAAACTCCAGCCCGTCGGCCGACAGCAGGTCGGACGGCAGGCCCAGCATGTGCCAGTCGCGCATCGGAAACAGGCCCTGGAAGGCCAGGTTGTGCACGGTGTAG
>JANNFB010000038.1:0-3182 GCA_031379365.1 Burkholderiales bacterium
CATGACATCGCCCAGGCCGCCGCGCTGAAACTGCTCGACCAGGCCGCCCAGGCCGCCACTCCCGGCGCCTCCCGCACCGCCGCCCTGGCCCGAGTTGGCCAGCATGCCGGCCACGATGTTGATCAGGGCACCGGCGCCCCCTTCTTGCTGCTGGTTGGCGCCGCCAAGCACGCTGCCGAGCACTGAATCGAGCAAACCCATGGAGCACCCCGAAGCTGAATCGCGAAGCGCCCATTCTTGCGGGGACTGCACCGCGCCACAAGGCGCCGTCGCCAACCGTTACGTTGAGCGCAGCGCGATCGATGCCAGCGCAGCCAGCGGTGCGGTGTCGGCGCGCAACACGCGTGGGCCGAGCGACACGACGGCAAACCCGCGGGCACGGGCGAGATCCTCCTCGCCCTCGGTGAGACCGCCTTCGGGGCCGCTGAGCAGGGTCAGTGCGGTGGTTGCCGGCGCCAAGGCGTCGGCCCAGGGCACGGCGTCACGCCAGCCGAGCAGCCGACGCGCCTCGTGCGGCAAGGTTGTGGGCAGCCCGGTGACCCAGGCGGCATAGGCCTGCACCGGCCACAGGGTCGGCACCTTATTGCGGCTGCACTGCTCGCAGGCCGCGACCGCGATCGCCTGCCAATGCGCCAGCCGGCGCCGCCCGCGCTCGCCGTCCAGGCGCAGCACCGAGCGCTCCGTCACCAGGGGCTGCACGGCCACGGCGCCCAGCTCGGTGGCCTTCTCCACCAGGTCGTCCATGCGGTCGTTGGCCGGCATGGCCAAGGCCAGGGTCACGGCGACCGGGTTCTCGCACTCGCGTGGGCTGTGGCTCAGCACCAGGACCTCGACGTTGCGCCGGTCCATCAGCGCAATCTCGGCCGCCCACTCGCCACCGCGGCCATCGAACAGGGTCAGGGCCTGACCGGGCTGCAAGCGCAGCACTTGCACATGCCGCGCGGCGTTGGCCGGCAGCGCCAGGCTGCCCGCGGTGAGGGCTTGGTCGACGTAGAGGCGAGGCGGCATGGCAAAGGCGGCGTGGGGTCGCTGAATCAAAGCTGGGCCAACGTGGCGCGCACGATGTCGCGCGAGAACTCGGCGGCAACGTCGGCGATGAAGCGCGGGAAGTCGACATGCGCGGCGTCGTCGGCACGGTCCGACACGGTGCGAACCACGCCGAAGGGCCGGGCGAAGTCGGCGCAGACCTGGGCCACCGCGGCGCCCTCCATCTCGACCGCCAGCGCGTCGGGCAAGGCCCCGCGCAGGGCCTGGCTCTCGGCGGCGGTGGCCACGAAGCGATCGCCACTGATCACCAGCCCCTCGTGCAGGCGCGGCGCATTGATGCCGAAGCGCGCCAGTGCCGGGTGTGGTGCTTGCAGCACGCGGCGGCAGCCGGCGGCGAGGGCGGCGCCCAGCGCCGCATCGGCGAGAAAGCGTGAGCGCCCGGTGAGCGGCACCTCAAAGCGTGGAAACAGCGGCGACGCATCCATGTCGTGCTGCAGCAAACTCTGCGCGACCACCATGTCACCGACTCGCACGCCCGCGCCGAGGCCGCCCGCCACGCCCGTCAGCAGCAGGGCACGCACATCCAGGCCATCGAGCAGCACCGCGGCCGTGGTCGCGGCCGCGACCTTGCCGATGCCGCTCAGTACCAGCACCACGGCGTGGCCGTCGATGGCGCCGAGATGGAAGTCGCGGCCTGCGCGCTGCTCGGTGTGCGCGCCTTGCAGCAGGGGCAGCAGGGCGCGCAACTCCTCGTGCATCGCGCTGACGATGGCGATGCGGCTCATGGATGGCAAGGGCGGCGGGCTGACACGGCAGGATGATCGCACCTCGCCCGGCGTGCGGACGCCCGCGGCAGGGCTTCGACCACGGCGTCAGGGGCAGCGATTCGCGCTCGTGTAATCGACCACCTTGAGCTTGCCGGCGATGATGTCGGCGCGCGCGGCCGACAGCCGCGATTGCATGGCCGGCGTCACCAGGGCAGCATTGTTTTCGTCCATCGCCAGGTCGACGCCGCCCTCGGCCAGGCCGAGCGCCGTGACGCCGGGCCGCACGCCCTTGAAGGCCTGATAGACCGCCAGATCGACCCGCTTCAGCACGGAGGTCAGCACCGCGCCCGGGTGCAGGCCGTTCTGGTTGCTGTCGACGCCGATCGCCAGTTTGCCGGCGTCCTTGGTCGCCTGCATGATGCCCAGGCCGCTGGTGCCGGCAGCGCTGAAGATCACGTCCACGCCCTGGGCGAGTTGCGCCTTGGCCAGTTCGGCGCCCCGCGCCGGATCGGTCCAGGCGGCGGGCGTGGCCCCGATCATGGCCACGCGCACTTCCGTGCCGGCCTTGCCGAACGCGGCGCCTTGTTCATAGCCGCAAGAAAAGCGGCGCACCAGCGGGATGTCCATGCCGCCGACGAAGCCGACCTTGCCCGTGCGGCTGGCCAGCGCCGCCAGCATGCCGGCCAGGAAGCTGGCTTCGTGCTCGCGGTAGACGAAGCTTTGCACGTTGGGCAGCGCCACGACCGCGTCGACGATGGCGAAGCGCGTTTTCGGGAACGCCTTGGCCACCGCCTCGATCGCCGCCGCCTGCGGGAATCCGATCCCGACGATGGGGTTGGCGCCGCGCTCGGCCATGCGCCGCAGCGCCTGCTCGCGCTGCGCTGCGTTGACGATCTCGAACTCCAGGTAGGCCTGGCCGGTTTCCTTCTTCCAGCGCTCGGCGCCCGCGTACGCCGCCTGGTTGAAGGACTTGTCGAACTTGCCGCCAAGCTCGTAGACGACGGCCGGCTGCGCTCGCACGACGCTGGTCGCTATCACGCACGCCGCGAAGAGAGCCAAGCGACCGGCGCGGATCCGGCTTCGCCGGTCCGCCAGCGGTGCCCCAAGGCGTTGAAGGCGCCTTCCAGCCGCCAGGGGGAGCGGCGCAGCCGCTTCGGGGGTGGGCCTCAGAAACTAGCCTTGAACTGCGCACCCCAGGTGCGCGGCTCGTTGACGAAGCCCGTCAGATTGTTGAAGTCGATGCCGCCGACGACGCGGATCTGGTTGGTGATGTTGCGCCCGAAGATCGCCGCGTCGTACTTGCCGTTGCCCCAGGTGTAGCCCACGCGCACGCCGCCTTCGGTCAGCGCCTTGCCAACAAACTCCTTCGATTCGTACAGGAAGAAGTTGACCTTGCTGCGGTAGACCCAGTCGGTGAAGGCATACAAC
>JANNFB010000059.1:0-7704 GCA_031379365.1 Burkholderiales bacterium
ATGCGGCTTCGGCAGGCCGGGTCTTGCGCGAGGTGCAGTCGGCGAAGGCCACGGTGGTGGCCATGCAAGCGGCGGCGAAAACGAACTTGCGAGCGGCTGGCGTTGGGATGTGCATGGAGCCTCCGGGTTCAGCGGCCGAGCACGCCGCGCAAGATGTCCAGGGCGCCGGGTT
The DNA here is from genome assembly GCA_031379365.1 of Burkholderiales bacterium. GTDB lineage: Bacteria > Pseudomonadota > Gammaproteobacteria > Burkholderiales > Burkholderiaceae_C > CADEEN01. The sequence continues at coordinate 173 of JANNFB010000059.1, forward strand.
TCTTGGCCTCGGGCTCGGGTTCACGTCCGGCTGAAGGTGGGCTCTCGGCCGACTTGTCGATACCGCTCATCTCGGGCATGCCGAGCATGGCGTTGGCCACCGACTTGACGCGAACCTTGGCAGCCCAGACGGGCTCCCAGGCGGCCTTCGGGTCGGCCGGACGCGGCGGGTAGGCAAGGTTCAGTTCGCTGCCGTAGCCGATCACGCGCAGCATCGCGCCCTCGCCGCTGAACACGGCCTTGGGCACGGTGCAGCGGGTGGTGGTGGGCGCCAGCAGCACCTTGTCCTTGAGCCAGCGGTCGATCGCCCCATTGGGCTGGTAGTCGGCCAGACCGAAGCCGGTGTCGGGCAATTCACTGGAGGTCCACAAGACCATCTCTTCGTTGGCGCCAGCCGCCATACCGGCGGCGAAGTAGGCGCGCGCGGTGGGTGCGGCACTCCAGCTCAGATCGACGGCACCGCCGGCGTCGCGCGTCTTCAGGTCGAGCGGCGGCATCAGGTCTTGCGCGGCCGGAATCTGGAAGCGAAAGCCCTCGGGCACGCCGCTGCCGCTGTAGGCGTGTTCGCCGGTCAGCGTGGCGCCGGCCGGCAGCATGCGGGCGTCGCTCGGGCTCGGCCAGACCGGGCGCCCGACAGCGCTGTGCGTGCCGCGCTGCGTGGCGCGCCGACTGACGAAGAACTTGGCCATGTCGGCGGCGCTGGCGCTGGCCATGTCCAGCACTTTGGGCTGGCCGGCGCGCACTGTGCTGCCGCAGCCCCAGTACAGCAGCAGCTTGCCGCGTGGGCGGTCGGGCTCGAACACCGTGTCCTCGTCGTTGTCGGGTGGCTTGCGCCCGTCCTTCGGCGCTTGAAGCTTCAACGGGCTGGCCAGGAAGCCGCTCGGCACCACTTGCTGCGCGTCAGTCAGCGCCGGGTTGTTGCGGCTGTGCAGCGTCACGTCGACCCAGCGGCCGACGCCACCGCTCTGGGTATTGCCGAAGTTGTTCTTCGCGCTGCCGCCACCGCCGAACAAGCTGCCCAGCGCGGCCATCGGGTTGCCCGCCGCGCCACCGCCCATGCCCATCCCCGCGGGCATGCCCACGCCGCTGTAGGTGGCCACGTCAATCCAGGCTTGGGCCTGGGGTGGTTTGATGTTGGGCTGGGCCTGGGCGAAGACCGGGGCCGCCAGCAGCAGGGCGCTGCCGGCGGCCAGGCCCAGAGCCTTGCGTGCCGGGGGGCGGCGGGGGTTGTCGTTTCTCATGGCATGGCCTTTCGGTTGGGATGGGGTGCCGAAGCGTCGTCGCCGGATGGGCCGCGACGACGTCGCGACGCTCAAAGGTGGAACTGAGCCGCCGCTACTTGAAGCGGCCGCCCTAAGCGCGGTCGCGGAAGCTGCTGCTGCCTTGGCTGCCGAGCCACACGATGGAGGCGTTTCCGTGGTCATCGATTCCCGCATTGATCAAGCCGGTCGCCGTGTAGGTCGCACCATCCGAGCGGGTCGCTAGAACTCACCTGAACACGTTGACCCAGGGCACAGCGTCGGGCGCATTCCTTTCCACCCACACTGCGGCAGCCTGACCGCTGGCGCTGACCGCCAATCCGCCGCGCACGAACGTGCTCGAGACGACGGTGTTGCCTTCGATGACCACGGCCCCAGCGGCGCGCTGATCGCGGCGGGCCAGCGACCGATAGCATCGTGCGCGTCGTGCCCTTTATGGCCGAAGAGGTGCCTCACGGACCCTTGCTCAGGGTGATCGAGGATGGCCCAGAGCCCGCGCTGACGGTGCCAACGCTGGTGAGCGCGCCCGTACTCGCGTTGATGCTGTAGATACCGACATCGTTGGACGAGAGATGGGCCGTGTAGACGAAGGTGCCTGAAGCGTCAACCGTGATGGAGTAGGGGTTGATGCCTGTCGGCACAGCCGCTCCCAAACTGGTGAGCAAGCCGGTGCTCGCATTGATGGAGTAGGCCGAGATGGTGTTGGCAGTGACATTGGCGACGTAGGCGAATCGTCCCGAAGGATCCACGACGACGGAGTAGGCATCGGTGCCCGCCGGTGTCGTGGCCAAGCTGGTGAGTGCGCCAGTCGCGCCATCAATGCTGTACACCGAGACGTTGCTGGAAGCGATGTTCGCCACATACGCGAACTTGCCTGTGGGGTCGATCGTGACCGAGCGAGGGTCGAACCCGGTCGGCACGGTACCCACGATGGCGAGCGCGCCGGTGCTTGCATCGATGCTGTACGCCGAGACACTGCTGCTAAAGCCCGCGTTGGTCACGTAAGCAAACCGGCCAGCGAAATCGACAGTGACGGCATAGGGAACCGAACTCGACGGGGCCGCAAAAGGCGATCCAGCGACACTCGTGAGCGCGCCCGTGCTGGCATTGATATTGAAGGCTGAAATGTTGTTGGATAACTGATTCGTCACGTAAACAAACTTGCCCAAGGGGTCCACGGTGACAAAGCGGGGGCCTGTGCCCACCGGTACCGTACCCACGCTGGTGAGTGCGCCGGTAATGGGATTGACGGTGTACGCCGAGACGTTGTTGGATGAGAGGTTGGCGACATAGGCGAACCGCCCCAAGGGGTCGACGGCGATGGAGCGCGGACCCGTGCCCGTGGCCACGGAACCGACGACGCCCAACTGGCCGTTCGCAGGATTGACGGTGTACATGGAAACCGTGTTGTCGTTGAAGTTCGCCACATAGGCAAAGCGCGACAGCGATGCCGCCCCAGTCACGGTCAACACTGCGGCCTGGCTGGTGGCCGGGCCGGCGCTGTTGGTCGCCACCACACGGAAGCGCTTGCCGTCGTCGCCGACCACGGTGGCCGGTGTGGTGTAGCTCGGGCTGGTGGCACCGGTGATGTTCGCAAAGCTGGCTGCGTTGTCGGTGGACAGCTGCCACTGCCAGGTCGGTGTCGGCACGCCACTGGCCGCGGCCGTGAAGGTGGCGGTGGCCGGGGCAGTGACGCTCTGCGCCGTCGGCTGTGTCGTGATCACCGGGGCCTGCGGCGCGGCATTGACGGTCAGCGTTGCAGTACTGCTCGTGGCGCTGCCGGCGCTGTTACTGGCCAGCACGCGGTAGCGTTCACCGTTCTGCGACAGCGTCGTCAGGCCGGTGTTGTACGTCGGGTCGGTGGCGCCCGAGATGTTGATGAAGGTGCTGCCAGCGTCGGTCGAGCGCTGCCACTGCAGCGTCGGCGGCGGCGTTCCGGTAGCGACAACAGTGAAGGCCGCCGCGCTGCCCGCCGTGACCGACTGGTTCGCAGGCTGGGCGGTGAAGGCCGCGGCCACCGGCGCCGGGTTGACACTCAGCACGACCGCGCTGCTGGTCACGCTGCCGGCGCTGTTGGTGACAACGACGCGGAAGCGCTCGCCGCTCATCGTGGTGGCCGTCGCGCCAGTGCTGTAGCTGGCGGCGGTGGCGCCGGTGATGTTCGTGAAGGTGGCGCCGCTGTCGGTGGAGCGCTGCCACTGGTAGCTGGGCGAGGTGCCGCTGGCGGTGACGCTGAAGGTGGCTGGGTCGGGCGCTGTGGCACTCTGCGCCGCGGGCTGCACGGTGAGCGTGGGCACTACCACCGCGGCGGTGACGGTGAGCTGCACCGCGGAGCTGTTGACGCTGATGCCCGCGGCCGAGACGACGACACGGTAGCGCTTGCCACTGTCGGCCAGCGTGGTCGGCGGAGTCGCGTAGCTGGCCTGAGTGGCGCCGGCGACGTTGGCCCAGGTGGTGCCGCCGTCGTTGCTGAGCTGCCACTGGTAGGCGATGTCAGGGCCGCTGGCCGTGACGGACAAGGTGGCTGCCGTCCCGGCCACGGCCGACGCATCGCTGGGTTGCACGCTGATCACCGGCGCGGGCGGCGGGCTGTCGCTGCACGCGGCCAGCCAGGTCAGCAGGGACAACAGCACCAGCAGCCACAGGGGGCGCGCAGTGCGGGGCAAGGCAGCAGAGTGCGGGTTCATGGTTTTCCTTCTCGGGCCGTGGGCCGCTCGCAAGCGGGTCAGGCCCCGTTTGTAGGAAAACCAGCGTTATGAAAGCGTTAGGGCGACCTCAGGCCAGGTTCAGCCGCCGCACCTGCTGCGTCAGCTCGGCGCGGAAGGCCGGGTGCGCGATGGCGATGAGTTCACCGGCACGCTGGCGGGCCGACTTGCCGCGCAGCTGCGCTACGCCGTGTTCTGTGAAGACGTGGTCCACATCGTTCTTGCTGGTGCTGACATGCGTGCCCGGCGACAGCGCCGGCATGATGCGCGCGATGCTGCCGCCCTTGGCGGTGGACGGCAGCAGGATGAAGGCTTTGCCGCCAGTCAATAGGGGTCGAAGGCAGTCGACCAACCCGGCGAAATCGATGACCGCTTCACAGCACGTTGGCGACATCGATCGAGCGCCCCCTGCTTCCGTGAGGGCTGTGCCGCCACTCTGTGCTCATCGCAATTGAGCAGGCGCGGCCATCAAGCCTTCAAGTAATCCACCCGCGACGCCAGCCAACGCTGAACCTGCGTCGCCGCTGCGGCCGGGTGATCAGCCAGCAGCTTCGGCGCCACGCGCCGCGCCTGTTCGAGCAGCGCGCTGTCGGCGCCCAGGTCGGCAAAGCGCAGCAGCGCATCCCCACTCTGCCGCGCGCCCATGAACTCGCCCGGGCCGCGGATGTCGAGATCGCGGCGCGCGATCTCGAAGCCGTCGGTGGTCTCGGCCATCGCGCGCAGTCGGTCCTTGCCTGTGGGCGACAGCGGCGCGGTGTAGAGCAGCACGCACACGCTGGCCACCGCGCCGCGGCCGACGCGGCCGCGCAATTGGTGCAACTGGCTCAGGCCGAAGCGCTCGGCGTGCTCGATCACCATCAAGCTGGCGTTGGGCACATCGACGCCCACCTCGATCACCGTGGTGGCCACCAGCACCTGCGTCTGGCCGTTGGTGAACAGCGCCATGACAGCGGCTTTCTCGGCCGCCGGCATGCGGCCGTGCAGCAGGCCCACCGTGGCGCCGGGCAGCGCGGCGCAAAGCTCGGCGTGGGTTTCGGTGGCATTGCGCAGGTCGAGCGCTTCGCTTTCCTCGATCAGCGGACAGACCCAGTAGATCTGCTTGCCCTGGGCCACCTCGTCGCGAATGCGCGCCACCACCTCGTCGCGGCGGCCATCGGCAAACAGCTTGGTGAGGACCGGTGTGCGCCCCGGCGGCAACTCGTCGATGGTGCTCACCGCCAGGTCGGCAAAGTAGGTCATCGCCAGCGTGCGCGGGATCGGCGTGGCGCTCATCATCAGCAGGTGCGGTTCGAGCGCCTGTTGCTCGAGTTTGTCCCGGAGTGCCAGGCGCTGCGCGACGCCGAAGCGGTGCTGCTCGTCCACCACGGCCAGGCCGAGTTTGGCGAACACCACGTCATGCTGGATCACGGCATGCGTGCCCACCACCAGCCCAGCCCGTCCGCTGGCCACGGCTTCGAGCATGGCCTTGCGGCCCTTGCCCTTGCGGCTGCCGGTGAGCCAGGCCACGGTGAGGCCCAGGGGTTCGAGCCAGTGCACGAGTTTTCGGAAATGCTGCTCGGCGAGGATCTCGGTGGGCGCCATCAACGCGCATTGCCAGCCGCTGTCGATGGCGATGGCTGCGGCCAGGGCCGCCACCACGGTCTTGCCGGAGCCCACGTCGCCTTGCAGCAGCCGGTTCATCGGCTGGCCGCGCGCCAGGTCCTGCGCAATCTCGGCGCCGACGCGCGCTTGCGCGGCGGTGAGCGTGAAGGGCAGCGCCGCCAGAAAGCGCGCGTGCAAGCCGCCCGGCACGGGGGCCAGCGCGGGCGCTTGCAGCAAGGCGCGCTCGCGCTGTGCGGTGAGTTGCGACAACTGCTGGGCCAGCAGCTCTTCGAACTTCAGGCGCTGCCAGGCCGGGTGGCTGCGGTCTTCCAGGCTGGCCAGCGGCGCGCCCGGGGCTGGCTGATGCAACAGGTGCAAGGCGTCTTGCAGGCTCGGCAGGCCGGTGGGCACGGCGTCGGCTGGCAGCACTTCATGCAGCGGCGCGCGCGCCAGCGCCGCCGTGACGGCCTTGCGCAAGTAGGCCTGCGGCAGCTGCGCGCTTGTGGGGTATACGGGCGTCAGCGCGCTCGGCAGGACGGCACTGGCGGCCTTGACGACGGGGTGCACCATCTCGCGGCCCAGAAACCCGCCGCGCAACTCGCCGCGCACGCGCAGGCGCACGCCGGCGGCCATCGTCTTCTGCTGCGAGGGGTAGAAGTTGAGGAAGCGCAGCACGAGGGGCTCGCCTTCGTCGTCGGCCCCATGCACCACGAGCTGCCGGCGTGGCCGGAACTCGACACGGCACTCGGCCACGGTGGCCTCGATTTGCACCGTGTCGCCGTCGCGTGCTGTTGCCAGGCGGTCGATGCGGGTTTCGTCTTCGTAGCGCAGCGGCAGGTGCAGCGCCAGGTCGATGTCGCGCACCAGGCCGAGCTTGTCCATCGCCCGCTGCGGGGCCGACTTCTCGCGCGGGGCGTCGGGCATGGCGAACATTGTCTTACGCCGGCCTCTCGATAATCGGGCCCATGAAATCTCGGTTGCTGGTGTTTGCCCTCTGCGCGGCGTTGGCCGCGCCCACCGCGCGCGCGGCTTGGGAGATGCCGCCGCTCGACCGCGTGCTGAACTACCAGCCCAAGCAGCCGCTGCAGGTGTTCACCGCCGACGGCGTCGAGATCGCGCAGTTCGGCGCCGAGCGGCGCCAGTTCCTGCCCATTGCGCAGATGCCCAAGCTGCTGCAGGACGCGGTGATCGCGGTGGAGGACGCGCGCTTTCGGGCCCACAGCGGCATCGACCCCACGGGCATGGCGCGCGCGGCGCTGGCCATGCTCACCGGCGGCCGGCGCCAGGGAGCCTCGACCATCACCCAGCAGGTGGCGCGCACTTTTTTCCTCACGCAACGCTTCACGGCCGAGCGCAAGGTGCAGGAGATTCGCATTGCGCTCGAGATGGAAAAGCAACTGTCGAAGGACCGCATCCTCGAGCTCTATCTCAACGAGATCTTCCTCGGCCAGCGTGCCTACGGTTTTGCGGCGGCGTCGCAGGTCTACTTCGGCAAGCCGCTGGCCAAGTTGTCGATCGCCGAGACGGCCATGCTCGCGGGCCTGCCGCAGAACCCGCACTACGCCAACCCGATCGCCAACGCCGAGCGTGCCACCCAGCGCCAGCGCATCGTGCTCGAGCGCATGCGCGTCACGGGCGTCATCAGCGACGCCCAGCACGCGGCGGCGCGGGCCGAGAAGCTGGCCATTCGCCAACCCGGCCGGGTGCCGCTGCACGCCGAGTACGTGGCCGAAATGGCACGACGGGTGGTGGTGGAGCGCTTCGGCACCGAGGCCTATTCGAGTGGCATCCGGGTCATGACCTCGCTGCGCGCCAGCGAGCAGGAGGCCGCCTACACCGCCCTGCGGCGCGGGGTGCTGGCGCACGACCGCAAGGGCGCCTGGCGCGGGCCGGAGGACCAGGAGCAGCTGCCAGATCCTGCGAAAGGCGGCGAAGGGCCCGAGCTCGAGCGCGCCGCTGCCCAGGCCCTGAAGGACCACCGCGACGAC
>JANNFB010000060.1:0-5225 GCA_031379365.1 Burkholderiales bacterium
GGAATGCCGCACAGGCCGAAGCCGCCAACCGCCATCAACTGCCCGTCCTTGACGAGGCCATCGAGCGCAGCGCGGGCGCTCGGGTAGATCTTGTTCATCCGTGGGCTCTCCTGCAAAAACAAGAGCGTACTACGCAACCCATGACGGGGTCGCTGCGTAGAATTTGGTCAACATGAAATTCGACGACCGAACCGCTCTCGACACGGCGCCAATCAGCCAGCTGTCGACCAACCAGCGACGCGGTAGCTGAAGATGCCCTTCCCGTCTGCCGCGGATGAGGCCGGCTGGGATGCGCTCTGCAAGGACGACGCCGCCCTCGCTGCAGGCGTGGCCGCCCTGTGTGCGCGCCACGGTCTCGGTGGCCGGCCTGCGCTGCGTTTCGACAGCGGCTCCCTGCCGGTGTATGCGATCGGCGACACCCACGTGCTGAAGCTGTTCCCGCCCACCGAGCTCGAGCATGCCAGCATCGAGTCGCGTTGCCTGGCCGCCCTGCATGCGGCGTTGCCGATCCCGACACCGCGCCTCGTCGCCGCCGACAGCCTCGATGGCTGGCACGGCGTGTTGATGACACGCCTGGCCGGCCGCAGCATGGTGGAGGCGTGGCCGGCCTTGTCAAGTGCCGAACGCGACCGCCTGGCCGACACCCTGGGCCAAGCCGTCGCCGCCTTGCACGCCACCGACATCGGGCCGTTGGCGGGCTTCACGCCAGTCTGGGAGGCCTTTCTGCCCGCGCAACGCGCCAGCGCCGCCGAGCGCCAGCGCACACGCGGCCTGGACACGCATTGGGTCGATCAGATCGAGACCTTTCTCGCGCGCTGGATGCCGCCACCCGACCCGCGCCGAGTGCTGCTGCACACCGAGCTGATGCGCGAGCACCTGATGATCGACGGCGCGGCCGGCCAGGCGCAGTGCAGCGGCTTGTTCGATTTCGAGCCGGCCATGATCGGTGCGCCCGAGTACGACTTCGCCTCCTTCGGCCTGTTCGTGGCCTGCGGCGACGGCCGCTTCCTGCGCCGCGCCCTCCTGGCCTACGGCTACCGCGCCGACCAGCTCGACGAAGGCCTGCAGTGCCGCCTGATGGCCTACGCCCTGTTGCACCGCTACAGCAAGCTGCGCTGGTACCTCGAGCGCCTGCCGGCGCCACAAGCCGTCACACTAGAACATCTCGCGGCCCGCTGGTGGCCGCTGCACTGAAGCCAAGGCCCACCCATGATCACCGTCCACCACCTTGAAAACTCACGCTCGCAGCGCGTGCTCTGGCTGCTCGAAGAGCTCGGCCTGCCCTACGAGGTCAAGCACTACGCGCGCGACAAGAAAACCTCGCTGGCACCGCCGGAACTGACGGCGGTGCACCCGCTGGGCAAATCTCCGGTGGTCAGTGACGGCAAGACCGTGGTGGCCGAAACCGGCGCCATCGTCGAATACCTCCTCGACAAGGCGGGCGACGACGCCTTGCGGCCCCAACGCGGCAGCGCCGACGGCTTGCGCTTCACCTACTGGCTGCACTTCGCCGAAGGCTCGGCCATGCCGCCGCTGGTGATGGCGCTCATCTTCAACAAGATCCGCACCGGGCCGATGCCCTTCTTTGCCAAGCCGATTGCCAAGGCGATTGCCAACAAGGTGATGGGCGGCTTCGTGCAGCCCAACATCGACAAACAACTGGCCTTCATGGAGGCCGAGTTGAGCGCGCGCCCCTGGTTCGCCGGCAAGGCCTTCAGTGCCGCCGACATCATGATGAGTTTTCCGCTCGAGGCCGCCAGCTCGCGCGGTGGCCTGGATGCCAAGTACCCGCACCTGACCGACTTCTTGCGCCGCAGCCAGGCCCGGCCAGCTTACCAACGCGCCCTCGAGCGCGGCGGGCCTTACACGCTGCTGCGCTGAGCCGGCCCACTGCGCCCGCGCGCCGGCACGACATGGCGCAGGATCGCCGCCACCAGCGCGTCCACGTCGATGGGTTTGGTCAGGTGCTGGACCATGCCCGCGGCCAAGCACTTGTCGCGCTCATCGGCCAGGGCATGGGCCGTCAGGCCAATCACCGGCAGGAACGGCGCCGTCCCGCGCAAACGCATGGCCGCCTCGAAGCCGTCCATCACCGGCATCTGCACGTCCATCAAGACGACATCGAAGGCATCCGCGCCGTGCTCGGCAACCTGATCCAGCAGCTGCTGGCCGTTTTCGGCAAACACCACGCGGGCGCCCTCGCGCTCCAGGTAGGCCTCGAGGATCAGGCGGTTCACGTCGACGTCCTCGGCCGCCAGCACACGCAAACCGGCCAACCGCTGCGCTGGCTCGCCGCCACCGATTTCGGGGCCTTCCTCGGGTGCCGGCTGCGCGGCGGGCAGCGGCAGACGCAGCGTAAAGCAGCTGCCCTGCCCCGGCACGCTCGCCACCGTGATCTGCCCGCCCATCAGTTGTGCCAGGTTGCGGCTGATGGCCAGGCCCAGGCCACTGCCGCCATAGCGCCGGGTGGTCGAACCATCGGCCTGCTCGAAGGGTTCGAACAGGCGCGCGATCTGGTCGGCGCTCATGCCGATGCCGGTGTCGCTGACCTCGAACTGCAACACGTCCCCCTGGCCGCTGACGTGCAGATCCACGCGCCCCTGCTGCGTGAACTTGACCGCATTGGCGAGCAGGTTGACGAGGATCTGCTGCAAGCGCTGCGCATCGCCCAACACCCAGGTCGGCAGGCCCGGCACGAGGCTCATCGCGAACCCCAACCCGCGCTCGTGAACCGCCTCGTCGACGATGCCGCTGGCGCGCGCCAGCGCCGCTGAGAGCTCGAAAGGCCGCGACTCGGTGGCCAGCTTGCCGGCGTCCAGGCGTGAAAAGTCCAGGATGTCGTTGATCACGCCCAGCAAGTGCTGCCCCGAGTCGCGAATGCGTTCAAAGGTGCCTGCGGAGGCCCGCCCCCGGCTGTCGCGCAGGCCAAGCTCCGCCAGGCCGAGCACGGCACTGAGCGGGGTGCGGATCTCGTGGCTCATGTTGGCCAGAAACTCACTCTTCACCCGGGCCAGCCGCTCGGCCTCGATGCGGGCCGCGGTCAGGTCGGCCGTGCGCTCGGCCACCAGCTCTTCGAGGTGATCGCGGTGCGCGCTCAGTTCGGCGGCCAGCGCGCGTTCGCTGGTCAGGTCGTGCATGGCCGTCAGGCAACCCGAGAACTCGCCGTCGACACCGCGAATGATGCGCACCCGCACGCTGAAGGGGCGCCGCGCCAGGTTGGCGGGATCGTCGGCTTCAAGAACGAAGTTCGCGTCCCGCATCTCGAGCTGTGCCCTGCACACCGCGCAAGGCGTGGCCTCGCCCAGCGGGTGCAGCAAGAGCGCGAGCGGGCGCCCCAGCGGCTCGGCGGCTTGCCTGCCGACCATGGCGTGGAAGGCCCGGTTGGCGCGCAGCAGGCGGCGCTCCCGGTCGACGACGAACAACACATCGTCGAACTGGCTCATGGCCTCGGTCCAGGCGGCCTCGGTGCGCTGCAGCACTTGTTGGACCGTCTTGCGCTCGGTGATGTCCTGGGTCACCCCGGTCATCGCCAACGGCTGCCCTTGCGCATCGCGAATCACGCGGCCCGCCGTCACCATCCAGCGCACCGCGCCGTCGGTGCGGCGCAGGCGGAACTCGACTTCATAGCTCGGGCTGCCGGCCATGGCGGCGCGGCCGACGGCCAGGTAGGCATCGCGGTCTTCCGGCACCACCATCTGACGAAAATCCGGGTAGCCGCCCGCGGGCATCGGGCCCAGCAGCGACTGCTTGGCCTCGCCCCACTCGGTGCGGTCGGTGCCGATGTCCCAGTGCCAGGCCACCATCGACGCCGCCTCCAGGGCCACGCGCAGCCGCTGCTCGGACTCGGCCAGCGCAGCGCGCGAGCTGGTGAGGCTGTCGAGCATGTGGTCGAAGGTGCGCGCGAGCTGCGCCGCCTCGTCCGTGCCCTTCAGCGCGACGCGCTGTGACAGCTCGCCGCGCTCGACCTCGTCCGCAACACGCTGGATGCGGGCCAGGCGACGTGTGGCCTGTGTGGCCACGGCGGCGGCCAATGCCGCACTCGCCAACACGGCCGCCAGGGCATAGAGCAAGGCAATGCGTACCGTCCCGTTCAGAGCATCCAGCGCGGCCTGCCGCGTGGCCAGCACCCGGGCCCAACCGAGCAGTTGCTCGCGCTGGACGATCGGCGCCATCGCTTCGCACTGGGTCACCTCACAAGTCACCGTGGGCGTTAGCGCCGACTGCGGCAGGCTCGCGACGCGACTGCCGACGCGGCTCGGATCGGTGTGCGCCAGGACTTGGCCGCGCGGGTCCAGCAAAGCGGCCGAGACCACCTGCGGCAGTTGCCGCTGCGCCTGCATCAAGCGTTGCAAGGCCGCCTGGTCGGCCGCTGCCAGGTCATCGACCGCCGCGGCTGCCAAAGCACGCGCCAGACTGGTGGAGATGGCGGCCAGGCGCTGCTCGAACAAGGCGTGCTGACGCGACAGCGCGTCCCAGCCAAACAGCACCAGTGTTGATATGACCACCAGCGTGACACCAACCGTCAATTGCCGCCGCAAGGTGCCAAACACAAGCGTCTTCAAATGGGGCATGGATCTCGCAACTGGCCTCGAGTGCGTGCCCACAGAGCACCGAACACGATGATATCGGCAGCCTGCGCTGGGCCTGAAGCGCTCAGACCAGTGGCGAGGCGTCGATGCTCGGCCGCTGCAGCAGCGCAGCGAACTCGTCGGCCAGGCGCTGGCTCTCGGCCACCGCCCGTGTCCAGGCGGCCTGGCGGCCGACGAGGTCGTCGCCATAGGCCCTGAAGTCGCTGCGGTCGGGCAGCTTGCCGCCTGGCAACGACGCTTTGATCCAATCGCTGCTCGGCACCAGTAGCACGACGTTGTCGAGCCGGTGACTGGCGCCATGGCGGCGCTTCAAGCCCTTGTCGAGCCACCCCGGCACCACCGTGGGCTGAAAGTGCGGGTAGAGCACCAAACCGTCCGTCATCTGTGCATAGTCGAGGTGCAGGTGGTAATCAGTGAGGCCCCCATCCCAGTAGGCGCCGCGCGGGGCACCAGGAATGTCGTGCACAGCATCGAGCCAGAACGGGATCGAACAGCTGGCCAACAGGCCCGGGCACAAGTTGGCCGCCGAGAGATCGACCTGCCGCGTGCGGTAGTCATGCAAGGCAAAGGGCAGCGGCTCGCGCGGGTCGGAGAACATCACGCGCTCGAGCCAGCCGCCCAGGGCGCGCCGGCTCA
>JANNFB010000080.1:0-1605 GCA_031379365.1 Burkholderiales bacterium
CTGCGGCTGAAACGGCTTGATGACGTAGTCACTGGCGCCGGCTTCGAGCGCACGCACGATGTCGCGCTCGAGCGACTTGGCGGTCAGCATGATCACGGGAACCCCTCTCCAGTTGTCCAGCCCACGCATGTCGGCCAGCAGAGCCAACCCGTCGCGGTAGGGCAGCATCGCGTCGAGCAGCACCAACGCTGGCGCCGCCGCCGTCAGGATGTGTTGCCGCGCCGCGCTGCCATCCGTCAAAACATCACCGGTGTGGCCCTCACGCTCGACCATGAAGCGCAGCAACTCGGCAATGCTCTCGTCGTCTTCGATGATCAGGATGGACGCCATGGCCGCTCTGGTGTACGCGCGATGATAAGGGGAGGCGGCTCCTACAATCGACGCCCGACCCCTCGCGCAAACCCCTGACCATGCCGCGCCAGCTCTTCGTCACCACCGCCCTGCCCTACGCCAACGCGGCCTTCCACATCGGCCACATGATGGAGTACATCCAGGCCGACATCTGGGTGCGGTTCCAGCGCATGGTGGGCAGCCAGGTGCACTTCGTGTGTGCGGATGACGCACACGGCGCGCCCATCATGATTGCCGCGGAGAAGGCCGGCAAGACGCCGCAGGCCTTCGTGGCCGAGATCGCCGCCGGGCGCAAGGCCTATCTCGACGGCTTCCACATCGCCTTCGACAACTGGCATTCCACCGACGGGCCGGAGAATCACGAACTGGCGCAGGACATCTACCGCGCCCTGCGCAAGGAGGGCCTGATCGCCGAGCGCGTGATCGAGCAGTTCTTCGACCCGCTGAAGTCGATGTTCCTGCCGGATCGCTACATCAAGGGCGAGTGCCCCAAGTGCGGTACGAAAGACCAGTACGGCGACAACTGCGACAACTGCGGCGCGGTGTATTCGCCGACCGACCTGAAGAACCCCTACTCGGCGCTCTCAGGGGCGACACCGGTGCTGAAGTCGAGCACCCATTATTTCTTCCAGCTCAGCTCACCACGCTGCCTCGCCTTCCTGCAGGAATGGACGGCCACGCCGGGCCGGCTGCAGCCCGAGGTGCTGAACAAGATCCGCGAGTGGTTCAGCGCCGACGACGACGGGCATGTGACGCTGGCCGACTGGGACATCAGCCGCGACGCGCCCTACTTCGGCATCCGCATCCCCGACACCGACGACAAGTACTTCTACGTCTGGCTCGACGCGCCGGTGGGCTACCTGGCGTCGTTGAAGAACCACTTCGGCAAGATCGGGCAGGACTACGACGCCTTCTTCGCCGATCCGGCGGTCGAGCAGATCCATTTCATCGGCAAGGACATCGCCTACTTCCACACCCTGTTCTGGCCGGCGATGCTGCACTTCAGCGGCCGCAAGACACCCGACAAGGTCAACGTCCATGGCTTCATCACGCTGGGCGGCGACAAGATGAGCAAGAGCCGCGGCACCGGCCTCTCGCCGCTGCGCTATCTGGAAGTGGGCTTGAACGCCGAGTGGCTGCGCTACTACATCGCGGCGAAGTTGAATGCCAAGGTCGAAGACATCGAGTTCAACCCCGAGGATTTCATCGCGCGGGTGAATAGCGATTTGATCGGCAAGTACATCAACATTGCCA
>JANNFB010000150.1:0-9486 GCA_031379365.1 Burkholderiales bacterium
GGCTCGGCCGTCGGGGCCGATCTGCAACTCGAGCACGGCGCGGATGTTCTCTTCGACCGTGAGTTTGCGAAAGATCGAGGCTTCCTGCGGCAGGTAGGACAGCCCCAGGCGCGAGCGCTGGTGAATCGGCCGGTGCTCGACCGATTCACCATCGATGGTGATCTCGCCTGCGTCGGCGCGCAGCAGGCCCACCACCATGTAGAAGGTGGTGGTCTTGCCGGCCCCGTTCGGGCCTAGCAAGCCGACCACTTCGCCGGCGGCCACGGCCAAGTGAACGTCCTTGACCACGGTTCGCGCGCCGTAGCGCTTTTGTAGGCCGCGGGCTTCTAGGCGGCTGGCGACCGTGGTGTTCGGTGGCAGCGATGACAGCGCGCTGGCGGTCAACGCTTGGGCTCCGCGGGCGCGCCCGCGGGCTCGGCCTTGGGCGTGATGACCACGCGCACGCGGCCACCGCCGGGTGCCGAGGCAGCCCCGGGTGCCGCGGCGGCGCCCTGCACGTTGAAGGTCTCGTTGCCGTTGTCGTAGGTGATGACGCTGCCGCTGATCTCGTCGGCCGGGCTGGTGCCGCGCAGTCGCCTGACTTGGGCGCTGCCGCTGAAACGCACCACGTCGCCGCGGCTGTCGTACTCGATGCGCTCGGCCTGGCCCTCGATGGTCTCGTCGACACCGTCGCGTTTTTGCCGGAAGGCCGCGGGTTTGCCCGCCGTGCCCAGCGCGGTCGCGCTGCGGTGGCCGTCAGGCCGTTCACGCACTTCGACCTTGTCGGCCCGGATACTCATGGTGCCCTGGGCCACGACGACGTTGCCGTTGAACACCACCACCTGCTTCAGCAGGTCGACCGTGCCCGGCTGGTCGGCCTCGATCGTCAGCGGCTTGCCACGGTCAGCCTTTTCAGCCTGAGCTGGCGCAATCGCGGCCAGACAGATCAGCCCAATGGGAAGGAGGTGTATTTTCATGGCGGCACAAAACTTGCAGATCATTCTAGCCACAAGCCTGCGCCGCCCCGCCCATGGGGCGTGAAATTCAGCCGGCCTTGCGCGCCTGCTGAATCAGATAGTCGGCCACCGCCAGGGCTTTGTCGTTGTTGCCAGTCAAGGACCCGGAGGTGAACCAGCGCCCGTGGATACCCAGGGTCGGAACGCCATCGATCTTGTAGGCGTCAAAGGCCTGCTTAGCCTGGCGCAGCTTGGTTGCGACGCCGAAGGACTTCATGGCCTCGACCACTTTGGCGCCGTCGCCGCCGTTGGCGCTGACGAAGGCGCCGATGTCGGCCTCCTTGTCCAGGCGCTGGCGTTGGACATGGATGGCGGCGAACACCCGCTTGTGCAAGGCGTCGATCTGGCCGGCCGCCTCAAGCCCATAGAACAGCTTGGCATAGGCCTCGAAAGTCGGGTTGAAGGTGGCCGGAATGCGCCGGAATGCCACGTCGGCCGGCAAGCGCTTGACCCATTGCTCCAGAGCGGGCTCAAAGCTGTAGCAATGCTGGCAGCCGTAGGAGAAGAACTCGATCACGTCGATCTTGCCGCTAGCTGGCACGGCAACGCGTGTGTTGAGGCGCACGAAGTCGCGCCCTTCGGTCGGTGCAGCCCCCTGGGCCCTGGCAGCAGTTGCGCCCAGCAGCGTGGCGGCAGCGGCGGTCAAGGTGAATTCGCGGCGGGTGATCATGTTCGGGTTGTCTTTCATGGCTGCTGGTTTGAGTAGATGGGGGTCTCAGCGTTCGACCCGGACCAATGCCGCTTCGACGCCGTTGCCGGCCAATCGTTCCTGGGCGGCGTCCGCCGCCTCCTTTCGATCGAACGGCCCCAGGCGAACCCGGTACACCGTGCGTCCGGCCTGCTCGCGCTCCGTGATCTTGGCGCTCAACCCCATCAATCCGACCCGGGCTCGCTGTTGTTCCGCGTCTTCCGGTCGGGCATAGGCACCGACCTGGACGAAATAGGTGAACGCATCGGCGCCGGGTTTGGTGGACTTGGCCGCCGCGGCACTGTCTGCCGGGGCACTTGCGACGGGAGCCTTGGGCGCCGCGGCTGGCGCGGGCGGTGTCGGGCGGGTCATGGCCGCGGTCGGCGCAGACGCCGCTTGAGAGGTCGTGCTTGGCGCGGCTGCCTTGCTCGCCGGTTTATTGGCCAGCATGGCGTTCGGATCCCAGTTCTTGTTGCGCTCGGTCTCGGCGGCATCTTGCTCGGCACTGCGCTGCGGCACCTTGTTGACGAAGGGCACAGGCACCTTGGTCACGTAGAGCGCCACACCCAGCGCCAACGCCAGGCCCACCAACAGGCCCACGATCAATCCGAGGGCGAAGCCGCCGCGTTGCGAAGTCATTGGGTTTCCAGTGCGGGAGGGTGAGGGTCACGGTCCATGCGTTCGGGGGCTGATACGCCGAGCACCGCCAGCGCGTTGCGCAGTACCTGGGCGGTGGCGGCCAACAAGGCCAGGCGGGCGCGGGTCAGGGCTGCGTCATCGACCAAGAAGCGCTCGGCAGCGTAGTAGCTGTGGAACGCTGCCGCGAGGCCGCGCAGATAGAAGGCCACGTCGTGCGGCGCCAGGCCCGCGGCGGCGCGTTGCAACATCGTCGGGTAGGCCGCCAGTTCGAGCATCAGGGCGGCCTCGGTGGGGGCGGTGAGCAGGGACAAATCGGCACTGTCGAAGGCCGCCGTGTCGGCACCCGGGCCCGCCCGCTCGCGGTACTGCGTCAACACCGAGCAGATGCGTGCATGCGCGTACTGCACGTAGAAGACCGGGTTCTCGTCGTTCTGGGCCAGTGCCAAGTCGACATCGAAGGTGTACTCCGTGTCGGCCTTGCGGCTGATGAGAAAATAGCGCACCGCGTCTCGGCTGGTCCAGTCGATCAGGTCGCGCAGCGTGACATAGCTGCCGGCGCGCTTGGACAGCTTGACCTCCTGGCCACCGCGCATCACGGTGACCATCTTGTGCAGGACGTAATCCGGGAAGCCTGGCGGCACGCCGACATCGGCGGCCTGCAGACCGGCGCGCACGCGCGCCATCGTGCCGTGATGGTCCATGCCCTGGTAGTTGATGCACTTGGTGTAGCCGCGACCGAACTTGTCGAGGTGGTAGGCCACGTCGGGCACGAAGTACGTGTAGAGCGTGCCGTCAGCCGCGTGGGCGTCGCTCCCTGGCGGGGTCGACTTGCGCATCACGCGGTCCTTGTCGTCGCCGTAGTCGGTCGTTCGCAGCCAGAGCGCGCCGTCCTTCTCGTAGGTCTTGCCCGAGGCGACCAGCCTGGCCACGGTGCTGTCGACCTGGCCGCGGCTGTACAGCCCCGACTCGAGGAAGTAGCTGTCGAAGCGCAGCCCGAACGCCTGCAGGTCGAGGTCCTGTTCATGGCGCAGGTAGGCCACGGCGAATTGGCGAATCCCGTCCAGATCGGCCGGATCCCCCGAGGCGGTGAACTCGCGGTCATCGGCCTTGACAGTCGCTCTGGCCCGGAAATCAGCGGCGATATCGGCGATGTAGTCGCCGTTGTAGGCCGCTCCAGGCCAGCCCGCGTCGCCGGGTTTCAGGCCATCGAGCCGCGCCTTGACCGAAGCGGCCAGCGTGGCGATCTGCACCCCGGCATCGTTGTAATAGAACTCCCGCGTGACTTGCCAGCCTTGCGTGGCCAGCAGATTGCTCACGGCGTCACCCAGCGCCGCCTGGCGCGCATGGCCGAGGTGCAGTGGCCCGGTCGGGTTGGCCGAGACGAACTCGACCAGGGCCCGCTGGCCGTTGGGTGGCCGCAGGCCGAACTGCGCTGCGTCGCGCAGCACCTCGCGCACAACCGCCTGCTTGGCCGCTGGCGACAAGCGCAGGTTGATGAAACCAGGCCCGGCGATCTCGAGGGCTGCCACCCAACGCTGAACCGCGGGCTGGCGCTGCAAGGCCAGCACCAGTTGCTCGGCAATCTGACGCGGATTGGCTTTGGCCGCGCGTGCCAGCGGCATCGCCACGGTGATGGCCAGGTCGCCATGCGCCGCCTGCTTGGGCGACTCGAACGCCAGGTTCAGGCCGTGCCCCGGCGCTATCTCGGCGGCGGCCTGGCGCAGGGCGTCGAGCAGCTCTTGCTGGGCGTGGATCATGACGGGATTCTACGTAGGCACTGCGTCGCGTCGGCCCAGGCGTGTCGCCAGCGATGACGCAGGCGCGCCCGGTAAAACAGGGAACAGCCGGGCATTGACCGCTCTTTTCCGTGGCGATGGGCCTGGAATGTGGCGAATATCACGCCACCTGCCTGTGTGCTCGTTGAACAATGAATCCGGTCCTGCCTGGACTGCCCACCCGCCACGCCATGCGCCCCGTCGCCTCGCGCCCGCCGACGCTGCCTCGCCACATCGGCCCCTACCGCGTGCTCAGCCAACTCGGCGAGGGCGCGACAAGCGAGGTCTTCCATGCGCGCGACGAGTTCCGCGGCCGCGATGTGGCCATCAAGTGTGTGCGTGCGCCTGTGGCCGCAGCGGCTGGCGACAGCAGCGGTTCGCACTCCTACGACCGCTTCTTCGCCGCCGAGGCGGCGCTGGTCGGCCGCCTCTCGCACCCGAACGTCGTGCAGATCTTCGACGCCGTGGCCGACCCGGTGCGCCCTTACCTGGTGATGGAGTACGTGCCGGGAACCACCTTGCGAAGTTTCTGTCGCCCGGATGCGCTGCTCTCGCTCGAGCAGATCGTCGAGATCGGGTTCAAGTGCGCGATGGCCCTGGGCTATGTGCATCAGAAAGGCTTGATCCACCGCGACGTCAAGCCAGCCAACCTGCTGGCCGTGATGGACGGCGACCACGTCATCGACATCAAGGTGACCGACTTCGGCAGCGTCATGCAACTCGACGCCGAGCGCACCCAGGTCCACCGCGTCGGCTCCTTGGCCTACATGTCGCCGGAGCAGCTCGACGGCAGCACCCTGGGCTGCGGCGCCGACATCTACTCGCTCGCTGCCGTGCTGTACCACCTGGTGGCCGGCCGGCCCCCTTTCACGGGCCCGACCCAGCCGGCCCTGATGCACCAGATCTTCAATGAAGCACCGACGCCGCTGGTCGACCTGCGCGACGGCGTGCCGCCCGGCCTGGACGCGCTCATTTGCCAGGCCCTGGCCAAGCAGCCGGGTCAGCGTCCGGCCAACTGGGACGTGTTTGCGCAAGGCTTGTCGGGCCTGGTGGCGCGGCGCGAAGTGCCGCGCGGACAGATCCAGGGCGTGCTCGACTCCGAGCGCTTCAGCCTGTTGCGCGAATTGGAGTTCTTCACGGCCTTCGGCGACGTCGAGTTGTGGGAAGTCGTGCACCGCGCCAAGTGGCAGCGCTTCGCCTTTGGCCACACGCTTTACAAGAAAGGCCAGGCGGGCGGCAGCTTCCACATCCTGGCCCAAGGCGAAGTCGAGGTCTTCCGCGACGGGCGCAAGGTCGCTGACCTGGGTCGCGGCAGCAGCATCGGTGAGATGGCCTACCTGGCCCCGAGCGAGGACTTGCGCCTGCACCGTGCTGACGTGATCGTGTCGGCGCCCTGCACCACCGTGGCCTTCACGCCCGAGAGCCTCGCGCAGGTTTCGCCCGGCACGCGGCATCGCTTCGACGATGCCTTCATCAAGGTGCTGGTGCGCCGCTTACACGCGGCGCACGAGGCGCTGGACCATCCGCGACGCATCCTCTGAGCGCGATCGCCTGGGGTTAACCCTGTGGACACGCGGCGGTGGCCCCGCGTTGGCAGCCTTGCCGGGGTGAGCAGGGTCTGTTTCAATCCGGCGCGGCAATCCTGCCCGACGACGAGAACCCAAGGAGATCCCATGAAACTGACGATCAGTGCCCTCGCCCTGGCGCTCGCCGCTCTGGCCAGCCCGGTTTTCGCGGCCAGTCATGCCGCCTCGGCGCCGATGGCTGACAAGAAGCCGACGGCCCAGCAAAGCAAGATGGGCACCTGCAACAAGGACGCTGGCGAGAAGAAACTTGAGGGCGACGCGCGCAAGACCTTCATGAAGGAATGCCTCTCTGCCAAGCCGGCCGCCGCCGCTGCCAGCCCGGCCTGCGAGAAGTCCGCGGCCGAAAAGAAGCTGGCCGGCGCAGCCAAGACCAGCTACCTGAAGAAGTGCACGGCGGACAGCAAGAAGGGCTGATCGCCCCCGCGGCCCGCCGCCTACAAAGAAGCAAGCCCGGCAGTGCCGGGCTTGTTTGCTTTCATACGAAGTGGTGCTCAACAGCATCCATCTGACCGTTGCCGATCGGCCCATGGGAGTCGTTCGCCCAATCGTTCGCCCTCGCGTGCGAGCAATTGCGCGAGATCAGGCCAGCGGGGCGCTCTGCTCCGCGAATGTCCCCCGAGTCGGGCTGCGCCCGCCTCTCCGCCTTGATTTCGCTGCGCAGAGCGCCCCACCGTCCTGATCCGACATCCCTGGGCTGTTCGCGGGTAGAACGGCGCAGAGGCTCGAGGTCGGGGCCGCCGGGTGCCCGCCGCAGCGAAATCAAGGGGGAGTCCTGGGCGCAGCCCAGGGCGGAGGACATTCGCGGAGGCGGGCACCCGGTGGCCCCGGCCGGCGCGCTGCACGAACGTGCGGATACCAAGGTCCGCCATCGGCGCCGCGAGCCGCCGTCCGTTCTTGTGCGATCGAGCGCGATGCGGTGTCAGGGCACCCCCGCAGTGGGGCTCCAATAGGCCGCGTCACCCCAGCTGTGCTTGAGGAAATCGATCCACAGCCGCACGCGCAGAGGCAAGTGCTTGCGCTGCGGAAACACCGCGAAGATGCCGTTGGGCGGCGCAGCAAACTCGTCGAGCAGGCTCACCAGCCGGCCCGCAGCGATCTCGTCGTCGACCTCCCAGGTGCTGCGCCAGGCAATGCCCAGGCCCTGCGCGCACCAGTCATGCAGGACCTGGCCGTCGCTGCAATCGAGGCGCCCATGCGGCCGCAGGTGGGTCAAAGCACCATCGACGATGAAAGCCCAACCCCGGGTCTGGCTGGCATCGGAGCTGAGCGTCAGGCACTCGTGGCGTTGCAAGTCGGCAGGTGACTTGGGCGTGCCGGCGCGCTTGAGGTAATCGGGCGTGGCGACACACAGCCGCCGGTTGTCGGCCAGGCGCACGCTGACCAGGCTGGAGTCGGGCAAGTCGCCGACCCGCACCGCACAGTCGAAGCCTTCGTTGACGATATCGACGACGCGATCGGACAGGTTCAGCGAGACATGCACGTCCGGATGTTGGGCCAGGAACTTCGGCACCATCGGCGCCACATGACGCCGACCGAAGCCAGCGGGAGCGGTCACACGCAAGTAACCACTGGCTTTCACGCCTCCCGCGCTGACGCTGGCTTCGGCGTTGGCCAGGTCGGCGATCACGCGCTGGCAATCGTCCAGGAAGGCACTGCCCTCGTGGGTCAGGGTGATGCGCCGCGTGGTGCGCACCAACAGCTTGACGCCAAGCCGCTCTTCCAGCGCGTCGATGCGCCGCCCGATCACGGCGGGGGCGACGCCCTCGGCGTTCGCGGCCGCCGTCAGGCTGCCTTTGGCCGCGACAGAGGCAAAGGACTCAATCTGCTTGAGCTTGTCCATGGCGGTTGATTTTGCATCGAAGTCATCAATCCATGCCGTTTCGAGCACTTAATGCCGACCCGAAGACGGAATAGATTGCCAGCATGGCCCCCCCCACCCGCAATCCCAGCGCGCCGAGCGCAGTCTTGTTCGACGCCTATGGCACCTTGTTCGACGTCTACAGCGTTGGCCTGCTGGCCGAGCAGTTGTTCCCAGGCTTTGGTGAGCGTCTGGCCCAACTGTGGCGCGACAAGCAAATCGACTACACCCGCCTGCTGACCTTGAGCGGCCGCTACAAGCCGTTCTGGGACCTCACGCGCGATGGCCTGCGCTATGCCGCCGCACGCTTGCTGTTGCCGCTCGACAGCGTGGCCGAAGAGCGGCTGATGAACCAGTACCGGCACCTCAGCGCCTTCCCTGAGAACAGCACGGTGCTGGCCGAGTTGCAGCAGCGCGGCATCACCACCGGCATCCTCTCGAACGGCGATCCGCAGATGCTCGGTGTGGCGGTCAAGAGCGCGGGCATCGACGGCCTGTTGACCCATCTGCTGTCGGTCGACAGCGTGCGGCGCTTCAAGACCGACCCGGCGGCCTACGCGCTCGGGCCGCAGGCGCTGAACCTGCCCGCACAGGACATCTTGTTCGTCTCCAGCAACGGTTGGGACGCGATCGGCGCCACCTGGTTCGGCTACACCACCCTGTGGGTCAACCGCGCCGGCCTGCCACTCGAAGCGCTCGATACCCAACCCACCCGCACCGGCAGCAGCCTGCGCGACGTGCTTGATTTCTTCCCTGCCCCCGCCGCTTGACCGCGTTTCACGGATCAGACCATGACCACCTACCTTCCCCGCCACCGCCTGCAGGTGAATGACACCCTGGCCCGCTTCATCGACGAGGAAGTGCTGCCCGGCACCGGCGTAGAGCCAGCCGCGTTCTGGGCCGGCTTTGACGCGATCGTGCACGAGCTGACGCCGAAGAACCGCGCCCTGCTCGCCGAGCGCGACCGCCTGCAGCTCGAGCTGGACGCCTGGCACGCGGCCCACCCCGGCCCGATCGGCGACATGCCGGCGTACCGGGCGTTCCTGCGGCGCATCGGCTACCTCGCCGCGCCCACCGGCCCGGTGCTGTGCAACACGGCCAACGTGGACGACGAGGTCGCCGTTCTGGCCGGGCCGCAGCTGGTCGTGCCCATCCTCAACGCACGCTACGCGCTCAACGCTGCGAACGCGCGCTTTGGCTCGTTGTACGACGCGCTGTACGGCACCGACGTGATTCCCGAGAGCGGCGGCGCCGAGAAGGGCCGCGGCTTCAACCCGGTGCGCGGCCAGAAGGTGATCGACTTCGCGCGCGGCGTGCTCGACCAGGCCGCCGCGCTGGCCACCGGCTCGCACCGGGATGCGACGGGCTACTTTGTCGAACCCGGCGCTGGTCATGGCGTTGAGGGCGGCCGGCTCGCGGTTTCACTGAAGGACGGCACGGTCACCGGCTTGGCCGATCCGGCGTGCTTCGTCGGCCACCAGGGCGACGCCGAAGCGCCGTCGTCGGTACTGCTGCGCCACCACGGCCTGCACCTGGACCTTCGCATCGACCGTAACCACGCGATCGGCAAGAACGACCCCGCGGGCATTGCCGACCTCGTGCTCGAGGCGGCCCTGACGACGATCCTGGACCTCGAAGACTCGGTGGCCGTCGTCGACGGCGACGACAAGGTGCTCGCCTACCGCAACTGGCTGGGCATCCTGCGCGGCACGCTGACCGAAGAGGTCGGCAAGGGCGGCAAGACCTTCACGCGCCGCCTCGAACCCGACCGCCGCTACACCGGCGCCGATGGCCGGCCGGTCACCTTGCACGGCCGCTCGCTGCTGTTCGTTCGCAACGTCGGTCACCTGATGACCAACCCGGCCATCCTGCTCGGCGATGGCAGCGAGATCCCGGAAGGCATCCTCGACGCCGTCGTCACGACCACCATCGCGCTGCACGACCT